>JACRNU010000069.1 GCA_016234805.1 Elusimicrobiota bacterium
CCAGGGGCACGGGACCTTCACCTACTACTTCCTCAAGGGCTTGAACGGCGGCGCCAAGGACGGCTCGGGGCGGGTCACGACGCAGGCCCTCTACGACTACCTCAAGCCCAAAGTGCAGGACGCAGCCCGAAGACAGAACCGGGACCAGGAGCCTGTCCTGCACACGCAGGGTGACCGAGAGCTCGTCCGGTTCTGATAACGTCACGAGGCTCCTGGGCAATATTGCCGTTAGATTACGAATATCGTAATATATAAGCAATAATGCAAACTCTGACTGAGAGGGTTTTCAAGCTGGCTCCGCCGGGCGGGGTATTCAATGAAACAGTCATCGGCAATCTGTTCCCGGACTGCAGCAACGGCGCGCGCGCGCTGTTGGTGCATCGGGCCTTTAAGGCGGGCGAAATTCTGCGTCTGATCCCAGGGCTTTTTGTGCTCAGCCCGCCTTATCGGAAGTCCGAACCGCATCCGTTCGTGCTGGCCGGAATACTGCATGCCCCGTCCCATATCAGTCTGGAGTCCGCGCTGGCGCATCACGGACTGATTCCTGAGGCGGTCTACCAGGTGAGCAGCGTCATGCTCGGACGCAGCCGGGAATTCTCCACGCCGCTGGGGGTCTTCGATTTTCGCCGCGTGCCGGCGCGCGCGCCTCGCGCCGGAGTTTCGGCCGTGGAAGTCGCGCGCAACGCCTGGGCGTTCATCGCCGAACCCTTGCGCGCCATCGCCGATGCGGTCTACCTCAACAAGGACATCACGTGGAACCGCGACGGACTTGGGTATCTGACCGAGTCGCTCCGCATCGAGGAGGATGATCTGCGGACGCTTTCCTTCAAGGCGGCGGACGAGATTTCAGACAGCATCCGAAGCCCACGCGTGCGCGCGTACATCTCGGGGCTGAGAGGAACCGTGAACCATGCTGGATAGGGTCTTGAACGCGAGAATCCGCGATTATGCGCCGGCGAACCCGGTTGAGCAGGAGAACGTGCTGCAGGAGCTCATGCAGCACTATGTGCTGTGCAGTCTCTCTCGTGCGGGCATGTTCGCGCAAGCCATGTTCCACGGCGGCACCTGCCTGCGCATCGTGTCCGGGATGAACCGGTTTTCGGAGGACCTGGATTTCCTGCTCAAACAGCCAGATCCGGATTTCCGCTGGCAGAGCTGCCTGGAGGCCGTGAGGAAGGACTGCGCGCAGGAAGGCATCCCTTTTGAAGTGCAGGATGGCCGCTACGACAAGATTTCCCCGCCCCAAAGCCGTTTCAAAAAATCCTCCCAAGGCAGGATGTCCAACCCGTCCACCTTCCGGGGCCGGGGGTCCATGGACACCACGATGCCCCGCTTGATCTTGTATTCCTCCTGAAAGGCTCTGATCCCCCTCAAATGATGGGAGAGCACCTGCTCGCTCCCCTTGATCTCGACGGCGACCTCATGGTCTCCCAGGATAAAATCAACCTCGAACTGGGATGACGTGCGCCAATACGCGATGGGGTAATGAAGCCCCGAATAGTGGCTGTGGGCGCTCAGTTCCTGGGAGATCAGGTGCTCGAAGGCCTTTCCGAAGGCCTCGCTCCGGGGGGCGATCTCCCCGCGCTTGAGCAGGAAATTGGCCAGCCCGACGTCGAAGAAATAGAACCTCGGAGATTGAACCACCCTCCGCTTAGGCCGTTTCTGGAACGATTGGATGAAGCGGCCGATCAAGGTGTCTTCAAGGATTTGGAAGTATTCCCTCGCCGTGGGTCCGCTCACCCCGCATTCGGAGGCGATGTTCTGGAAGCTGATGACCTCCCCGTTGCTGAAAGCCGCGGCCTCGAGGAAGCGGCTGAACGCCGGGATGCTCCGCGCCAAGGCTTCGGCGGCGATTTCCTCTTTCAGGTACTCGCCGACGTAGGCGCGAATCATATCCCGGGGATTTTCGGCCCGGTAGTGCCGCGGAAGCATGCCGTTGTTGAGGGCGCGCATCAAGTCGAAATCGGGAACCTCGGGATAGACCAAGGGAAATAGCTCGTAGCGGAGCGCCCGCCCCCCCAGGAGATTTCCGCCGCCGCGCCGGAGCTTGCGCGCGCTCGAACCGCACAGGATGAACTGGATTTTCTGATTAACGATCAGCCATTGGACTTCATCCAGCAATGCGGGGATTTTCTGGACCTCATCGATGACGACCGGCCCGCGCCCGGGCGGACGGGCCAGCAATTCCTCCCGGAGGAGGGAAGGATGGCTCCCCAGGCGCCCGTATTCGTCGGAGAGGAGAAGGTCATACCGGGGCGAATCGGGAAAAAGTTTCCGGAGCAAGGTGCTCTTTCCGGTCTGGCGCGCCCCCCAAAGGAAGCAAGATTCCTCGCCTAATTTTGATAAACACTGTTTTCTGTTATACATGTATTATTAAAGTTATAGTTTATTATAGCAGATTCCTCCTGTATTTCAAGCCCTTGATTTTCCCCGCGCTCTTGCGTCCCGCCAATTCGGATGCTTGCAGCGGCGCGCAGGCAGAATCGCGACCAGGAACCCGTCCTGCACGCCCAAGACGACCGGGAAATCGTCCGGTTCTGACCGCTCAACTGGCCGATGGAGGAGGGAAGTACCGCTTGACTTCAGGAGCCTCTATGGGAAGAGGCTTGGGAGGCTTGTTGAATTCCATGAAAATCTGCACTATTTCGTCGTAATCCAGCTCTTCCCTGGCCAAAAGCTCCTTGGAAAAGCGCTCCAGGATGTGGAATTCAGCCTTGAGGACCTGTTCCACCTCCTTGACGCACTCGTGGAGCAGGGTCTGGGTCGCCATATTCAGCTTTTCTTTGAATGCCTCGGAAAGCTGTCCAGGCCGGTTCATCCCGCCGGCTGGGATCTGGTTGAAGTCCCCGATAAGGCCGTCTCCGCCCATGCCGTAGACCCAGACCATATCGTGGGCGAGGGCCATGGCCTTGCCGAAGTCCGAGGACACGCCCGTGGTGGTGACCCCGTACTTGAGCCGCTCCGCCACATAGCCGGCCAGGGAGACCCGGATGTGGGCCTTCAAGGTGTTGATGTCCGAGGTGTAGAGCTCCTCGCGCGGCACGGAGTGCACCACGCCCAGGCTCCCTCCCCGCTGGACGATGGAGGCCTTGAACACGTCGTTGGTCGGGTGGGTCAGGTAGGTGATGAGGAGGTGGCCGGCCTCGTGGAAGGCGGTCATCTCCCGCTCGCGCGGGGTGAGGTTGAGGCGGTGGGCCACGCCGAGCTCGATGCGCTCGATGGCGGCCGAGATGTCCTTGTAGGTCACCCGGTCACGGCGCTCGCGCACCGCGATGAGCGCGGCCTCCTTGAGGATGTTCTCGATCTCGGCCGGGGTCTTGTACACCGCCTTGCGGGCCAGGCGGCCGAGGTCCACGCCGGGGTCGAGCGCGATGTGGCGCGCGTAAAACTCGAAGATGTCGCGCCGCTCCTGGAGGTTGGGACGGCCCACCGTGATGGTGCGGTCGAAGCGCCCCGGCCGCAGCAGGGCCGGGTCGAGGACCTCCTCCTGGGCGTTCATGGCGCCGAGGACCACCACGTTGGTGTCCTGGTCGGTCAGGCCGTCCATCTCCACGAGGAGCTGGTTCAAGGTGCTGTTGGACTCGGACGACCCGCCGAAGGCGTCCATGAACACCCGGGCCTTGCCCACGACCTCGAGCTCGTCGATGAAGATGATGCAGGAGCCGTAGGCCTTGGCGTACTGCCGGGCCTGCTTGAAGAGCTTGCGCACGCGGGAGGCGCCCACGCCCACGAAGATCTCCACGAACTCCGAGCCCGCGGTGGAAAGGAAGGGCACCCCGGCCTCGGTCGCGATGGCCTTGGCGAGCATGGTCTTGCCGCAGCCGGGCGGCCCGACCATGAGCAGGCCGTGCAGGATCTTGCCTCCGACCTTCTTGAGCACGGCCCGGTCCTTGATGAGCTGGACGACCTCCCACGCCTCCCGCTTGGCTTCCATGAGCCCGATGACGTCCGTGAAACGCACGCTCACCGCGCCTACGGCCACCTTCGACTTCTTGAACGAGGCGAAGCCTCCGCCGTACTGCAGGAGGTAGAGGAACCCGACGAAGACCAGGGTCTGCAGGATGCCCCAGGGCATGGAGGCCACGTTGATGCCCACGATGTACTTGCGGACGCTCTCCTCCATCCCCTGCATGTACCAGACCGGGACGACGATGGAGACGATGAGCAGCAGGCCGATGGCGAACCAGATCCAGTTCCGTTGGAGGAAGAGTCGTAGGCGGGCCCAGAGCATATGCTACTTCATCCCCGGCAGCTCGAACGCGATGGGACGGTCGCGGTTGGGGACGTATTTCGTGATCTCGAACTCATAGCCCTTGGACTTGTACATCCACGAGACCACGACCGGCTTGGTGACCACTTTGAGGTAGACGACCTGCCAGACCTGGGTGCGCTCGATGGTGAGCACCGGAGCCCCGCCCTCGAGGTCGAGAAACCTGCCGATCGCGGTCTGGTACCCGAGGTACTCGGCGACCCTTTTCTTGATGTCCGCCGCGAGCACCCCGTCGTCATGGGCCACATATTGATAGTTTCGGTGTGATTCGAGCTGCCAGCGCCGCGCCGCGTAGTACGACGCGATCTCCATCTTCTGGATGAGTACCAGCGCCGCGAATATCTTAGCAAAAGCGTAGAGGAAGAACACGAACATCGGCAGGAGGAGCACGGTTTCCGTCGTGGCCTGTCCCTTATTGTTCGGGCGGGTCACGGATAGAGCCTCACCTGGAATTTGGGCGTGGGGTTGGGCCAGACCTCGGCCTTGGAGCCCTCGCCGCAGGAGGCCGTGGCGTGCACCTTGGGCCGGTCGCCCGCGACCGTGTTCGAATCGTAATTGTTCCCGTCCACGAAATTCCCGGACTCGGAGAACCTCCTGTTGAAGTTGACGTTGAAGTAGTTGCCGGGCGCGGTCCACGGCTGGGTGACGGGGTAGCCCGCGTAGGCGCCCAGCGAGGGCTTGCGCATCTTGTTGAGCTCGCTGGGCTTGACCCATAGGATCTGGAACAGCCCCGCCCCTCCCTCGCACTTGTCGAGGAAAGGGGTCCCGACCGGGCTGGTGGGCGCCTGCTCGATGTAGGGAGGGATGAGCTGCCCGGTCGGGACGCTCCCGTAATAGGTGATCTTCTGATGGCAGAAGAACTTGATGCCGCCGCCGCCGTCGCTCGAATGCAGGAAGCCGGACGCCGAAGCGTGGAAGGAATCCGCTCCCAGGGCAGCGTCGGCCATCGAGTCCCCGGTGTTGAGCCAGTAGGCCTTCTTGTAGAAGTTGTGCGCCTTGACCAGGCGGGAGAGCACCGAGTACTGGGCTTCTTCCACCGAGCCCAAGAGCTGCCAGATCTGGACATAGAGGGTGGCCATCTGCTGCGCGTCCTCCCAGTTGAGCCACCAATCGTGGGCGTCCTCCTGGTCGAAGATCACGAACACGTCCCCGTGGTACTCGGAAGCGTCGAGGTTCGGGGTGATCTCGTTCTTCTGCCCCGGCTCGACCGTCTCGCTCTGGTTGACCTTGTTGGGCCCGCTGGCGTACTGGATCGGCCAGGAGTCTTTGTCGTTGAGGGTGTCCGGCAGGGGGTTCGGCGGCTTGTAGCCCGGAGGATAGCCCGCGGACGGCCAGTCAGCGTAGGGGAACACCCCGTTGCGGTAGAGGACCTCGCCCAGGTACACGAAGCAGGACGAGGAGCCCGAGCATTTCCTCTTGCGGTCGCCCTTGATGTCGATGTCCCCGAAGCCCTCCGCGAAGATGCGCATGGGGAAGGCGCCGTTGACGTAGGCGGAGCGGTTCAAGAAGTCGGAGTAGTTCGTCATCTCCACGAAGGCCGCGGCATCCAACGCGAACTGGTGGCGGATCTTCTCGCGCGAGAGCTTGGCCGTGTCGTAGATGAGGAAGATGAACAGGAAGAAAGACGGGAAGATGAAGATGGTGGGCAGAAGGAACTGCCCCCGTTGGGAAGCCAGCCGCGCCAGGGGACGCCAAGTCACAAGATAAGGGTAGCCCCGGCGCCATTAAAAATCAAGTACTTTACTGTTAAATTACTTATTTCTTCTTGGCGGGCGGCTTGGGGAAGGACAGGAACTCCGAGACCCCGGGGTGGTCCAGGATCTTCCCGGAAGACAGGTCGATGCTCGCCATGACCATGGTAGCCAGGCCGGCGCCCTTGATCCGATGGAGCCTGAGCTGGCAGGTCGTGGAGTAGAGCTCGCCCCGCACGGCCTCGACCTCGATCCAAAGGCCCCGGTCTCCCCAGGGGGCGAGGGTCTCGGCCACGGACCGCGAGAAATCCGCGTACCCCGCGTCGCTCATCCTGCAGGTCACGCCCATGTTCATGAAGAGGATCCCGACCTCCGGGTCGTCCGCAGGGATGTTCTTGGCGATGAACCGCATGGCCTTGGATGAAGGGCACGGCACGAGTTGGAGGAAGGAGGGGTCGTCCTTCACCGTCGCCATGACGAACTCCACGGCCTTGTCGAGCTCCCCGGTGATGCCCTTCAGGTTGTCCGGCAGCAGCCCCGCCGTGATCCAACGGCGGTGGTAGATGTCGTGCATCTCGAGGGGCTTGGTGTCGAGCCCGATGCGCGCGGAAATGAAGCTCGAATCGAACTTCTTGGGGGGATAGAGGAGGTCGGCCACGAGGTGGAGGCCTGCTCCGGCATCGGTCTCGACGAGGTAGAAGGAAAGCCCCCGGCGCAGGAAGAACAGCGCTGCCGGGGCGGTCCAGAGGACGGAGCGCAAGGGCACGAAAGCCCGGCGCGCGCCGCTCTGGAGGTTTTCGAAAAAGGTCGACGGCGGGTCCGCGAGGAACTTGGACAGGCCCACCGAAGGGTCGGCCTCGTCGGTCCCCCCGCAGGACGGGAAGTAGGGCACCAGGGGGTTATCCGCGTTGTTGAGAGCCTCGAAATGCAGGCAGGTGAGGAACAGGGTCCAGGCCTCGTCCCAGGCCACGAAGCTCCGCTTCTCCCACGCCTTGGCGGTGCTCACCCACCAGGGAGGATCCCCCTTCTTGAGCTCCTTGGAAAGGTGCCCGAGCACGGCGGCGTTCAAGGGCGTCGTGATGGACGCCGCGCGGTCGAGCTGGGCGATGAAGTCAGGCTTTTGCATGAACCTGGGCCTTCGGCTCAGGTCAGCGGGACTCCTCCGGGGAGATGAGGCCCATCTCGATGCCCTTGACCACGGCTTCGGTCCGGTTCGAGACGCCGAGCTTCTGGAAGATGGCGTTGAGGTGGTTCTTGATGGTCTTGACCGAGCAGTCCATCTTCGCCGCGATCTCCTTGTTGGCCAGGCCGGTGCCCAGCAGGACGAGCACCCGGATCTCGGTCTTGGTGAGCGCCACGGGCGAGCCCTCGCCCTGGGAGTTCGCCATCTGGCGCAGACCCTGGATGAGCTTGCCCATGACCGGCTGGGGGATCATCACCCCGTCGTTGGCGAAGGTCTTGAGCGCGTTGACGAGCTCGGTCGCGGGCAGCATCTTGGAGAGGTACCCGTTCGCTCCGGCCTGGATGGACTCCATCACATGCGCCTCGTCCTCGTAGCCCGAGAGGATCAGGACGTTCGTGTCGGGACATTCCTTGCGGATGACCCGGGTGGCGGCGATGCCGTCCACGTGCGGAAGCTTGATGTCCATGAGGATGACGTCGGGCTTGAGTTTCTTGGCCAGGCGGATGACTTCCTGCCCGTCGGCGGCCTCGCCCACGACCTCGACCATGCGTTCGTTCTCGAGGAGGTCCTTGATGCCCTCCCGGAACAGCGTCTGGTCGTCGGCGATCAGGACCCTCACTTTCTTCTTCGAAGATGCCATGCGATCCTCCATACACTGGTGTCAGAAGTTAAAAAACGAAGACTTCACAGCTTAACGTCTGACACCTTTTGTTGAAACCCTGCGTGAGTATACTAAATATTCAGGTCTTTTCCCCTGCCGGCAAGGTGAAGGAGAAGGTCGCCCCCTTCCCCGGCCCGGGGCTCTCCACCCGGATGGCGCCGCCGTGGCTCTCCACGATCTCCTTGGAGATGGACAGCCCCAGGCCCAGCCGGCCCCGCTCCTTCTGTCCGGAGCCCTGGCAGAAGCTCTGGAAGATCTTCTCGTGCTCCTCCGGGGCGATGCCCTCCCCGGTGTCCCGGACCGCGAACAAGGCATCCCGGCTCTTGGCCTCGACCGAGAGCGTCACGGAGCCTCCCCTCATGGTGTGGCGGATGGCGTTCTCGAGGAGGTTGTTGATCACCTGGCTGACCCGGCGCCGGTCCGCGAGCACCATGGGCAGGGTCCCCGTGACCTGGGCTTTGAGCCCGATGCCGCGCGCCGCGGCCCGCGCCTGGGGCCCGATGACGATCTCCTCGACGAGGGCCCCCGGCGAGAACCAGTCCTTCTCGAGGCGGAACTTGCCCTGCTCGATGGACGCCCAGTCCACGAGGTCCTCGACCAGCCGGCGGATCTGGTTGATGCCCGAGGAGATGTAGGCCATGCGCTTCTTCTGGTCCGCGTCCGGCGTAAGCGTGCCGGAGAGCATCTCGAAGCTCACCTGCAGGGTCATCAGCGCGTTCGACAGGTCGTGGGAAGCCATGGACATGAACTTCGACTTCATGTCGTTGAGCGAGGAGAGCTCGGCGTTCTTCTGCCTGAGCTCCTCGAAAAGGCGCCTGTTCTCCCTCTGGAGCCGGAGCTTGTCCGTGGCCTGGCCGATGCGGCGCTTGAGATAAGCGAAGTCCACCGGCTTCTGGATGAAGTCGTAGACCGACTCCTGGATGGACTGGACCGCGATGTCGAGGGAGGCGTGGCCCGTGAGCATGAGGATCTGGCTCTCAGTGTCCCTGGCGCGGATCTGCTTGATGGCCTCGATCCCGGTCATGGACTCCTTGCCCGAGGAGTCGGTCAGCTTGTAGTCCATGAGGATCACGTCGAAGGATTCCTTGAGGGCCGCGGCCACGGCCGCCGGGCCCGTGGATGCCTCGATCACCGAATAGCCGTCGTCCTCGAGGTTGTCGCGGATGGTGTCGCGCATGTTCTTATCATCGTCGCAGACAAGGACCTTCGTTTTGATGTCGTCCATGGGTTTACCCAGCCACATTATGGATAACTCCAGGTCTGCGCGCAAGCGCAGACCTGGGGGCGCCTGGTTCCAGGCCCGATGATGATGTCCCGGATCAGGAACCTGGCACCCGGCGTCCCGGACGCGCAGGCCTAGACTCTTCCCGTGGGGGAGCCTTGGCTCGGAGGGGGCGCGGCGCCCGGCCGGGGCTCGGTCTGGACGGGAAGATAGAGCCGGAAGACGGTGCCCTTGCCCAGGGCGCTCTCTACCTTGACGTCGCCCTTGTGCCGGTCCATGACCTTCTTGACCACGGCCAGGCCTAAACCGGTGCCGCGGGCCTTGGTGGTGTAGAAGGCCGCGAAGATCTTGTCCAGCACGTCGGGCGGCATGCCTGGGCCGGAGTCCGCGACCTCGATGACGGCCCACTCGCCTTGGGTGTAGGTCTGGATCCCCAGGGAGCCCGCGCTGGGCATGACCTCGATGGCGTTGCCCACGATGTTGCGCACGGCCTGGCGCATCTCCGTGATGTCGATGGCGACGTTCGGGCTGGACGCGTCGAGACGCTTGACGAGGCTGATGTGTCCCGGGAAGGGATAGACGGACAGGAGCTCCTCGATGAAGGCGTTGAGGGGCATCTTGGTGGGCTGGAGGTCCCTGGTCCGCGAGAAGTCCAGGATCTCGTCGATGATGTCGCTCGCCTGCTGGATCTCGGACTCGATGATCTTGAGGTGCTTGGCGATCATGGGGTCGACCACGGCGCCGAGCTTCTTCCTGACGAAATAGGTCGCGTTCCGGATGACCGCCAGCGGGTTGCGGACCTCGTGGGCCACGACGTTGGCCATCGCGCCCATGGCCGCGAGGCGCTCCTTCTGGATGAGGAGCTCCTGGGCGGCCT
The DNA here is from genome assembly GCA_016234805.1 of Elusimicrobiota bacterium. Taxonomy (GTDB): domain Bacteria; phylum Elusimicrobiota; class Elusimicrobia; order UBA1565; family UBA9628; genus JACQWX01. The sequence continues at coordinate 9,905 of JACRNU010000069.1, forward strand.
TGAGCTCGCGGGTCCGGGCGTCGACGCGCCGTTCCAGGAAGTGGGTGAACTCCTCGAGCTTCTCCTTGGCGCCCACGAGCTCGTCGGTCTTCTCCTTGAGCGCCTCGCGCATGGCGTCGAACCGCTCGGCCAGCTGGCCGACCTCGTTGCTGACGTCCAGCGGGAGGAGCTCCCGGGCCTCGTCGAACTGCCCCTTGGCGATGCGGTCCGCGGCGTCGCGCAGGTCCCGGATGGGCTGGGTGATGTTGCCCGCCACGAGCCACGCCAGGGGGATGACGCAGATCGCGACCACGAGCACGATGGAGGCGGTCCTCTTGAGCATGGCGGCAGAGGTCCGCTCGGCGTAGTCCATGGGCTGCTGGATGAAGACGACCCATTCGAGCATCTTGTTCGGGACGAAGGCGAAGGCGCCGAAGAGGCGGTTGCCGTCCGAGAGCAGCAGCGGCCCGCCGCCCTTCTCCTCGTTCTGCGTGGTGATGATCTTGACGAGCTCCGGACCCATCCGCGCCTCGGGCTTGAAGGCCTCCTTCGGGTTGGAGTGGGCGATGAGGAACCCGTCCCCCGCGATGACCGAGGCCTGGGACCGGCCGCTGGACGGGAATTCCATGCCGAGCATCTGGGTGAGGCCGTTCAAGCTCACCTTGCCCAGCAGCACGCCCACGGGACCGGCGGCCTTGGGGTCCGCGATGGGGACCGCGATGGTCATCGTGGGGTAGAGGCCCTGGAAGCGCTCGAGACGGCCCATGTAGAGGCCGCGCTTCAAGGCCGTGTTGAAGAAGTCCTCCCCGGCGAAGTTGCGCATCTCGGGGTTGGGCTTGAGGAACCTCCCGGTCTGCATGAGCTCGACCCCCGCCGGGGAGACCACGGAGAGCTCGATGAACGCGAGGTGCACCTGCATGATGCGGTTGAGGAATTGCTGCTGCTTGACGGAGTTCATCCCCGCGAACTCCTCGATGCCGGCGGTCTCGATGAGGACGTTCTTGAAGGTCGAGACGTACTTGCCGACGGTGTCCGCGAACCCGGCGGCCAGGGCCTGCTGGGTCGAGAGGATCTCGTTGCTCAGGGACTCATGGGCGATGCCGATGAGGAACCACGCCACCGACCCCAACGGCAGAAGCGACAGGGTCAGGAACCACAACAGCAGGCGGACGGAGAGTCTGCCTCTCCTTTTGGGCGGTGCCATAGTCGAGACCTGACCCCATTGTGAGGGAAAGATGTTGAGGAAATATTACTAGGCCCCGGGGCGGGGCCTGGAGAGCAGCTGCCGCAGGCGCGCTGTGAGCTCCGTGAGGTCGAAGGGCTTGGTGATGTACTCGTCGGCGCCGAGCTCGAAGCCCTGCTTCTTCTCCTCCGAGGAGAGGAACCGGCCGGTCATCATGATGAGGATCGTCGACTTGGAGCGCTTGCGCAGGGTGGAGCAGATCTGGAACCCCGAGGAGTCGGGGAGCTGGATGTCCATGATCACCGCGTCGGGGTTGAGCTTGATGGCGGCGTCGATGCCGCTCTGGGCGGTGCCGGCTTGGTGGCACTCGAAGCCCTCGAGCTCGAGGACCTCGGCGAGGCTCTCCCGGAGATGCGCGTCGTCGTCGATGATCAAAAGCTTGTTGGGGTCGGCCATCGTGCTACCTCCTCATGTCTGCGCCCGGCGGGACGAGCTTGTAGCCCACGCACGGGATGGTCGTGATGAATCGTGACGCCTTCCCCAGCTTCTCCCGGAGGCGCCTGACGTGCACGTCCACCGTGCGGGGCGAGCCGAAGTAGTTGTAGCCCCACACCCGCTCGATGAGGTAGGGGCGGCTCAGGACCCGGTTGGCGGAGCTCAAGAAGACGTACAGCAGGTCCAGCTCCTTGGAGGTCAAAGACACCTGCTTGCCGGCCACGTGGACGGTGTAGCTCGTGAGATTGAGCTCGACCTCGCCCATCTTGATGATCTCTTCCGATGGGTTGATCTGGATGCGCCGCAGGACCGCCTTGATGCGGGCCACGCACTCGGCCACGTCCCAGTTGAGGGACAGGCACTCGTCCGCGCCCGCCTGGAAGAACGCGAGCCTCAGGCTCACCTTCTCCTTGGGAGCCGCGGCGGCCGGAGCCCCGGCAGACCCGGGAGCCGGGGCGGTCGTGTAGAAGCCGGCATACGGGGTCTTGGGACGGAGATCGGCCTGGGCCGCCAGGTCCGCATGCTCCACGAGCGCGATGATCGGGAGCGTCCGCGTCGGCCCGCGGGCGCGCAGGTTCTTGACGACGGTGACGCCGTCCTCGTCGGCGAGCTTCTGGCCCACGAGCAGGAGGTCGCAGGAGCGGTTGGCCAGGAGCCCCAGCACTTCCTTCGACCTCTGGGCGATCGTCACCGCGATGTTGTTGGCCCCCATCGCCTCCAGGACGACGCCGGCGCGATTGGGGTCCCGCGAAGCGTAGACCGCGTTGATCCTCATGGTTCGTCCGCCCCGGTCAGCCCGCCTCTCCCGAAGTCTCGTCGGACTCCAGGTCGAGCTTGACCCCGCCCAGGCCCACGGTGTCGCTGAAGAAGTTGTAGAGGGCGACCGCCACGAGCGCGAGGGAGTCCCACAAGATGGTGTAGAAGAAGACGAAGAGCGCTGTGGAGAGGAACTTCTGCCACAGGACCATGCTTGCGGCGTAGGGGGAACCGGGCCTCAGGAACACGAACAACCCGCCGATAAGCCCGAGAGTGGCGAAGAAGGCCGACAGCACCGGCCTAGCCATCGCCAGCACGGAGGAGCCGGCCATGAGGCACCCGAGCGCCACGACCAGGCCGCGCATGAAGGAAGCCTCGATCCTGATGCCGATCACCCCGACGATGACTCCGAGGGCGATGGCCCCCAGGAGAAGGGGATTGGAATGCCAATAAGGGTTGATGCGCCTGATCTGATAAGTCACGCTGCCTCCTGTGCGGCTCAGGGGTAAAGATTAACAGACTTAAGGGAAAGATGCAAGAGGAATACCGGAGTCGCAGGTGCCTGGCTCCTAAACCGGAGCAGCACCGCTCGGCCTGGAGCCTGGCACCTCCAGCGCGAGGCCGCGGGTGCCAGGTTCCCCTGCTGGTGCCAGGCTCCTAAACCGGAGCCACACTACTGGGACTGGAGCCAGGCACCTACTTGGGTGTGGAACCAGGCACCCCCAACGCCAACAGGCGTTGGAGGAACTCCATGGCCTCGGGGATGCGCTTGGCTGGATCGGGCGCCAGGGCTCCGGCGACCAAAGCGTCCATCCCCGCGGGCAGCCCTCCGACGAGGCTGGAGAGGGGCTTGTAGCGGAGGCGCTCCTTCTGCGCCAGGTAGTCCGGCCCCTTGAAAGGGACCTCGCCGGAAAGGCACTCGTAGAGGCAGACCCCCAGGGAGAAGACGTCCGAGGCCCGCGTCGCGGTCCCGAGGTGCTGCTCGGGAGCCATGTAGACCGGGGTGCCGGAAGCGTCTTGCCGGGCGAGGTGGGTGACCGTGCCCTTGGCCTCGCGCGCCACGCCGAAATCCATGACTCGGGCCAGCCCGTGGATGTCCACCATGATGTTGGAGGGCTTGATGTCCCGGTGCAGAATCTTCGCCCGGTGGGCATGGTCCACGGCCTGGCACACGGAACGGAACACTTCGCGGCATTCGCCGAAACCCAGGCGCCCCCTCTCCTCAAGGATAAGGGACAGGGGCCGCCCCTCTACGAAATCGAACACGAGGTAGATCTCCCCTCCTTCCTGCACGATCTCGTGGATCGAGACGATGAAAGGGTGCGAGAGGTGCGAGACGATTTTGGCTTCCTGCAGGAACTTCTCCCTCAGCTTCGGGGAGTCCTTGATCTCCGCGGCCATCTTCTTGATCGCCACCCGGCGCTCGAGAGTGTGGTCCCAAGCCTCGAAGACCTGGCCCATGCCGCCCTTGCCGATCTGCTGCCGAAGCTCGTATTTCCCGCCGACCCGGCCGGGCGCGGCCGGTCTCCCTTCGCCCGTCCCCGGAGGCGCTGGGAAGCCGGAGGGGGCGGGCGCGGCCGGTCTCCCTTCGCCCGGGACCGGAGGCGGCGCCGAAGGCGCGGGGCCGGAGGCCGGCGCCAGGCCCTTGAGCCGCTCCCATCGCAGCATGGCGTCCTTGAACTCCACCCCGTCCGAGTAGAACCGGGAGAACGCCTCGAGCGCGACGCGGGTCTCGCCGACAGCCTCCAGGAAGACCCCGCACTCGTAGTACACGTCCGGCGCGGAATGGACGGAGATGCTCTTGCGCAGCCTCAAGGACGCGAAGATGTCCTTGGCCTTGACCACGTCCCGCAGGGCGACGCAGCACCGGAAGGCCAGGATGATGTCCGCGTCGCTCCAGTCCGGCCGCCCGATCCCGGAGAGCATCTCGAAGGCGGCAGCCGCGGCTCCCTGGGAGAACAGGACGCACGCCTTGAGCCTCATGGTGCGCGGGTCCTGGGGGATGGTCCGCTCGAAGATGATAAGGGCCTGGTCTGGCCGGCCCTGGCGCTCCAGGGCGCGGCCGAAGGCGAGGCAGAACTCCGGCACACGCCCCTCGCACCGCGGCCCGACGAGGGAGCCGACCGCCCGCAGCCTGATGAAGACCGCGGCCGCCGCGTCCGCGTTCCGGTCGGTCCGGGCGGCCCGGGCAAGCAGGTCGTCGGTGAGCAGGAGCTGGGCCGCCTCGAACTTCCCCTTCTCCGCCAGGGCCGCGGCCGCATCGAGGACATAGCCCGCGCCCGCGTCCCCTTCGAGGCCTGAGAGGACACGCAGGAGCTCGTCCTCGTGCGCGGGGGCCAGCAGGTTCACGAGGCCGGACGCCGGGATCGCGGTCGCGTCGCCCCCTTCCGCCACGAACCTCTTGAAGAGGGCGAAGGCCTCCTCGGGACGCGACGACGCCCATTCGCGGATCTGCAAGGCAGCGTCCTTGGCCTTGCCCCGCCGGCCCAGCTTGAAAAGATGCAAGGAGGCGGCGGCGGCCGCGGCCAGGAGCGCCGCCGCGGCGTAGGCGGGGTTCGCCTTCAGGAAAGCGGCCAGCCGGGCCCCTTCCCGCAGCAAGTCGTCGAGGTAGAGGATCTCTATATCAAACTCGGGGAACGCCGCCCTTGGGCTCGAAGATGATGAGGGTGCGCCGGAGCTCGCCCTCCTCCTCGAGGTGGACCGCTCGCACGTGGCAGGGGTCGGAGCGGAACATCGTGTCCGCCTCGACCACCTGGTTGGGGCGGTCGAGGGCCACGCCGACGAGCCGCAGGACGTCCTGCTGCTGGGTGTCGATGACGTCGAGGAGGTGCATCTTGCCTTCGGCCGCGACCGTTCCCGTGAGCTGGAAGTTCGTGTAGAGGACGGAGTTGTCCTCGTCAACCACGATGGCGCGGTGGTTCTTGGACACGATCGCCGCGAGGATCGTCTTCCACCAGCGCGACTCGGCCGCCCCCCGCTGCTTCTCGCGGACCATGGTGTTGGCCATCTCGCGGCTGACCTTGCCCAGGAAGTTGGCCAGCGTGACCGCGAGGTCTCCGATCTCGTCCTGCCGGGGCGGGAACTTGATCTCCAGGCTCTTGAGCGAGATGCCCTCCACGGTGTCGCGCAGGTGCAGGAGCGGGTTGATGACGAAGTGGTGCATGAAGAAGTACAGGGGGATGCCCATGAGGAGCAGCACCCCGATGGCGCCGACCACGTATTTTCGCATCGCGGCGTTGATGTGCTTGACGACCCCCTCGCGGCTGACCTGCATGTTGATGACGCCCATGACCTCCCCGCGCGTGGAGAGCGGGATGGCGATGTCGTAGAGCGGCATGTTCGGGATGGCCCGGATCATGTAGGACTTGGAAAGCCAGCACTGCTCGATGGCGTCCGTCGGGATGGTGACCTCCTTCGAGAACTGGTCGAAGCTCATCGTGATCTTGGAGGGGTCCTTGAACCAGCGCACCTCGCCGTACTTGTTGAGGTAGAGGAGCGAGGCCACGCGCTCGTCCTTGGCGAGCTGGGTGATCGTGTCGAGCTCGTCCATGGTGATCGCGCCCTGATTGCGCGAGAGCCCCGAGATGAGCTTGGCCGCGTGCACGCGCACGAGGTCCAGGATCTCGAGCTTCAGGCGCTCGTCGAAGTTCCATTTGAAGAGGTTGAAGTAGAAGATCCCCCCCAGGAACAGCACGTAGATACCGATCCCCAGGAACCAGAGGGCCCACTTCGCGGTCAGCCTCATCTCATTTCCCGCCGTAGAGCTTCTCGATCCTCTCGAGCCCCGCCTTCGCGTCGGAGTTGCCCGGGTCGAGCTGCAGGGCCAGCGTCCACTCGTCGCGGGCCTTGACGTAGTCTCCCTTCTGGAAGTAGATCACGCCGGAAAGGTAGTGCTGCTGGGAGGACCGGCGGGCGTCCTCGGAGATGGTCCCGGCCGCGGGGCCCGCCCCAGCCGTGCCGGCCGCCGGGGTCGGCCCCGACGCTCCCGAGGTCGCGGCCGCGGTTTTGGCCGCGGCCGCCGCCTTCGACGCCTCCTCCTCCTCCTTGGCCTTGGCCTCCGCCGCCGCCTTCGACGCCTCCTCCTCGCGCCTCTTGGCGAGCTCGACCTCCTTGACCTTGCGGGCATCCTCGCGGCGCATCGCCTCCTTGGCCCGGGCGATGAGCTGGTCCGCGGCGCGCGAGTCGTAGCCGAAGGTCACGGCCTTCTTCCACTCCGCGATGGCGCGCTCGAACTTCTTGCCCTCGTAGTACTGCCGTCCCTGGGTCACGTGCTGGCCCGCGATCTCGGCGCGGATCTCGGCCATGAGCTTGATGGCCTTGGTGTTGCCCGGCCCGGTCTCCAGGATGGTGTCGAGGATGCGCAGGGCGTCCTCGGTCTGGCCCTGGCTGTAGAGGTTGAGGGCCTCCTGGAGCTTCTCGTTGGCGTCCGCGTCGCGGGTCTCCGACTCCGCGCGCGCGATGAGGCCGGAAAGCCTGGGGTAGCGTGGGTTGAGAACCAGGGCCGAATACCACTGGTCGAGGGCCTCCCGGAGGCGGTGCTGGCGGTAGGCGCGCTCCCCCCGGCGGAAGTGCTCCTCCGCCATCTCCTTGCGGGCCTTCTTGAGCCAGTAGCGCGCCTTGAGGTTCGTGGGGGAGAGCTTGACCGCCTCCTCCCAGCGTCCCGTGGCCTCGACGAGCCTCCCCTGGCGATAGAGGGCCATGCCCTCCTCGAACTTGCTCTCGATGAGCTTCTTCTCCGAGAAGCGGGGCTTCTGCGAGCCGTGCAGCTCCTCCGAGGCGCGCCGCAGGATGGCCGCGTCCTCGTAGCCCGGGTCGATGGCGATGATGCGGCCCGCGAGCTCCTTGGCCGCGTCGAACTCGCCCTTGCGGTAGAGGTCGAAGGCGTTCTCGTAGACCCCCTTGAGGGTCTTTCGAGTGATGCGCGCCTTTTCGAGCTGGATCGTGTAGATGTACCGCTGCTTGTCATCATCGGAGGTGATGGTCCCGAGGTTCACCTTCGACATGTCCAGGAACAGGCCCTCCGTGTCCTTGACCGCCGGCACGGCCTGTCCCGCCGCTAAACCCGGCAGGAGGAGGACCCAGAGGATGAGGAAGGGTTCCGCGGCGGGATGTTTCATGGTTGTCCTCTTCGTTGTCGAGCAATCGCCGTCAGAAGCCGATCCCTCCCGCCATCAGGTTCTTGAGCATCGGCGCCAGCATCATGATGAAGACCGTCGGGAAGATGAAGACCATCAGAGGGATGAGCATCTTCGTGGCCGCCTGGGCCGCGAGCTTCTCGGCCTTGTTGAGCCGGCGGAAGCGCATGTCGGCCGCGTAGTTGCGCAGCAGTTCCACGAGGCTCGTGCCGAGCTCGTCCGACTGGGTGATCAGGCCCACGAAGGACCGGATCTCCTGGATGCCCGTGCGCATCGAGAAGCGTTTCAAGGCGTCCCGGCGCGAGTAGCCGAGCTGGATCTCGCCGAGCATCTTTCCGACCTCGGCCTCGAGCTCGGACTTGTCCTTGGAGATCCTCACGATGCGGTCGAAGGCGGTCATATAGTCGAGGCCGGCCTCGATGGTCAGCGCCGCCAGGTCCACGAACGTGGGGAAGCTGCGCATGATCGCGGTCTGGCGGGCCCGGATCCTGCCGTTGAAGATGGAGTCCGGGATGAGGAACCCGACGAGGCCGAAGATGAGCAGCACCGGGGAGCCGGAAAGCCAGGCGAAGCCGCCGCCCATGACCGCGGCCAGGACCTCCTTCATGTGCAGCATCTCCAGAGGGGTGGGCTTCTCGGGCCGGCCCAAGAGCATGTGCATCTCCTCGATCTTGACGTCGAGGCGCAGCGCCTTGAGCAGGAACAGGTCGAGGCGGTCCCAGAGGCTGCCGTGCGGGTTGAGCTGGGCGAAGCCGGAACTCATGCCGACCTCGCGCTTGGCCAACTGGGAGAGGTCGGTCTCGGAAGGCGGCGGAGGAGGCGTCAGGAGCCGGGAGACCGCGGTGTAGGCGGCCATGGAGCCCAGGATGCCCACGGCGAGCATGACCCACTTCAGGATGGAGTCGCTCATATGCCGCAAGCCTCCCCTGCGGGGAGGCGCGCAGCTGTGGGGGCATGGAGCCGTTCGTTCTTCATACCTGAATGTCCCCCAGCTTATCCACCACCTTCATCCCGATGGAAATCCAGACCGTGCAGAAGACGAGCACCATCACCCCGATGGCGCTGAAGTAGAAGTCGCTCATGACCTTGGGCTGGAACATCCACATGACGGCGAGCATCACCCACGGCATCAGCCCGACCACGATGGCCTGGATGCGCTGCTGGGCGGTCATGGCCGCGGTCTTCTCCACGAGCTTGGCCTCCTCGCGGATGTTCTCCACGATGCGGTCGAAGATCTTGGTGAGGTTGCCGCCGACGGAGCGCTGGATGATGATGGCCTTGATCATATAGGAGAGCAGGCGGCTGGGCACGCGGTCGAGGATGCCTTCCATGGCTTTCTCAAGGCTGGTGCCGAGCTGGTAGTTCTTGATGCAGAGCCCGAACTCCTCCGAGATGGGCGGCTGGAGGTCGCGCTGGACGAGCTCGAAGCACTGCACGATGTCCACGCCCGATTTGAGGCCGTTCGACATGAGGATCATGCCGTCCATAAGCTGGGCCTCGCACTTGAGCGCGCGCCGGAACTTGATGTTCTTGAGCAGCCACCCCGGCAGGATGAGGCCGCCGTAGAGGCCGAACCCGCTGAAGATCACGAACCCGAAGATGTTGAAGGTCAGCGAACCGACGATGACCCCCAGGAGGGCAGGGCCGCCGACGAGATAGTTGATCTTCACGGTCATGAACTGCCGCTCGTACTCGTGGGCCCACTCCTTGGCCTTGACCTTATAGTCTTCCCATGCCTGAAGGATCTTGCCCTCCTGTCCCGTGCCCAGGGCCCAGCCCGCGAAGAAGATCAGGCCCACGCCCACGAGCTTGAGCAGGTAGGGCATGGTCTTGGAGCCCTCCTTGTCCGGGGCCGGAGGGGCGTAGCCCCTGGGCGGAGCGTTGAGGATGGCGTGGGTGCTGTTGGAGAGCGCGGCGATGGCGATCACCGCGGCCTTGTACCGCTCCGTGCTGTTGGCGGTGAGCCCCCCCATGAGGGAGTCCATCTCCTTGAGGATGAGCTCGAGGTTGCCGAGCACGGCCCGGCCCCGGCCGCCGAGAGAGTTCCCGACCCGCGCGCGGTAGAGCCGGTCGACGGCCATCTGGAAGCGGATCCGGTTGTCCTCATAGTCGCGGATGAGGGAGCCTGGCTGGACGAGCTGGCCGCCGTCGGCGGGCGGGAAGGACTTGCGGGCCAGCTCGAAGAACTCATAGAGGACCGCGGACGGCGCCTGCCACAGCTGTGCCTCGTTGAGGATGCCCTCCTCAGGGTCCTGCCAGACGGGCTTCTTGAGCATGGCGTCGAGGGTCTGGTCCACCCACGCGGGGGGCTGGAGGGTCGCGTCGCGGTCCTTCTTGAAATAGTGGTAGACGATCTGGGCCTTGGCCTCGGCCCCATCGTTCTTGTCCACGAGGAGCTTGATCTCAACCGGGGTGAAGATCTGCGCCCGCGCCGGCGCGGCGCACAGCAGGACCAGGACGATGGCGGCGGCGTTCATCAGCCCACCGCCCCCGCGTGGAACTCCGGAGCCTTGGGCATGATGCCCTTGGCCTTCTGCTCCGGGCTCTGGAACAAAGACAGCGGGATGTCCATGCCCTTGTGCTTGAACTCGGCGTAGAAAGTCGGGACGTTGCCGCACGCCACGAAATCGCCCATCGTCTTGCCCTCTGGCGTGACAGTCTGCAGGTTGAAGCGGAAGAGGTCCTGGACCTTGAAGGACACCCCGTCCTTGCCGAAGATCTCGGTGATGTAGGTCACGCGGCGCTTGCCGTCCGAGAAGCGCGTAAGCTGGACGATCATGTGCACGGCGCTCGAGATCATGTCCACCAGCACGGAGATCGGCAGGTCGGTGCCGGCCATGAGGCACATGGCCGAAAGGCGCGCGAGGGAGTCCTTGGGGGTGTTGGCGTGGATGGTGGCCAAGGAGCCTTCGTGGCCGGTATTCATGGCCTGGAGCATGTCGAGGGCCTCGGCGCCGCGGCACTCGCCGACCACGATGCGGTCGGGCCTCATGCGCAGGCAGTTCTTGATGAGGTCCCGGATGGTCACCTCGCCCTTGCCCTCGATGTTGGGGGGCCGCGACTCCAGGCGGACCCAGTGGTCCTGCATGAGCCGGAGCTCGGCGGTGTCCTCGACCGTGATGATGCGCTCGTCCTCGGGGATGAAGGACGAGCACATGTTGAGGAAGACCGTCTTGCCGGTGCCGGTGCCGCCCGCGATGATGATATTCTTGCGCACGATCACGGCAGCCCTGATGAACTCGATCATCGCGGGCGTGACCGAGCCGAAGCCGATGAGCTGCTCGTGGGTGAAGGGCTTGGCCGAGAACCGCCGGATGGTCAGGGTCGGCCCGGAGACCGCCAGGGGGTTGATGATGGCGTTGACGCGGGAGCCGTCCTTCAAGCGCGCGTCCACCAGGGGCACGGACTCGTCGATGCGCCGGCCGACCGGGGCCACGATGCGCTTGATGACCTGGATGACCTGCTCGTCGTCGCGGAACCGCATGGGCAGGAGGACCAGCTTGCCCTTCTGCTCGATGTAGATCTTGTCGAAGGCGTTGACCATGATCTCGTTGACGGACGGGTCCCGGAGCAGGGCCTGGAGGGGCCCGAGGCCCAGGATCTCGTCCACCAGTTCCGTCACGAACTGCTCGCGCAGGGTGCGGGTGAGCGCGAGGTTCGGCTCGCGCTGCAGGAGGTTCTCGATGATGCTGCTCACCCGGTGCCGGTTATCCTCGTTCTGGCTGGGGTCCTCGGAGATGCGGATGTGCTCCGTCTCCATGGCCGTGACCACGTTCTTGTGCATCTTGGTCTTGAGCTCGTTCCAGAAGGCCGGCACGGCTTCGCCCGCAGTCGTGACCACGGCCTTGCCCTGCTCCCCTCCCCCGCCCCCGCCCCCGCCTCCGCCCTGCGGGGCCGCCCCCGTGGACTTCCAGAGGAAGTCCGCTCCCTGGCCGATCTCCTCGTAGTCGGAGGACGTGTCCCAGGTCTTGACCGTGGGCTTGACCTCGTAGGTCCTGCCCAGGAGGATGCGCAGGGTCTTGACCCACTCCGACTGCATGTTCTCGACGAGCAGGATCTTCTGGGTGTTGGCGTACTCCGGGAGGAGGTCCTCCCAGGGCATGTAGGCCAGCACCTTCTTGCCCATGTTCTCGAAGAAGCGGTTGACCTCCTTGGGCGCGATGGCGCCGGGGAGGTTGGCCTGGTTGACCACGACCTCGAACTTCTCGAGCGGGAAGTGCAGGGCCTTGTACTCCTGGAAGAGGGCATAGGTGGCCTCGAAGTGGGAGCGCTGGGGCAGGCAGGTCCAGAAAATGAGGTCCGCCAGGTCGAAGGAGAAGACCTGCATGGGGAAGAAGGGGTCCACGTCCAGGAACAGATCGTAGGATTCGGCGAGGCTCCTGAGGACGGCGACCACGGAAGCCGACGGCAGGTTGCGGATGTCCGAGAGCTTCTCGCCCAGGGGCAGCAGGCCCACCCCGTAGGAGCTGATGGGGATGCGGCCGCGCAGGAGCCTGCCGATGCCCGTGCTCGTGTCGCCCAGGAGCGGGACGAGGCTCGCCAGGGTCGGCGGCCGGCCCACGGAGAGCAGGAAGGCCAGGTCGTTGCGGCAGAGCGCGTCCATCTGCACGATGATGACCTTGCGGTTCTGGCTCCCGGCCCACGCCAGGGCCAGGTTGAGCGCGATGGTGCTCTTGCCGGCCCCCTCCTTGGGGCCGCTCAGAACGACGACGCGGCAAGGCTCCCGAGCCTTGCCGGTCTCAGTCTCCGGATTCTGATCAGCCATGAGACTCCGTCATCTCCGTCACTTGACGATCTCCATCGTGATGAACAGGAAGAGGGACTTCTGCTCCTCGATGATGTTCGTGTTGGTGAAGAGCAGGCCGAGGAGCGGGATCCTCCCGATGAAGGGGATCCGGGTCTTGGTGATGTTCTTCGAGCTCATCTTGAGCCCCCCGATGACGAGGGTCTCGCCGCTCTTGAGCTCCACCGAGGTCTGGACCTGTCTCGTGGTGATGGAGGGCACCGAGGTGTTGCCCACCGTGACGGGCTTCGAGAAGTCCGGATTGGAGACCTCGAGCTGGGCCTCCGCGCGGATGGTGTCCTTCTTGTTGGGGTTGATCACCGGCAGGACGTTGAGGATCACGCCGAACTTCTTGAACTCCACGCCCACGCCCTGGTTGTTCGTGACGGGGTAGGGCTGGTCGCCGCCCACCACGAAGTTCGCCTGGTTGCCGGCGGTCACGATGACTTTCGGGTTGGACAGGAGCTGGGCCTTGCCCTCGGTCTCGAGCAGCTTCAAGGAGGTCTGGAGCTGGGTCTTGCGGGCGAAGTCGCCGAGCGTATAGATGCCGGGGATGGTCTCCTCCGCGAAGGCGATCCCGGTCTGGAAGGGACCCCACGCGAAGCCCGTGTCCTTGGACACGGACCCCGAGATCTCCACGATGTCCGCCGAGATCGCGATCAGCGAGTCCTCCGGTTGCGCCCAGGCGGCGGTCGACAGCGTCCACAACCACACGCTCCACAGCGCGCCTTTCCACAGGTGTCTCATCTTGGTGCCTTACTGCTTAGCGCGACTTTTTATACGCCTTTGATTACGGCCCCTGCTTGAAAAGCTTTCTGAAACTCGCCATCTCCATGGGGTGCATCTCGACGTCCCCCAGGCCCCGCAGGATCACGGTCGGCTCCCCCTGTTTGGCGGCCAGGGCGAGGTACTGCGCCTCGTTCGGATTCAAAGCCAGGCTGATGACGGCCTTCTCGGAGAAGGCGGCGGTCTTGTCCTCCTTCTCCTTGACGCCCTTGAGCTGCTTGGCGCTCATGCCCATCCCCATGTCCATGCCCACCGCGATCACGAGCACGTTCTGGAGGATGGTGGCGGTCACCTTTTCCTTGCGGTTCTCTCCCATGGACGCGTCGAAGGTCACGAGGACGTCCACCCGGTCGCCGGGCTTGACGAGGGCCTTGAGCTCCGCGTCGATGCCCAGGATGGTGCCGCGATAGCCGGGAGGGATCTTGACGCTCAGGCCCGCCTCGGGGGACATGGGGATGAGGGCCGCGGTCGTGACCTGATTGCCCTTGGGGATGCGGATGCGGGTGACCAGATTGGAGATCAGCTTGATGTCGGACGGAGACTTCACCTCGAACCCGTCCTGCTCCATGAACTTGCGGGGGATCTGCATGGCTTCCACCATCTGTTCGTTGACCACGGTGCGCTCCGGGATGTCGACCCGCGCCACGAGGACGTTGCCCATGTCGTAGGCCTGGCTCAGCGCCCGCTCCTTGGAGCTGAGCACCATCAGGTAGAAGACCGCGGCGAGCATCGCCAGGACCATCGGGATCAGCACGCCTTTCTTTTCCATTACCGTGCCCCCTTTATTTCAGAAGCGGCTGCTCGATCGGCATGCGCAGCGTGATCTCCACCGTGCGCTTGCCGGCGCCCGGAGGCTTCGACAGCGCGAGGTTGCTGATCGGAAAGATCAGAGGGATCGGATACTCGGTCGTCAGCACCAGGTCGTAGCAGTTGACCCCGGCCTGAGGGTCCGCGATGGTCATGTCCGGGAAGGCAGCCTTGACCGTCGCCGCGGGAACGATGCGCTGCAGGAAGGTCTGCAGCTTGGCCTTGCTCACGTTCGGCCCGGTCTTGCCGCCGGCCGGCACCGCGGTCATCGCGCCGTAGCGCGCCGTCTCCCAGGTCGCGTGCTGGATGATGATGAGATTGTAAGCGATGTTGCCCATCTCGAGAATCGTGAAGACGATGGCCAGGAAGAGCGGCAGGATCAGGATCACCTCCACGATGACCTGACCCAAGGAACGACGCCGCCCTTTCTTCATCATCCCTGGAACCCTCCTCGTGGAAGCGGCGGCGCGCCCCCTGGCCGCGCAGACCTCCCTCTGCCGCGGGAAGCGGCAGGCAGGAGGCGCGGTGTGACGACGCGGGGTGCGGACCGGCGGTTACTGGCCGAGACTGCCCGCGGCCTTGCCGATCATCCCCTGGATCTGCTCGAAGAGCTGCGGCATGTACTTCTTGAGGGCCACGCCGGCCACGAGCACCACGCCCACGACCACGGTCAGCATCAGGAGATACTCGACCGTGTTCTGGCCCTTGTTCTCCCCGATCCACCGGTTCAACCTGTTCTGCGCCGCGACGAATCTCTCCATTTTGAGATCTCCTTGCTATTGATACGTCATCAATATCTTGGTCCCGCCCCTGATGAACATCTTGCGCACCTGCTGATGGAGGAACCCGTAAAGCCCGACGAAGAAGGTCACCAGCATCAGGGTCGTCAGCAGGTACTCCACCGCAGTCTGACCCCTCCGCCCGAGCCCAGGCCCGCGTCTCATCTAGTGTGAGTTTAACACCCGGGCCGCGCGTTGTCAAGGCTTCGTCGGTTAAAAACATATAATTTGTCGGCTAAAACTTGACCTTGGCCGAGATCTGGGTGATCGACCCGAGCGCGCCGGCAGGGACGAACGCCCAGTCCAGGCCGAGCCCGTAGCCGAAGATGCGGGACGTGAAGACCCCCAACCCGAAGCTGACCCCCGTGGACCGGTCGAGGTTGAGGTTCTGGAGCGTCGGGTTGTAGCTGAAGCCCGTGTGGTCGGCGTTGTAGTAGCCCACCCGCACCGCGACCTGGCCGACCTCGAGGTACTCTTCGGGGAGCTGGAACTCTCCGCCCACCCCGATGCGCGCCGTGTCGTCGGAAGCCTTGTTGACCTCGAAAGCCAGGGTCACGAAATCCCCGAGCCTCATCCCCGCGCCGACCCGGCCGACGGTCGCCACGTTGGTCTTGTTCGACCCGAAATTCTGGACGGACCCTCCCAGCGAGAGCACGCTGTTGGGCTTGAGCAGGACCCCGAAGTCCCCCACCACCACGTCGCGCGCCACGCCCGCGATGTCCTCGTGGATGAAGCGCAGCCCGCCGCCGAGGAAGAGCTTCTCGTACCAGAACGAGCGGCCGACGCCCACGGTCCCGAAGGCGTTGCGCACCACGAGCTCCTGGTTGTTCAGCGGCACGCCGTTGGCGTCGCGAGCGTCGATGGAGGCGTCCGGGCCCTCCACGCTCAGGTAGCCGATGTTGGCCCCCCACACGCTGCGGCCTACGGGATGGGCGTAGGCGAAGTAGAGCGGGGACCCGATGTTCTCGACGTACGCCAGGTAGGAGTAGGAGAGTTCCTTCTGCTGGGTCAGCGCGAGGCCCGCCTGGTTCCAGACCAGCGCGTCGGTCCCCTCCGCCAGCGCCACATAGGCCCGGCCGATGCCCATGGCCCGGGCCGAGCCCTGGCCGATCTTCATGAAGGAGGCGCCGCTGGTCCCCGCGGTCTCGTTGTTGAGGCACCACGCGGGCGAGCCCGCCAGGACCAGGAGGAGCGCGAGCCCTAAAGGGCTCTCCTTCGGGTGCCGCAGGGAGATGTTCATAGTCGTTGTCATGGGATCAGGATCTTCTTGACCACCTGGAGCACGTTGCGGCCCCCGAGGGTCTCCTCCACCCGGAAGACCGCCCAATACATGCCGCGGGCCACGGCACGGCCGGAGAGGTTGGTCTTGTTCCAGTCGTATTCGACGTAGGAGTCGAGCGCCTGTTCGCCGAAATTCTTCTCCCACGCCATGCCGCCCGCTATGGTGTACAACCGCACCTTCACGATGCCCTGGACGGGGACGTAGACGCGGATGTGCCCGACCGAGCCGGTGACGGGGTTCGGATAGATGTAGGTGTTCGTCTCGAAATCCGCGAAGGGATCCGCCGACCCGAGGCGCGCCACCGGGATCTCGTCGATGGGACGGTCCGAGGCCAGGGCCGCGGAGTTGAGCACGTTGCCGGTCAGGTCGTCGATGGCGGCCGGGTCCGTGGAGGCCACGAGCTTGAACTTGTAGTTGCCGTCGCGGACCAGGGCCTGCTTCAAATCCGTGCCGTTCCAGGATTCCTCGATGAGCGTGCGGGCCGGCCGGATGCCGACGATGCGCTTGACCAGGGAGACCGACTCGGCGGGGGACGGGTTGCCCGCGGCGTCGAAGGTCGTGCCGGGCTTGAAGATCTTCAGGGAGATCTTCATGGCCTCCGAGACCTGGTACGAGACGATGCCGGCCGGGCTGTCCGCCCGCAGCGGCGCCACCGCCAAGTCGTAGATGCGCAGGGGATCGTAGGTGATCGTCAGTTGGGCGGTGGACCCCGAAGCCAGCACCGAGGCCATGTCCTCGGCCACCACGCGGATGTTGTAGAAGCCATACCTCGGAAAATTGCCCCGGTCGTCGCGGCCGTCCCAGGTGTCCTGGAGCAGGATGCCCCCGTCGCGCACCTGCCCCGCGATCACCGTGCGGACCACGGTCGCGGGGCTCTGCGCGGTGAGGACCTGGATGGTGACCGAGGACTGGCGCGTCAGGCCGTACTCGATCGTGTAGGGATGGAGCTGGATCGTGTTCGAGGAGTTGTGAAGGTCCGGGATCTCCGGCTTGACCGCGAAGCTCGTGAACACGATCTGGCCCCGGGCCACCGCGACCGTGCCGATGATCCGGTCTATGGCGAAGTACTTCGGGGTCGTGGAGGACTCGGCCGTGAGGGTGAAGACATAGGAGCCGTCGGGAACGTAGAGGCCGTTGGCGTCCCTGCCGTCCCAGGTCTCGGTGTACTTCTGGCGGCCCACCCGAAGGCCCTTCATGGTGAGGATGGGCGAGGCCGCGAAGCCGTCCTTCATGATCTGGGTGCAGCCCGTGGCCGGCTCGATGGCGCCGCAGGGCGGCCAGGTCGCGGTGCTCCGAGTGATGATCGTGCCCGGGCTGTAGATGTTCCACGCCAGGTGCATGGTCTGGCTGAGCTGGTAGGTCAGGGTCACGACGTCGGAGGCGCCGCTCAGCAGCGGCGTGGTCATGACGTCGGTGATGCGGAAGAGGTTCACCGGGAACAGGGCCGTGGTGGTGGAGACCTTGGCCGGGAACATGGGGTCGGCCGCGGTCAGCTGGACGAGGTAGGTCCCGGAGGCCACGATCGTGCCCGCGTTGTTCGCGGCGTCGGACCACACCTCCTGGTTGGAGAACAGGCCGGGCCGCTGGTCCCTGTCCACCAGGGTCTTGACCAAAGTCTGGCCGCCGGCGTCGTAGATCTTCATGGAAACGATCGCTTCGCGCGACAGGGTGTACCTGAAGTAGAAGGGGTTGACGCCGGCCACCGCCGGGCTCGACCCGACGACGGTCGAGGCCGGGGTCACCTGCGTGATGCCCACGAGGCTGCGGACCACGGGCAGGTTGCCCACCTTCGCGACCGAGCTCCAGATGCGGCGGTCCCAGGCCGTGGCGGTCGCGCAATTGCCCGCCGCCGCCGGACAGAAGCTCGGCCCGTTCTGCGAGGGCAGGGAGGCGTAGAGCACGAAGATGTAGTCCCCGTCCGGCAGGGCGTTGCCGTACCGGTCGGTCCCGTCCCAGAAGCTCACCACGTCCATCCGGGACATCTTGGCCTCGACGATGCGCCTGAGGGGCTCGACCAGGGACACCGGCACGATGGCCCCGTTGCAGGCCCCGAGCGTGGGCCAGAAATCCTTGGGCGGCTTGCTCAGGTCCGCGTTCTGGTCCAGGGCGTTGTTGTTGACGTTGTTCAACCTGTTGTTGCAGAACTGGGTGTTGGGGGGATAGATGTCGATGTAGACCGTGGCCGGCTCGGTCAGCACGTAGGTGAGCGTGGCCAGGCTGGTCGAGCCCGCCATCAGGGGCAGGGTCCTCAGGTCCGTGATGTGCAGGGGATCGAGCCCGATCTCCCGGGTCGTCTGATAGGAGAGGTCCGTGCCGAACTGGTCCTGGGAGTACGCCTCGAAGGTCACGAGGTAGTTCCCGGGGGGCATGATGTCCCCGTTGTCCGCCCGGCCGTTCCAGGAGTCGCCGTTGAGCACCGTGCCCGCGGGGGTGCCCTCCCCCATGCGGGGAAGGCCCGGGACCACGCGCCGGATCGGGGTCACGGTGGCCAGCATGCCCACATCGGCGGCGTTGTAGATGTTAAGGTACATCGTCGCGTCCTTGGTCAGCCGGTAGGCGAAATTGTAGGGTTCGGCCTGGACCCCGGTGATCCTTCCCACGACCGTGGGCGAGGCGCTGATCACGTGCAGGTTCGTCACGTCCACGGCGACGGGCTTCTGCGGAGTGAAGTTGTTGTTGGAGTCGACGGCGGTGCCCGAGGGATAGGTCCGCTCGGCCGTGATCGTGATCTGCCCAGCGTTGGGGTCCTGGGTCTGGACCTTGGCCTTCACGCGGAAGCCGTAGGTGCCGTTGGTCTTGCCGAGCTCTCCCTGGATGTTCTGCACCCCGTCCCAGACCACGCACACAGGGGGCATGACCGCGGTCGTTCCGTTGAGCATCGTGCCCGGGTTGTCGATGAAGTAGGACTTGACCGGCGGCGCTTCCTGGGCGTTGTTCTGGTTCTGGCCCGCGACGAACTTGAAGACCTCCACGATGAGCTCGTTGACCAGGATATCCTCCGCCTCGGTGTTCGTGTACTTGAGCGCGGTGCACAGGAACACCTGGGCGTTGCACACGTTCCACCCGATGGTGCCGTACTGGCTGGCCTGCGAGCGGAACCCCTGGGCGCCGCCGGAGAAGTTGCAGGTCGCCCTGTAGCCGCTCTCGAACTCGATGCGGGGATCATTGGAGATGTTGCCGCACCCGGGCTGGAACCGGTCAGCGAAGCCGTCTCCTCCGGCGCCGCTGATGTTGTAGCCGTCACCGGTCGCGGAGCAGCCGGTCAGGGATGCATGGGTCGGCGCCGCAACGGGACAAAGGAACTTGAACCCGTAGCTGCCGGAGGTCTCGCCGGGGTCAGTGGTGTCTCCGTCGCAGTTGTTGTCGCCCGCGGTGCAAGCCTGGCAGTTGGGCCCGACCTCGACGTACACGCTGTCGATGCTCATGTCGGTCGCGGCGCCGGGTACGGGCAGGACCGCGGAGACGAGCGCGGCAGAGAAAAGGATGGCTGCGAGCCGCCGACGATGTCTGGTCACGGGGTTCATCTCCATGTTGGCGTTCC
Organism: Elusimicrobiota bacterium; assembly: GCA_016234805.1. Lineage (GTDB taxonomy): Bacteria > Elusimicrobiota > Elusimicrobia > UBA1565 > UBA9628 > JACQWX01. The sequence goes on from JACRNU010000069.1 coordinate 29,431, forward strand.
AGTAAATCTACTCAAATCCTGTTGCCTATTTATTAAGGAAGATACTTGACCAGGGCATTCCCGGGCCTCTCCATGTTCGGACCCGCCAGGGCCCAGATTTCCTTGCCTGCCACGGCTACCGCCAGGACGGACTCGGAAAGCGCGGACTTAGACCAGACCCTGAGCTTGTCTTCCTTGAGCTCCAGGATGACGAGCTCCTTGGACCGCGAATCGAACACCCACAGGCGGCCGTCCACGAACGCCATGGCCGCGGGAACGAGCTCTGTCTCGGCCGGGACCGGCAGGAACTCCTCAGCCGAGCCCTTCTGACGGTAGATGGCCTGGGTGGCCGCGTCGTAGAGCCAGAGCGAAGAGCCGTCATAGGCCAGGGCCGCGGGAGCGGGGCCAGGGGCGCGCAGGGACCCGAGGACCTCTTCGGGCTTGCCTCCCCGGTGCTTGATGACCCGCGCCTGGGCTGAGTCCACGGACCAGAGGACTCCGGAGCCCGAGGCCAGGGCCGTGGGATGATAAGAGCCGAGCCCCTTGGCCGCGGACCGGGAGGACGGGGCCCGCAGGTCCTTGGGGTCGAAGGAGACCAGGTCCCCACCCCACTGGGAGAACCAGAGCTTAGACCCGTCGAAAGTCATGCCCGTTGGATTCTCAAGGGTGACCGCCTCCACTGAGAGCGCCTTGAGCCGCGGCCTGCTGAAATGCCGCCAGAGGGGGAAGATTGCCAGGACCAGGCCCAGCCCCAAGGCCGCGGCCAGGCCCTTGCGGGCCCGCCGGCCGATGTCCGCCCGCTTGCCGGGCAGGTCGAGGGCGCCGATGCGGTCCAGGACGCCGACCACGGAGGCCAACCGAGCAGAAGTCTCGGAAGACTCGCGCAAAGAAGTGTTGATCTGGGACACGAACGCGACGTGCTTGGACTCCTGGGCCTGCAGTTCGGCCTGCCACGACTCCCGCTCCCGTCGCAGGCTCGTCTCCCAGGACTCGACCTCCTTGCGCTGGCCCTCCCAGGTGGAGCGCTCCCGGTCCCAGAGCTCGCGCCACTGGGTCCGCTCCTCCTCCCAGATGAGGCTGAGTTCCTTGAAATGGGTCTCGAGGTCCGCGACCTTCTTGAGCGCGGCCGCGCGTTCCTTCTCGATCTCCTCGCGCACCTGGCGCTCCAAGAGGAGCTCGGCCAGGGTCTTTTCCAGGGCGTTCTTCGCCTCTTTGAGGCTGCCGGAGAGCTTGCCCGCCTCGGCCTCGGCCCCGCTCCGGGCCTCGTCCACGCGCTCCGCCCGGACCTGCGCCTCCTTGAGGTCCAGCAAATACTGAGACTCGCGGCGATGCGCCTCCTCCTGGATCTTCAGGGCCCTGAAGGACTCGGCCGCGAGGCGCTGGCGCGTGGCTTCGAGGATGGCGTCGAGGCTGCGCCTCTCCTCCTCGAACTTGGCGCGCTCCGACTCGAGTCCCTTCATCCCGGCCTCGAGCTTGGCCCGGGCCTCGAGGACCTCTCCGACCACGATGCCCTCCTCCCTCTCGAGGCGGCGGCTCAAGCGGACCGTCTCGGCCTCCAGGGACTCGAGCCTGGCCCGGCAGGCTTCCAGGGACCGCTCCTTGGCCTCGAGGAGGTCCGACCAGGACTGCTCCTTCTGGCGCTGTTGGCGCTTGAGCAGGGTCAGCGAGTCGAGCTTGAGGTCGTCGATGGCGGAAGCGTCGATGGGGATGCGGGGGAGCTCGGGGGACGAGCCGGCCCCGACCTTGGCCCAAAGACCGTCGAGCTCCCGCTGAAGATCCTCAGGATTCATGTGTCACTTTCCTCCCCCTTCCCGTGGGGAGGACTCTTCGGCGGCAAGCTGTTGTCGTACAGGTTCCATCAAGCTACCCGAAGTGTAGCAGGGAAAACCCCGGATTCAATATCCTAATTGTTACGGCGGAGAGGCTACCGCGACCGCAGGAGCCGCAGCAGCTCCTGGTTGGCGGGGCTCAAGTCCGCGCCGCGGTCCTTGTACTCGCGCAGGAGCAAGCGCACCCGCTCGGTGAGCACCGGGACCGGGGCCCCGCCGGCCTTGAGGGCCTCGTAGACGCCCCACTCCTCTTCGAACTTCTCCTGCGGGGTCCGCTCGACCGACTTCTTGAGCTTCTGGTAGGAGTCGCTGGCCTTCTGGTGGCGGACCCCCATGTCCTGCAGCTTGCCTTTGAGCTCGGCTTCGGAGGCCGACTTCTCCGAGACCTGGCGCCGCAGGTCGTCGATCTGCCGGCGCTGGTCGTCGAGCTCGGCCTCGAACTTCCACCGCTTGACCTCGCCGGCCTCGAGCGCCCCGGTCAGCTCGTCGCGGATGCGGGACTCCTCCTTGAGCAGCCTCTCGTACTGCAGCTCGGGCGACGGCTCGCCGAAGCGGAACATCAGCGAGAGGGCGTGGTTGAGGTCCGGGCTCGGGTCGTTGAACGGGATGGTCATGGCGTAGTCGAACTGCGCGCCGAAGATCCTCCAGCCGAGACCGCCGTTCCACGACCGCATGCGGTTCCCGAGGCTCAGGCCCGTGCGCGCGGCAAACGACCCCCACCGGGCGGTCGAGGTCCAGTACTCGATCCCGCCCCCGAGGCTCGTGGAGGGCCGGTGGGTGGCCGAGGGCTCCCTCTTGGTGAAATCCAGGGCCCAGACGAAGTTCCGGACCGTCTCCGCCACGCCGAATTTGAAGGTGAAGGGCACGCGGTCGCCGGAGACCTTCGGGCCGTTGACGTTGAGGAACGACAGGCCGAAGGAGAGCCGGTCCTTGAACTTCTGGTGGAACCCCACGTCGAAGGACGGCGTCAGCTCCCCCCCGCCCGATTCGAGGGTGCGGGTGAGGAACTTAACGCTCGCGCCCATGTTGAACTGGCTCTCCTCCCATTCCACGAACCCCCGGGTGCCGTAGCCGAAGTGGAAGACGCGGTCGAGGGCGTATTTCTCGTGGTCCGTGTACACCCACGCGAAGCCGAAGGTGCCGTTGGCCAGCTCCCTCCGGATGGGGAAGGCTCCCGCGAGGCTGATCTGGTCGAGGTCCACGCTCCCGGCCGGGATGTACATCTGCCGCAGGTAGTTGACCCCGACCTGGTGGACCCGCAGCTGCCCGAGGGCCGCGGGGTTGTACTCGATGGCGGAAAGGTCGTCGTTGACCGCGGTGAAGGCGCTCCCCATGGAGATGGCGCGGGCGGAGAAGCCGCTCTCCTCGAAGGCGGCGAAGGCGGCCGAAGGCAAGGCCGCGGCCAGGGCCACGAGCAGGTGCCGGGTGTTCACGGTCCCCAGAGTGTAGAAAAACCTTGTTGCGAAAAGAATTCAGCCCCAGCAGCCCCAGCTTCGCAGGGGCAGGGAGGGGTCAACCGCGAGCAGGGAGCGCCTCCGGGGACGGCGGCTCCTGGCCGCCAGCATCCGTCCCGCGGCGTGCGCGATCATGGCGCCGTTGTCCGTGCACAGGGACAGGGGAGGGAGGGCCACGCGAAACCCCTCGGACTCCAGGGCCAGGAATCCCCGGCGCAGCACGCTGTTGGCCGCGACTCCGCCGCCGAGGATGAGGTCGCGGACCCCGAAGCGCCGGGCCGCGGCCGCGGTCTTGCGCACCAGGGTGTCCGCCACGGCCTCGGAGAGGCCAGCGCACAGGTCCGCCACGCGCCGCGGCCCGGGCCTGGGCTCGTCGCGCAGGCGGTAGAACACCGCGGTCTTCAAGCCCGAGAAGGAGAAATCCCAGGAACCCGGCAGGAGCGGCCTTGGGAAGACCGCCGCGGCCGGGTCGCCGGACGCGGCGAGGCGGTCGATCGCCGGCCCTCCCGGATAGCCCAGACCCAGCATCCGGGCGACCTTGTCGAAAGCCTCGCCGGCCGCGTCATCCCGGGTGCGGCCCAGCACCCGGTAGCGGCCGGGCCGGCTCGAGAGGATCAGGTCCGTGTGCCCCCCCGAGACGATGAGCGCGATGAAGGGGTGCCTGAGGCGACGCCCTCCGGGGACCTGCCCCCCTTGGGGCAGGATTTCCGCGGCCACGATGTGGCCCTCCAGGTGGTTGACGCCGATGAGGGGGCAGCGCCAGAGCCTGGCCAGGGTCTCGGCCGCGACCTTACCGACGAGAAGCGAACCCACCAGGCCGGGACCGCGGGTGAACGCCACGACATCCGTCCGGCTCAGGCCGGCCTCCTCCAGAGCCCGTCCCACCACCGGGGCGATCTTCTGCAGGTGGGCCCGGGAAGCCAGCTCGGGCACCACGCCGTGGAAGCGCCGGTGCAGCCGGACCTGGGAACTCACCACCGAGGACAAGACGGTCCCGCCCGCCACCACGGCCGCGGCGGTCTCGTCGCAGGAGGTCTCGATGCCCAGCACCGTCGGTGCGTTCCGACGGGATTCCGACGGCGGTTTCTTCATGGGTCCTCCTTCGCGGCCCAGGTGCCAGGCTTGGTAGAGGGTCAAGCTGCAAGGTTCAAGCCTGGCACCTCCCAGCGCTTCGCGCTGGGGCCTGGCACCTCCTCAAAAGCCTGTAGCGAAGCTACAGGCTTTTGAGGGCCTCCCTGGCCTTGAGCAGCTCCACCGCGCGCTCCAAGGCCTCGTCCCGCACCATCTCCTCCTTGCGGACGATGGAGCGGGGCTTGCGGTCCTTGGCATAGACCATGTCCCACTGGGCGTAGAGCCGGCTTTCGGTCTCCCTCGAGACCGGGACCACGATGTCCGGCATGATGCCGCCTGTCTTCTTCTTCTCGTCGCGATGGATCATGCGGCCGGCCGGGGTATAGTAGCGGGCCACGGTCAGCCTCAGGCCGGAGCCGTCAGCCAGCGGGATGACGGATTGGACGCTGGCCTTGCCGAAGGTCCGGGCGCCCATGATGAGCGCGCGCCGGTGGTCCTGGAAGGCGCCGGCCACGATCTCAGAGCCGGAGGCCGAACCCTCGTTGACGAGGACGATGAGGGGAAGCTCCGGGTAGGGAGCCTCGGCGCCGGTCCGGTACTCCTGGGGCTTGTCGAGCTTGCGCCCCCGGGTGGACACGATGACCTTGTTGCCGCCGATGAAGCTCGAGGCCACGTCGATCGCGGAAGAGAGCAGCCCTCCCGGATTGTTGCGCAGGTCCAGGATGAGGCTTCCCGACCCCGCCTTCTTGAGCGCGGCCAGGGCTGCCGCCACGTCTTCCGAGGTGCGGGCGTTGAAGTCCGTGATGCGCAGGTAGCCGACTCCCCCCTCGATGGGCCAGGACTGGACGCTCTCGATCTTGATGGTCTCCCTTGTGAGGTTGAAGACATGGGACATCCACGGGCCGTCCTTCTTGGCGTCCTCCGGAGGGCCGCGCATCACGAGGAGCTTCACCTTGGTGCCGGGGCGGCCGCGGAGCCTCTTGAGGGCGTCGGAGATGGTGATGTCCCTGGTGGGCTCCTCGTCGATCTCCGTCACGCGGTCGTTGGGGAGCATCCCCGCCCGATAGGCCGGAGACCCGGGGAGAGGCGTCACCACGGTCAGCCAGTCGTCCTTCATGCCCAGCCTCAGCCCCAGCCCGCCGAACTCCCCCTCCGTATCGGATTTCAGCTCGCGGTGCAGCTCGGGGTCGAGGAACTGGGAGAAGGGGTCGAGTGTCGCGATCATGCCCTCGGCCGCGCCGTAGACCAGCTTCTGGACCTCGGGCTCGTCCACGTAGTTCTGCTGGATGTAGTCGAGCACGTCCACGAGGAGCTTCATCTTCTCGTAGGTGTCGTCGGGCGCGGCAGCCTTGGCCTTGGCCGCGGGGGCGGCGGCAGCGGGGAGAGCGGCCAGGCCGCCCCCCATGTCAAGAGGAGGCGGCACGCCCGCGCCAAAAACGCAGGGCGCGGTCAGCGCGCTCGCCGCGACCCATGCCGTCAACGCGATCTTCTTCATGGTCGCCTCCCACGGCTATCGACGCGACCATTTCCTCGCTTATGCTCGGTCATCGGGATCATCTCCTTATCGCTCGACGAGCCACAGCAGGGGGTCCGAAGCCCCGAGACCGCTGCGGATCTCGAAATAGAACTTGCCGGGGGCGGCCGTGGCGATCGCCTCGCCGGCAACGACCTGGGCCCCCTTCTTCTTCAGGATCTCCCCCAGCTCCCCATAGACGCTGAAGAAGTCCCCGTGGTTGACGATGAGCACGCGGCCGTAGGAACGGAACGGTCCAGCGAAGATCACGGAGCCCGAGGCCACGGCGCGGACGCCCGCGCCCCCGGCCGTCTCAAGGCGCACTCCCTGATTGATCATCCAAGAGCCGGTCTTGGGGTCCTTCTGTTTGCCGAACCGGCTCACCACCCGACCCTCCGCGGGCCATGGCAGGGAATGCCTGGTGAGATTGAGGGTCCCCGACGGGGAGGCGACCCGTGAGAGCCGCGTGATGGATTCGATCATGCGCTGGAGCTCGCGCGCGGATTCCGAGAGCTCAACCGCATGGCTGATGGCGGCCTGCGTCTTCTCCTTGAGCCCCTCCGCCTCGGCCTTCTTGCCCTGGAACTCGACCTCTTTGCGCAGCTTTTCCGCCGCGGCCAAGGCCTTGGCGTCCCCCAGCCGACGCTGGACGGCCTGCTCGACCGCGTCGAGATGGGAGGTCTTCGATGCCGCCCCGCCCAGGGCCGCCAGCAGGACGGCCTTCTCGATGATGGCCCCCCGAAGCAGGCGCGCGCGCCAAAGGCCGGAGGGCCCGAAGCCGTCCTCCCCGGACGCGCGCTCCATCACGAACTCCGCCGCTTCCGCGGCGAGGAGAGGACGCCAAAGGCTTTCCGCGTTCTTGAGCGCCCCGATCCGCGTGCGCAGGTCCTTGCGACGGCTCTCGGTGCGGCCCAAGTCGCCCTGGATGGAGGAGAGCTTCCGGCGCGCGCGCTCCGCGTCATCCTCGAGACGGTCCGCCTCCTGCCTCAGGGACTGTTCCTGCTTGCGGAACCGCTCGATGCTCTGCCGCGTTTCCTGCAGCTCCCGTTGGATGCGGCCGAGCTCCTTGCGCTTGGATTCCCCGGGCTGGCCCGCCCAAGCCCCCGCGCCGCCGGCCAAGAGCGCCGCCAATCCCCCAGCGAGCAGGGTCATCAGGCGCTCACGGCTGTTCCGGCCGGCTCCGAATCCCGGATTCCGGGTCGGGCCCACCGGGGACGGGAGGCAACGAGCGCCCAGGCCGCTCCGGCGCAGGCCGCCCCCCACAGGAACATCTGCCACCCGCCCGGCGTGTCCCACCAGAGGGCGTGCTTCTTCATGGGGAAAGCCAAGAGCAGGGCCGCGCCCTGCCCGCTGACGGCTCCGACTCCGGTCCAGAGGGTCTCGGCCCAGGCCGCGCTCCGGCCGAACCAGATCGCTCCGAGGATGGCGATGGCGGCGGCGGTGAGCGCCGAATTGACGGCCAGTCCGATGAAGAACCCGTAGAAGCGGACGTGCAGGATGGCCGAGGCTCCCGAGACAGGATATCGGACGTCGGCGACGGTCTCCGACGAGTAGGCTTCGGCCACGACTTGGGGGACCCGCGCGACCCCCTCCGCGTTGAGACGGAGCTCCACCGCGGAAGGAAGGGGGTTGTCGCCCACGAGAGCGATCGAATCGAAGAGCTCCGGGTCCTCGCGCTTGAGGGCCGCGAGGGACTCATCAGGGCTCACGAAACGGGCATCCTCGACGCCGGCGAGGGCCCGGAGGCGCTCCTCCTCCACCTTCGACTCCCCGGCGCCGGCGCCGCGCTTGAGGAACGCGACCACGCGGAAATCCCCCAGGGCGCCGCGCTCGAACGCGCGGCAATGAGCCTCGAGCAGGAGTAGAGCGCCGCCCGTGAATCCCAGGACCAGCCCCAGGGCAAAGAACGCGGCGAGACGCTGTCGCGGGGACGGGGCAGGCACTAGGTCTTTCTGTAAGGCACGAGGAACTGCAGGAAGCGGAACAGCCCCAGGCTCAGCGGAGAGAGCAGCACGATCAGGGTGGCCGCCACAAGCAGCGGGGAGCGCGCGAAGGCGAAGCTCAAGAACCCACGGCGCGACGCCTGGTCCGTCGAAGGAACGGGCGCGCTTGCGTCAGGCGACGACGCGATCTTGATGATGCCGTTGAGCGCGAGCGCCTTGGAGATGGAGCGCACCGGGATGCGGCCGGAGACCACGACCACGGAGTCCTTGCCGCCCGGGACCTCTTGGTAGCCGATCGTCTTTTTGAGTTCGAACCCCGTCTCGGACTGGAGGCGGTTGAGGACGCCGGCGTAGTCGCTGCCGCTGCCGAGACCAGCGGGGGCGCCCCGGCCCTTGGCCACACGGATGCCCACGAGGATGTCGGTCACGGCCTGCGGGCCGTAGGAAGGCCGGGCGGCCGGCGGCTCGATCTCGAGCATCGCGACGCCCGGAAGGCGCATGGCGGCCGCGATCCGGTCCGAAGGCATCCACCCGCGGACGCTGACGCGGTCCGCGACCGCGTCCCGCATCGTCTCTTCGGACCGCGCGTCCGCGCGGAACCCAGCGACGCGGCCCAGTTCCGCGACCGCATTCTTCGCCTCAGCGGACTGCCCGGCCTTGGAAAGGTCGATCTCGAACCTCACGAAGATCTCTCCGATCTTACCCTCGGAGCCCTTGACCGCGAACGGCTCGACGAGGAATCGGCCCTGCTCTCCCGTGGGGGACACCGCGGCCTGCGGCGCGCTGTTCTGGATAGCCCCTGGGGCCGCCTCGGAATCCTTGGCGGCCTGGTCGGCCTCCTTGATCTTGGGATCCGGCAGGTCAGCGGGGCCGGTGAGCCCATCCCAGAGAGAATAGCGGGAGCGGTCCTCAGGCTGCTGCGAGACCTCCTTGGCAGCGGCAGAAACGGAGACGCCCGTGGGGCGGACACCCGGGGCGGGAGCCTCGACCGCGTCCCTCGGGGCGGAGGGTTTGGGGACCGGGGCCTCCTGCGGCCGCTTCCCGACGGAATCCGGAGGCGGCACTTCCTCGCGATAGCGCTCGGTCGGCCTCTCCCCTACGGAGTTCGGAGGCGGCACTTCCTCGCGATAGCGCTCGGTCGGCCTCTCCCCTACGGAGTTCGGAGGCGGCACTTCCTCGCGATAGCGCTCGGTCGCGGGCTTGCCGTCGGAACCGACCGGCCCGAAGGTGCCCTGCCCTCCCTCCTGCCGGGAAGCGGTCTCATAGACGTCCGCCGCGGACCCAGACGGCTGGGAATAGCTGGAGCCGGGTTCGCCGATGTACTTGACGCCGAAGGCGCCTTTGCCTTGGCCGCTCTTGGCCGCGGGCCCAGGAGCCGCGCCAGCGGTCAAGGACAAGGAAAGGATGGGAAATAGAAGGGAATAGAGAGGGGAACGCATACTTTATTGTACCACACTTTTTCCGCCGCCCAACACCCGCATGGCCGCGGCAAAAGCGGCCCCGAGGGCCAGCGCGGCCAGCGACCGCGCCGCCGCGGTCCACAGGGGCACCCCGAGATCGCAGAAGGCCAGGACGAGGCCGGCGGGCGCGAGCAGCCCGGCCAGGAGCCAGGGCCTCGGGTCCGCGGCCGGCTCTTCAGCCGCGGGCTCGGGCAAGTGCCGCGACCAGCCGCGGCCCACGCGAACGAGCGCTGCCAGCAGGCACGGCCAGCCCACCAGCATCTCCCGCCACCGCTCCGGCGCCCACCACCAGGAAGCCCCGGCCCCGCCGGGCAGGACGTCGAGGACCCGTTCGATGACAGCGGCCGTGGAGTCGGATCCGGCATTCAGGCATAGGTATGCGGCTGCGGCCAGCAGGGAGACCTTCAGCAGGGAGACCGGGGTCAGCGGCGCTTGCCACGACCGTCCCAGGGCAGTCCACGGAGGAGGGAACAGGCTCGCTGCCCCGAGCGCCAAAGGCCCCGCGAGCGCCCAGGCCCGCAAGTCGGCGCCCAGGGACTCTCCGGCGCCATGGGCCGCGACGCGCGCCGCGAGCCCGGCCAGGAGCGCCACTCCCCAGCAGGCCGTCAGAGCCGCGGCGAATTCGAGCACGGGCGAGCCCAGGGGAGCAGCCTTGCGCACGAAAGGCCGCGCGCCCTTGAGCGCGGCCAGGGCGGCGCGCGCGGAAAGGATGGGCCCGGCCAGGACGATCAGGCCGAAGACCAGCTTGGCGGGCCACTCCCAGGAAGCGTCCGGCCGCGGCATGCTCGGCGGCCGGCCGGGATTCGGGCGGCGCAGGACCTTGAGCGCGTCCCTCAGCGCGGAGACGTTCCCATCCACTCCCCTATCCTGCGCCAGCCGCCAGACCACGAGCGCGTGCGGCCCGGCATGGACCGCGCGCAGGATCCTCCAAGGCGGGGCATCGACGGACGCCGAGACGCGCTTCATCCTGCGTCCGGCCACGACCACGGAGCCGCCCCCCTCCTCGAGCACGGGCATGAGCCCGGCCCCGAAGAGGGCCTTGGCGGCATCCGGGGCGAGGCCCGCGGGAAGCGCGGGCCAGTCGAAGGACTCCGGGAACTCGATGAAGAAGAACCCTCCAGCGGAAGAAGTGGAGAAGACCGCTCCGGAGGCCCGGGCGCACGCCGCCACCCTGAGCATGACCGCCCCGTCGCGGATCCAGACCGTGCCGGGCCGCAGCTTGGCCCCGGGCGCTAGCAGCCCCATCGCGCCCCACTTCTCCCACTCAGCCCTTGAGAAGCTCAGGATCCTGCCGTCCCGGGCCAGATCAACGAGCCGCTCCTCCGGCAGGAGGACCGCGGAGACTCCCAAGGCCCGCAGGCGCTTCCAGAGGTCCTCGACGGGATATCCGGCTCGGCCGCACAAGGCAGAGACCTCGGCAGCCGGGACCGCCATCACCGCTTCCCCCGGACGGTCGAGCGCGGCGTTCCAGTATCCCAAGCCCAGCGCCAGTACCGCCCAGGCAATGGCGGGGCCGGCGACGGTCACTTCGAACTCGAGGCGGCCAGCCTGCGGCTGCGCTGGTAGAGATCCTCGTAGATCGACGCGGACCGGTCCCAGGAGCAATCCGATTCCATGCCCGCCAGTGCCCGGGCGCGCCACGAGTCACGGGCCGAGTAAGCGGCCAGCGCCCGATCGATGGCCCGTCCGAGGTCTTCGCCGTCCTCGGGCGCGGCGAGGAACCCGTTGGCCGCCCTTCCCCCCCGGCCTCCCGGAGAGGCGGGGACCTCCTCTTCGAAGACCGTGTCCGCCAATCCGCCGGTGCTGCTGGCCACCGGTACGGCGCCGTAGCGCATCGCGATCATCTGCCCTAGGCCGCAGGGCTCGAAGCGCGACGGCATCAGGAAGATGTCCGCCCCGGCGTAGACCAGATGCGCGAGGGGCTCGTCGAACTCCGGCTTGAAGAAGACCTCCTTCGGGTGTTTCCCGGCAAACCCGGCGAGGAGCCCCGCCAGCTCGGCGTCCCCCACGCCCAGGATGACGATCTGGGCGCGCCCGGTCCGGTCCTTGAGGGCCGAGGCCGCGAGGTCGAGCCCCTTCTGCCGGTCGAGACGGGACACGACGCCGATCAGCGGGACTTCAGGATCGGGCTCCAGGCCGCAGCGCCGCTGGAGCTCGGCCTTGCACGCGGCCTTGCCCTGGACGAAGCTGTTCGCGGAATACCGCTTGGGGAGATAGTGGTCGTGCTGCGGGTCCCACAGGTCGTAGTCCACGCCGTTGAGCACGCCGAAGAGCGTGTCGGTGCGGCCGGCCAGGATCCCCTCGAGGCCGAAGCCCCGCTCCGCGCTCTGGATCTCACGGGCGTAGGTGGGGCTCACGGTGGTGACCACGTCGGCGTGCGTCAGCCCCGCCTTCAGGAACCCGAAGTTCCCGTAGTATTCCATCAGCTCGGGCGTGAAATCGGATTGGGGCAAGCCCGTCAAGCCGAAGGCCTCGGCCGGGAAGACTCCCTGGTAGGCCAGGTTGTGGATGGTCAGCATGGTGGACGCCCCGCCGAGCCCGGGCGTGTCGCTGTAGAGACGCTTGAGGAACGGGGCGACGAGCGCGGCCTGCCAGTCGTGCAGGTGGATGACCTCGGGCCTGAAACCCAGGACCTTGACCCCCTCGAGCACCGCACGGCAGAACAGGATGAACCGGCGCGCGTTGTCGGGGTAGTCCTTCCCGCCGGCCCCATAGAGCTCCGAACGGTCGAAGGACTCGGGGTGGTCGACGAGGTAGACCGAGACGGACTTCCACTGCGCGTAGCGCAGGTGCACGGTCACCGTCTCTCCGCCGAGGGTGAAGGTGACGGGCCGGGCCATGCCGCCGGTGATCAGGCCGGACTCCACGCACCGGTACTTCGGGAGGAACAGGCAGACATCGTGGCCGTCCATGCCCATCCTCTGCGACAGGGCGCCGACGACGTCGGCGAGGCCTCCGGTCTTGCAGAAGGGGACGGCCTCGCTAGCGACTTGGAGTATCTTCATCCAGGGAGGGAGGCCAAATCGGCAGACGCGTTTCGGAGGGGGCATCGCGCAAGGGCGCGTCGTCCCCGGAGGGGGCCTGCGCTCCGGCCTCCGGAGCCGGCGTGGGAGCCTGCGGAAAGGAGTCACTCCCTACCGCAGGTCCCTGCGGCGATATCGCCGCAGGGGTTTTGGACGCGAAGCTCTCGAGGGAGGGGAGCTCCGAGATGTCCCTGAGGCCGAAGCGCCTCATGAAATCCGGGGTCGTGCCGTACTCGAGGGGACGGCCCACGGTCTCCTTGCGGCCGACCACGTGCACGAGCCCCCGCTCCATGAGCGTCTCAAGGGCCGCGATGACCTCGACCCCGCGCACGTCCTCGATCTCGGCGCGCGTGATGGGCTGCTTGTAGGCGATGATGGCCAGGGTCTCGAGGCTGGCTGTCGAAAATTTAAGGGTCATGCGCTCCGTGAAAAGCCTCCGCACGAACGGAGCGAAGCGCGCGCGGGTCGCCATCTGGAACCCCTGGGCGACCTCCATGACCTGCACCGCGGAAGACCGCTCCTCGAGCTGGCGGCGGATCTCCCCCACCAGGGCTTCCACCCGGGGGGCGTCCTTGACCTGCGCCAGGGAGCAGAGCTCCTTGACCGAAAGGGGCCGGTCCGTGATGAAGAGGAGCGCCTCCAGCGCGGCTTTCAGCTCGGCGTCTTCCATCTGGGCCATTATAGCACAGCCGTCCTCTTGAAGACGACGATGCGGCCGAAGGCCCTCTCCTGCCGGGCGCGGATCTTCTCGAGCTTGATGAGCTCGAGCAGGGCGAGGAAGCAGCTGATGATCCCGCGGCGCTTCCTCTCGCCGGCGAAGATCTCCTCCCAGCTCACCTGGAGGCGGGTCTCGAGCAGGGCTAGGATCTTGGCGATCTTGTCCTCGATGGGGAACTCCTCGCCGATGAACTCCTGGCGCGTGTCCTCGCACCTCGAGAGGACTTCCTGCAGGGCGCCGAGGAGCTCCAGGAAGCCGATGTTCAGGGTCTTCTCGGAATCGTCGAAGGTGGGCTCGCCGCGGTAGTGGATGTCCCGGAACTCGGCCGCCCGGGCCTCGAGAGCCTTGGCCGCCTCCTTGAACTTCTGGTACTCGAGGAGCCGGGACACCAGATCGGCCTGCGGGTCGGGGCCCTCCGGGGCCTCCTCGTCCTGGCTCGGCAGGAGCGCCCGGGACTTGATGGCCAGCAGGGTGGCTGCCATGACGAGGAACTCCCCGGCCAGGTCCAGGTTGATCTCCTTCATCAGGTCCAGGTAGTCGAGATACTCCTGGGTGATGTGCGCGATGGGGATGTGGTAGATGTCGAGGTCGTCTTTCTTAATAAGGAAGAGCAGGAGGTCGAGGGGGCCCTCGAACATGTCCAGGTGGACTTCGTAGGAAGCCATTAGCGCACTACACCAGCCTCATGGCCCGGCGCACGCGGTCGAGCGTGGCAGCGGCCTTGAGGCGCGCCCGGCCGGTGCCCTCCTCGAGGATGCCGTCCACGGCCTTGGCGTCGTACGCGGCCCGCCTGGCCCGGAACTCCGAAAAGGGCGGCTCGAGCCGGGCGAGCAGGTCACCCTTGCACGCCACGCACCCGATGCGGCCCTCGCGGCATTCGACGCCTCGGGCCTCCCAGCCCTGGTTGTAGAGCTTGTGCAGGGCGTACACGGAGCACCCCGGCGGATTCTCCGGGCAGGGCTCCGGGTGACCCGGGTCCGTGGCCCGGGCGCGGGTCGGGTCCGTGTACATCCCCCCGACCTTGGCCTTGAGCCCCGCGGGCTCCTCGAAGATGTCGATCGTGTTCCCGTAGGACTTGGACATCTTGCGGCCGTCCGTGCCGAGGAGCTTCGGGGTCTCGGTGGGCATGGCACGGGGCTCGACGAGGACCGCTCCACCCTTGCCCCCTCCGGCGAGCGGAGAAGGCCCCCCGCCTCCGGGGACCTGGCGCCCTGGCGCCAGGCCGAAGAGGCTATTGAAGCGCCGCGCGATCTCTCGGCTGAGCTCGAGGTGGGGCAGCTGGTCCTGCCCGACCGGGACCAGGTCCGCGTCGTAGATAAGGATGTCCGCGGCCTGCAGGACCGGATACCCGAGGAACCCGTGGGTACGCAGGCCTTCATCCGCCTCGCCGCCCGAGGAAGCGTCCGGCGCCTGCCCCCCTTCGGCGATTGGAGAACGGCCCGCGCCTCCGAGGGCCTCGCGTCCCAGCGCGAGGCCGTGTTTTGTCTTGGAGAGCTCCTGGAGCTGCTCCTTCCAGGTGGGGTTGTTCTCCAGCCACGACAGGGGCGTGACCATCGAAAGCAGCAGGAAGAGCTCCGCGTGCTCCGGCACCCGCGACTGCCGGAAGATCACGCACCGGGCCGGGTCGAGGCCCGCTGCCAGCCAGTCCAGGACCATCTCCCGGACGCTGGCGTCGAGCTCCTCGGTCCGGTCGTAGGCCGTGGTGAGCATGTGCCAGTCCGCCACGGCGAAGTAGCATTCATGCTCGTCCTGGATCGCGACCCACTTGCGCAGCGCGCCCCACAGGTTGCCCAGGTGGAGCCTTCCCGTGGGCCGCATCCCCGACATCACGATCTTGCGCTTCATGCCATCCCCAGGACCTTGAGCAGCAGCAGCTGGAACACGCCGGCAGGCACCGACACCAAGGGCCCGAGGACCCTCAGGAAGATCAGGGCCAGGATGATGCCCACGCCGTACGGCGCGTGGCTCTCGTAGACCAAGCTCCACTTCAGGGGCAGGAGTCCCGAGAGGATCTTGCTCCCGTCGAGCGGATGGACCGGGACGAGGTTGAAGAACGCCAGCGCCAGGTTGATGTTCATCGCGTACCAGAGCGCGCCCCGCAGCGTCCTCATGGAAAACTGGAGATCCCCCGGCAGGACCAGGGTGAGGCGCAGCACCACGGCCGCGGCCACGCAGAGCAGGAGGTTGGACAGGGGTCCCGCGGCAGCCACCTGCACAAGCCCCTTCCTCGGTCGGTGGAAGCTGAAGGGGTCCACCGGGACCGGCTTGGCCCAGCCGAACATCGGCCAGCCGCCCCAGAAGCAGATGAGCGGCAGGATGACGGTCCCGACCGGGTCGATGTGCGCCGCGGGGTTGAAGGTCAGCCTGCCGTGCCTGAGAGCCGTGTCGTCTCCATGGAGCAGGGCCATCCTGCCATGAGCCACCTCGTGGAAGATGATGGAGAAGAGCAGGATGGGCAGCTGGAGGATCAGTTCCAAAGGTCAGCGCTCCGAACGCGACGCTCAGCCACCGGATGGCTGCCTGAGATCGGCGATCACGTCGGCCAGGGCGTTCAGCAGCCTCTTGGGGTCGAAAGGCTTGTGAAGGAAGGCCTTCACGTTCTTGAACTTCTGGAAAGCGTCCCTGAGCTCCGTGTACCCGGTCAGGAGGATCACGGGAAGGTCCTTGGCGTGCGGAGCGTCGTGCATCCTCTGCAGGACCTGATACCCGTTGACGCTCGGAAGCATCACGTCCAGGAGGATGATCTCGGGGACGGCGGCGGCCGACCCTCCCTCGAGCCCGAGGAGCTTGAGCACCTCGCTGCCGTCGCCCGCGGTCAGGACCGTATGCCCTGACTTGGTCAGCAGCGCTGCGATGTTCTTAAGAAGGAGAGGTTCGTCCTCGACGACTAGGATGGTTGCCATGCCGACATTCTACAAAAAAACACTTCACTGGGCGATGCGCTTGAAGTATTCCTTGACGGCCCCGTCCACGGATTTGGGCCTCCTCTCCTTGAGGGACTTCTCGAGCTCGTCGCGGATCGCCCGGGGAGGAACGTAGTCCCTGGCCCTGGGCAGGGGCACGAACCCCGTGTCGGAGCCGGTCCTGCCCCCCCGGCCCTGGCGCATCGTGGAAGACTGGCTCCCGAAGCTCTCGGTCAGGACGGCCTGGTTCCGGCGCTGGGACTCGATGGCCCGGTCGAGATCCGTGAGGCCCTGCTCGAGGAGCCTGAGAGCCTCCTCTTGCGGCGCCTGGGCCGCGGCCGAGTCCCCGCGCCCCAGGGCGGCCTCGGCAGCCTCCTGCTCTCCCTGCGCAGCCTCCACCCTCTCTATGGACCCGGAAGGGAGCCTCGCCATGGCCGGCAGAGCTTCGAGCTCGTCCTGGAGACGCCGGGCCTTGGACCGGGCACCGGCTTGGCGGGACGCGGCTGAACGGCATTGGGCGTTTCCCGGCCTGGCCGGAGGCGTCTTCGGGGCAGACTCGAGACGGCGTCTGATGGAGTCCTCCGCGGCAGCGAAGGCCTCGAGCCCCGAGGCGTCCGCTCCTGATCCGCGGGCCGAGGACCTAAGGATGCCGGACGCGGCGGACAGGCGGGATGGCGTGCTCTCGGCCCGGGCAGCCTCGAGGTCGGCGAGCACGACCTTCATGTGGCCGAGCGCCGCGGCCGGGAAGGCCCGAAGATCGGGGCGGACGCCCCACGCCGACGCGGAGATCACGAGGACCTTCTGCTCTCCTGCGAGCTCGGCCAACAGGCTCTTCTGGTCCCGCCTCAAGCCTTCCATGGCCTCGCGCAAGGCCTCCCGGCCCGCCTCCAGGCTCTTGGACTGCTCGTCGACCGCTTCGGACCAGAGGCCGCGCGCCTTATCGAGGGCGGCGGAGCCTCCGGAAGAGGCTATGGCGCCGGCCGCGGCTTCGCCGATCTCACCCTGCATCCTGGCGAGGTCGTCCGCGAGCCTGCGCGCGAGTGCCGCGGCCTTCTCGAAATCCCCGGCCGCGATGGCGGCCTCGATGGCCGATGAGGCGGCCGCGGCGCTCATGAAGGGCGCGGTGATGTCCCGGCCCGAGCCCGAACCCTTGGACACGGGGAGGCGGGCGAGGTCCTTGGCGAATTGGGCCATGAGGCCCTGAAGGCGGTCCAGGGATTCCCTCAATTCGCGCACGGCCCCTGCGGCGATAACGCCGCAGGGGCCTGCGGCAGGGTTTGACGCCTTTCCGCAGGCCTCGGCGGCGCGCCGCGCCGCTTCGATCCGGGCCGAAAGCCCCTCCGCGGACTTGGCCATGCGGCCACTGAACGAATGGAAATCCTGGAAGCTCTGGAGCGACCTTGCGGACTCGAACGTCTCCAGGGCGGACTCGAGGCGCGCCGCGAGCCTCTCGTGCAGCCGGCGGGCCTTGGCCCAGTCGCGGCCACGGGAGGCTTCGACCGCGGAGGGCAGGGCGGACATCTGCGCGGCAGCCAGGTCCTCCGCGAGCGAGCGCATGGATTCGGAGAGCCCGGGGTTGGAGTAGACGTCCGAAGCCATGGAGGACGCGAGGTCCGCCACGCTCGCGGCCGTGATCCGCCAGGCGCCCGGCAGGCCCGAGAGGCTCCGGTCGAACTCCGCCAAGGCGGCCGTAGAGGACGCGACTCTTTCCATGAGGTCGCGGATCCCGGCGTGGGCCCGGGCGAGGCTCAGGAGGTTGTTCTCCGCGCTCATGCCGCGGCGGACCGTCTCCAGATGCGCTGACTCGAAGTCCACTATCTCGACCGAGCCTTTCGAAGACGCCGCCTTCTGGGGCCGGGGCGCATCGTCTTGGGCCTCGAACCAGAACTCGGCCTTGGCGCCATGCGGCAGGCCCTCCAGGGCCCAGACATGTTCGCCGAAGGCCTCCTTCGTGCCCGCGTTTCCGACCCCGAACTCGCGCAGGACCACCGTCGTCTCCTTAGCGGATGCCCCCTCCACCCGGACATGGAACGAGACCCGGCCGAGCCCCACGTCGTCGGTCGCGGAGTATGCGACCGGGATCACATCCTGCATGCTCGCCTGGAGAGGGATGGTCGGAGAAAGCAGCTCGACTTTCGGGGGCGCATCCGTGAGCGCCCGGAGCCGGTACTCCTCGGGAGACTGGTCGGTCCGGCCGTCCGCGGAAGCCAGCTCGAAATGAAAGACCGCGTCCTCGGTCACGATGAACCCGCACTCAAGGCCCGGGGCCTTGTCCGCCGGCTTCATGCGCACCGGAGGGACTCCCCCCGAGAACCGCAGGCTCGCCGAGGCCAGGCTCTCGGAGGGCTCCCCCGTGACCGTGACATGGCTGCCGCGATAGGCGGCCAATCCCTCCGCGGGAGAGAGAGGCCTGACCGTCACCGTTCCCTGCGGCGAACGGATCCGGGCGGAGAGCGCTTTCCAGCCCGGGGCGCGGTCGGGCGTGAGCCGGTAGACGCGGCTGGACAAGTCCTTCCAGGTCACCCGGTATTCCAGGGCCGAGACGAGTTCTTCGACCACGAAGCTGCCCCGTCCCGGGCCGAGCGAGTCCCAGCCCGCGCGTCTCCAGGGCAGGCCCTGTCCCCTGAGCCAGAGCCTCAGGTCGTCCCCAGGCCTGGGTCTGCCGGTCCAGCGTGCCGAGATATCCACGGGCTTGCCCCATTCGCAGACGCGGTCGCCCGGGGACACGGCCACGAAGCTCTCCAGCGGAGGGTCGTTCCAGGGCGCCAGTACCCGCTGCCAGGCAGCGGGCTCGGACAGGGACGCGAGAACGGCCCCTCCAAGCAGGGCCGCGGCCGCGCCGGTCCTGACCCAGACCGAAGGCCTCCATGGGAAGAGGTTCTCGGCTGGAAGCCCGGACAGCCGGGCAACCGCCTCCGCGAGATGCGCCTGCCGCAGGTCCTCGGAGGTGTGGGGGCTCGGTCTCCCGCGAAGGTCCCAGGCGCTCTTGAGATACGGCCGGATTGCCGGGTACCGGGCCTCGGCCGCTGAGAGGACGACCCCCCAATCCAGGCGCAGCAAGGGAGCGACGACGAGGACCGCGGCAGCGAAAGCCCAGCACGCGGCAGCCAGGACCAGCAGGGCCAGCCGCCACGCCATGGGCAGGGCCAAGAGCCGGTCCAGGGCGAGCACGGCCGCGGCCGCGGCCACGGGCCAGCACGCCAGCCTCGCGCAGCCCTCGAGGAGCAGCCGGCGGACGAATTCCCTGCGCCAGCGAGCCATGGGTTCCCTCATCGTGGCTGGGCTCGTGACAGGAGACGCTGGCCCGCGTCATGCGCGCCCGAAGCCGCGAGCAGGGAGGAGAGCCTTTGGATCCCATCGGCGTCGCGGGTCAGATCGTAGAGGAAGATCGAATGGCCCGCGATCGCCGCGGGCTCGCGGGATCCCAACCAGGCGAAGAGATCCTTGCGGGAGTAGTAGGTCGCCCGCAGGTTGGTGGCGGATACGGCCAGCAGCACCGGATCCCCTTTTCCTGGCTCCGCGAGCCCCTCCCGCCGCTCCACGTTGTCGATGAAGGCCAGCGGCGTGTAGCGGATGCCGTAGTAGGAAGGGTCCGCCACCCCGAAATAGCACAGATACACGGGCGGCCGTCCCCTGGACTCGAGGATCCTGCCGAGTTCCTTGAGTCCCTGCCCCCAATCCAGGTTGGAGTCCACGAACCAGCGGTGGCCGGCAGAGGGCCCTCCCACGGCCTCGTTGAAGTACGCCAGGTGGTGCGGGTGGCCGCGGCCCACTGAGACCGCGAGCCAGACAGCCAGTACCAGGACCGCGCCCCGCTTCACCATCTGAACCCAGGGCGCCGCGGTCCGGCAGGTCCACAACCAGGCAACGGCATCGGCTCCCATGAGGATGAGGAACGGGAAGACCGGCAGGATGTGGCGGATGCCGATCTGCGTCTTGGACAATAGGGCAGCGAGGAAATAGGCCGCGGCCGGACCAGCGACCCAAAGCCGGCCCAGGTCGGGCGCCCTGAGCCAGAGCCCCAGCCCCAGGCCGGCAAAGGCCAGCAGGGGGATCGGGGTCTTGACCAGGAGCGCGGCCGGGAAATACGCCAGCCAGCCCGAGTTCGAATGACGGCCATGGAAGAACGAGGAACGGCCTTCATCGATCCTCGTCAGTGTCGCCCTGAGCCCGTCCGCGTAGAGCCCCACGCTCTCGAACCGGTACACCAGGGCCAGGGCGAGGAAGGCTCCCAAGGCCATGACCGCGATGCCAAGCCACGGCACCCCTGAAGCCGCGGCAGGGGCCGCCCTCTTCGATCCCAACCGATGCTCCGCGGCCAGCATGGCGCAGGCCACGACCGGGAGGACGAACATGCTGAACTTGGAAGCCATGGCCAGGCCCATGGCGGCGCCGGCCCCTGCCCAGCGCCAGAGAGTCCTCCCTCCTCCGGCCTTGACCACGCCCCGGCCGGAGAGGAGCCAGAAGGTGATGAAGAAGAAGACCGCGGAAGCCGCGTCCGTGGTGACCACGGCCGAATTCGAGATCAGCACGGGACAGAAGGCGTAGAGGCTCCCGGCCGCGGCCATGCCCACTGGGCCTGAGAGCCGCAACGCCCAGGCCATCACGGCCCAGCCGAGCAGCGTGCCCCAGGTGACCAGGCACCAGAGCCGGGCCGTGTCGAGCATCTTCTCCGCGCCTAGGCGGTTCTTGTAGAGGAACGCGTCCGAGAAGTTGTAGACCCGCCTGGCCTGCAGGTACGGATGCTGGAACATGGCCGAGGGCCGAAGCCAGAGCAGGGGAAGCGCTCCCCACATCTCGGCGAACGGCGGGTGGTCCTGGCTGTTGAGCCTGTAGGAACCGGACACGAGGTCCTGGTACCCGGAGGCCAAGTGCACCGGCTCGTCGAAGGTCGGGGCCGAGGCCCGGATCATGCCCCAGCCCAGCCAGAGGTGCACAGCGATGGCCGCAGCAGCCGCCAGCAGCGTCATGGGCGTGTGTCTTGTCACAGCGCCTCCACGATCTCGTGGGTGTCCACCGGCTCCGCGCTCAGGGAGAAGGGAAGGAAGCCCATCACGTTGGAGTAGAACCCGGCCTCGCAGCCGGAGGCGCACATGAGACGCGCCGGGATGGACGAGGAGACCTCGGCGCGGGTCACGTTCGCCAGGACCTTCCGATGAGGCCGGATGATGTTGGTGTTGACCGAGGGTACGACCACCACGTCTCCGGCCCGGACCGAATCCCAGCCGCCGGCCGAGACATCGAGGCCCTTGGCACCGGCTCTCTCCAGGTAATACTGCAGGCCCCAGTGGCCGGTGAACCAGACGCGCCTGCCCGCGCCCGGCGGTTCTGGCGCGGGCGTGCCGCCTCCGCCGACCATGGGAAGCGGCCGGCCCGCGTCGAGATAGCGCTCGGATATCTCCCGGGCCAGGGTCCTCTGGCTGTCGGCGTAGCGGGCGTCCACCGCGGACAGGGCCAGGCCGACGGAGAAGACCGCGGCCAGGCTCGCGAGACACAGGGCGGCGTATCTCCTGGCCGGCATCCGGGACTCGAGCAGGACGGCCAGGCAGAACACGGCAGGCGGGATCGCGAGGAGCACGGTCCTGGCCATGACCGACCAGTAGGAGAATGCCGCGGCCAGGCCCAAGCCGAGCCACGGCAGCCAGAGCTCCCACCCAGGGACCTTTCCCCAGGCAAGGGCGGCCCGTGCCAGGAGGAGCAGTGCTCCTGCTGAGAGCAGGATGCCGGTCAGCCGGTCCACGGCCCGCACCGGCCCGAGGTCCAGGAACGGGGAGAACAGGCACAACAGCAACGCTGCGGCCAGGACCAGGCCCTTCCCCGTGGGACGCCAGACGAAGAAAGGCCATGCCGCGGTCACGAGGCCGCCGCCTCCGAGGAAGGCCAGGATCGACCTGAGCCTGTGGCTCAGGGCCGAAGTGGGCATGTCCGAAGCCTGCCGCGTGACCAGCCATGCCGCTCCGGGGGCCGCTCCTCCGGAGAAGGCGTCGAGGGCGAGGTACGCGGCCAGGCCCGAGCAAGCCAAGCCGCCCCATGCCGCGACCCTGCGCCATGGCGCCCCGCGGAGCACGGCATAGCCTGCCCCGGCCCCGACCAGGACCACGGCATTGTACTTGGAGAGCACGGCCAGGGCCATGAGGCCCGCGGAGGACCAGAACCAGGCCCCGAATGCTCCATGGCCCTGCTCCGCGTCCCGGCCGTCCGACCAGCGGATGATCCCGTAGAGCCCCCACAAGCCGAACGCGAGAACGAGCTTCTCGGGCATGAGGTGCGCCATGTTGATCCAGTACGCCGGGCACGCGAGCACGATGAGCACGGGCAGGAGCGGCCGGAACAGGAACCTACCAGCGAGCAGATAGAGGCCGGCCGCGGCAGCCAGGTCGAAGGGAAGGAAGAAGAGCCTCATGGCCCGCTCCCCGCCCCCGGTCAGCTTGAGCCCCAGGGCCAGGAGATACATGATGACGGGCGGGGTGTTGTTGATCTCCCGGTAGGGGAGGCTCCGGCCGTAGTAGTTGAACTCGAAGGAGAAGGGATGGAGCGGGTCCTTCAGGATGTGCCAGGCCGCGGGCAGATACAAAGGCTCATCCATGTGATAGGCTTTGCCGAGGAAGATCAGGACCGTCAGGGCCGTGAACCCCAGGACCACGGCCAGCTCCCAGGCAGGCCGCTTGCCGGCAGCAGGCGGGAAGGGGCGGCCTGTCATCGCATCTCCACCACGGAGAACTCCTCGAGGGCTTCCCCGCTCAGGGAGTACGGGAGGAAACCGGAGAGGTTCGAGTAGAACCCTCCGTCTCCCTCGTAGCCGCTCATGAGCCTCAGCGGGATGGGGTGGCCCAGGGTCCTGGCCCTGACGTCCGTCAGGCGCGGACGCGAAGGCCCTGACCGCACGGAGTTGATCCTCAGGACCACCACGGCCTCCCCGGGCAGCACGCGGTCCCAGCCTCCCTTGGTGACCTCGAGTCCGCGGCCGCCCGCGGGCTCGAGGTAGTGCTGCAGGCCCATGGCTCCGGTGAAGTACACGACCTGACCCTTGGCCAGCCGGGTCCGGGACACCTCCTCGGCAAAGGACTTCGAGGCCGCGGCGTAGGAGAAATCCACCCACCCGAGGCACAGGCTCAAGGCCGTCACGCAGGCCAGGCTGGCCAGGGCCAGATGTTTGAATCTCCGGCTGCCCAAAAGGGACTCTGTCCCTGCGGACAGGGCGAACACCAGGGGCGGCAGCATGTGCAGGACCGTCCTGGCCATCACGGACCAGTAGAGAAAGGCCTGGAACACGACAGCGCACCCCAGCCAGGGAAGCCAGAGCTCCCAGCCCGCGACCTTGCCCGCTGACAGGAACACCCGCGTCAGGCCGAACACAGCGCCTGATGAAAGAACGATGCCGGTCAGGCGGTCCACGGACCGGACCGGAGCCAGGTCCCAAACCGGCAGGAAGAGCGCCACCACGCCCGCTGCAGCAGCGAGATGCCAGGGAGCCCAGCCCCTGCGATGTTCCGCCCAGTAGGGCCACAACCCGGTCACCAGCCCGCACCCGCCCGTGAACGCCAGCAGGGAGCGCGCCTTGTGGGATAGAGACGACCACCAACCCGAGGCTGATTGGCTGGTGACTTCCCAGGCCCGGGCCGCGAAAGCCCGGTCACCGAGCAGGTCCCAACCCAGGTAGAGCACGGCCGGCGCGCAAGCCAGGCACGCGAAGGCAGCCAGCTTGGGACGGGAGGCTCCCCGCAGCGCGGCAAATCCGAGCGCCGCTGGGATGAGCAGGGCAGCGTTGTACTTGAACAGCACGGAAGCGCCGAGCAGGGCGGCTCCCCCCAGCCAGTCGCGGTCCCGTCCTTTGTCCGCGCCCTTCACGGCCAGCCACAGCCCGGGCAGGCCCAGGCCCAGGGAGGGCGCCTCGGGCATGAGATGCCCCATGTTGATGAGGAAGGCCGGGCACGCGATGACGATGAGGCTGGGCAAGAGCGGCCGCTCGAGGAACCGCCCTGCGATCGCGTAGAGCGCCCAGGCCGCGGCCAGGGAAAACGGCAGGAAGAGGAGCCTCATCACCCACTCCCGGTCCCCGGCAAGACCCTGGTCTAAGGCCATGAGGTAGTGGAACGCCGGAGGAGTGGTGTTGATCTTCTTCATCGGCAGGGTCTGGCCGAACCAGTAGTAGTCGAATCCCAAGGGGTGGAGCGGGTCAACCAGGATGCGGCGGCCGATGGCCGCGAACACCGGCTCGTCGTTATGCAGGGGCTTGGACAGGAAGGGCAGGAACAGCGCCAGGGAGAACCCCAGCACCACCAAGCCCCCTGAGCGAGCGCGGTCCAGGCCGGCAGGGGAAGGGCTCATGTCTTGACCCATGCCAGCCACAGGTCCCTGCCGCCCCGAACGAGCCACGCCCAGAAGCCCGCGGACTCGTCCAGGGCCCTTCCCAGGGTCCCGGCAAGGTCCAGGTGCTTGGGGAACAGGGTCTTCTGCACCAACAGGAACACCAGCCCGTTGAACAGGGTGATGACCACCAGGGAGAAGACCACCCCGCCCCCAGCGTCCAGGTCCGGCTGCTTCTCCGTCCAGATGCACTCTAAAGTGGCCAGGAGATGGAAGGCTATGGTCAGCCCCATCAGGAACAGAAAGACGGATTCCCCGCCGGACGCCCCCCGCAGCCACACCCAGGCGCGGTAGCCCAGCACGACGCAGGCCGTGGGCAGGGGCACGCAGTAGGGGGCGAGCGACGCGAAGGTG
The DNA here is from genome assembly GCA_016234805.1 of Elusimicrobiota bacterium. GTDB lineage: Bacteria > Elusimicrobiota > Elusimicrobia > UBA1565 > UBA9628 > JACQWX01. The sequence goes on from JACRNU010000069.1 coordinate 54,045, forward strand.
CTGACGTGCGAGACATCCACGTGCCCGCCGTCCGCGCCGGCCTTGATGCCGTAGACCTTGCCTCCCCCCATCCAGGTCGCGATCGCGTGCGTCATCTCATGCGTGAGGACGTAGAAGCCCGTCACCAGCCTCCCGAACCAGGAGGAGCGCATGTCCAGGACGAGACGAGCCGCCACGGGCAGGGCGAAGCCTCCTAGGAATGGGTAGACGGAAGGAGAGGCTCCGGGCAGGGAGCCTAGGCAGCGCAGGGACGCGGCGAACACGATCACGGCCAATGGCGCCAGGGCGATCCCAAGGAGCAGGCGGATCATTCCGCTACTCCAGCATGTAGTCCGAGTAGCCGATCTTCCTCGCGTCGAGTTCCTTCTTCCACAACTCCCGAGTCTCGGCCATCCGGACGCGCGCGAGCTTGACCCACCTGCTCTCCGGAGGCGAGAACAGCTCCACCGCGGTCTGGAACCAGGCGTGGGCGTACTTGAGCGAGCTCTCCCCCACCCGGAAATCCCGCTCGGATTTGAGGAGCTTGATGCGGGCCTCGTACGCGGCCTCATCCACGCGGCCGGAGCGACGCTCCGCGAGCAGGGCCTCGGACCGGGCCGCGAGCAGCCCGTCGAAATGGGCGGCCTTCAGGGCCGGGTCCCGGTGCCAGGACAGGTACTTCTCCCCCTCGAAACAGGCCGAGCGCGCCCTCAGCCAGAGGTCGCCCGCGGCAGCCCCGTACACCGCGGCGCAGCACGCGAGCAGTCCCAGCGCTGCGCCGCGCCAGGACGCGGTCCGGGACATCAAAGGGAGGGGCCGCTCCAGGGTCCGCGTTCCGCCCCGCGGTTGATCTCCGGGGGCCGCGTCTGGAGGATGCTGTGGATGGTGGCCGCGAGAGCCGCGGGCCGAAGAGGCTTCTGCAGGAACTCCCGCACGTTGGGCTCGCCCCGGACCATGTCGATGTTCTTGCGGTCGATGTAGCGTCCGGTGATGACGATGACCGGGATGCGGGCCGCGTCGGACGCCTGGAGGTCGCGGATGACCTCGTAGCCGCCCTTGCCGGGGAGCATCATGTCCAGCAGGATGAGGTCCGGGGCATGGGCTTCGATCTTCTTGAGGGCCTCGTTGCCGTCGGTCGCGCGCTCGGTGCGGAAGCCCTCGCGCTTGATGATGTGCTCCATCAGGTCGAGGAGGCTCTCGTCGTCGTCCACCAGGAGGATGAGCTTCTCGGCCGGGTCGGCGAGAGGGTGCTCGGAGAAGATGCCTTCTTCCTGCATCCTACCAGCCTCCCACCGCAGACTGTCCCTGAGGCTTGGTGTTCAGGAGCTTGTGCAGCAGCATGGCCAGGAACTGGGGCCGGACGGGCTTCTCCAGGAACTCCTTGACGTTGGACTCCGCCTTGATCATGTTCTTGGTGCTCTGATCGGAATACCTGCCCGTGATGATGACGATGGGCACGCCCGAGGCCTCGCCGTTCTGGAGCTCGCGCAGGATCTCGAACCCGCCGTAGCGAGGCAGCATCATGTCGAGGATCACCAGGTCGGGCTTGAGCTCGGGGATCTTCCGGAGGGCCTGTTCCCCGTCGGAGGCGGTATCCACCCGGAACCCCTCCTTCTTGACCACGAATTCGAGCAGCTCGCGCACGGAGTCGTCATCGTCCACGATGACGATGAGTTTGTCTCCGGGCTTATCGTGCGCTTCAGGAGCCTGTTCTTGGGATTCTTCCGTCATGGGTGGCATCAATTAAACAATATGGGACCCGGTCTTGTCACCCCTTCACCTTGCCCCTCAGCAAGGCCAGGCGGGGCGCCTCCCCCAGCATGACCAGGGCGTCCCCGGCCTTGATGGGCCGCCGGCAGTCCGGGTTGATCTCGTACTTCTTGCTCTCCTGATCGAGGACCGCCACCAGGAGCGAGCCGTCCCCGCCAGCCTCCTTGAGCTCGGAGAGGCAGCGGCCCACGAAGGGCGACTCCTTGGGCACGTCGATCTCCTCGAACCGGAAGGAAGAGCCCTTGTCGCGCATCATGGAGTCCAGGAAGCCCACGGTCGCGGGCCGGACCATCTCCGAAGCCATGCGCAGGCCGCCGATGTAGGAGGGGTTGACCACGTTGTCCGCCCCGCTTCGGAAGAGCTTCTCCCGCACGCCCAGTTCCTTCTGCCTGGACACGACGCGCAAAGAGGTGTTCAAGCCCTTGGCGCTCAGGGCCACGAAGGCGTTGTCCTGGTCCGTGGACAGCACCGCGAACACGCCCGAGGCGCGCTCGACGCCCGCGGCCTTGAGGGAGTCGTCGCTGGTGGCGTCGCCGATGATATGGAGCAGGTCCGGGTCGGCCAGCCGATCCATGAGCTTCTGCACGGCCTCCGGACTGCGCTCGATGACGACGAAAGGCCTGCCGGTCCGGTGGAGCTCGGCCGCGATCACGCCGCCCGAGTGGTCCGCCCCGCACACGATGAAGTGCCCCTTGAGCTTGGCGATCTGCTTTTCCATGCGCCTCCTTTTGAGCGCCACCGAGAGTTGCCCCTCCACGAGGATCGAGGTGACCGTGGAGAAGGCGTACGTCATGACGCCGATGCCGCCCATGATGAGCAGGACCGTGAAGACCCGGCCGGAGTGGTCGAGGGGGATGGTCTCCCCGTAGCCCACCGTGGCCAGGGTGATGACCGTCATGTAGAAACAGTCGAAGACCGGGGCCTTGGAGATCCAGACATAGCCGGCCGTGCCGGTCAGGAGCACCGCGGCCATGAGCCCGACGACCTCGAGCAGCCGCTGGCGCATCTCCGCGATCTCTTTCACGGTCGTATTATATGAAAGATGGCCCTGGCCGCGCCCGCAGGCAGCGCTCGGTCGCCTTGAACGGCTGTCACTGGTGCTCTCCCAGGGCGAATTCCTCGACCGGCTCCGTGCTGAAGGAGTACGGGAGGAACCCCCAGGAGTCCGCGTAGAACCCGGCCTGGCCGGTCCACCCGCTGATGAGCCGCAGGGGTACGCTGGAGCGCACCTGGATCTCGCGGTCGTGCCGGATGACGTGCCCTTGGGAGAGCCTTGGCTCGCCCAAGAGGCTGTTATTGGAATTGACCCGGGAGAGCGCGAAGAGATCCCCCTTCTTCATGGCCTCGTACCCTCCCTTGGATTCATCGAGAGGGATGGCTCCCGCCTTCTCCATGTAATATTGCAGCCCCCAATGGCCCGCGAAGAAGACCTTCTTGCCGGCTGCCACGACCGGCCCCGCGACCTCGGAAGCGAACCTCTTCTGGCTGTCCGCGTACCTGCGGTCCACCCAGGCTGAACCCAAGCCCACTGCCAGGGTGAGGGCCAGACTCGCGGCGTAGACCACGGCCAGGATCCGGGGCTTGAGGGATCCCTCCAATCTCCCGGCCAGCAGGAACACGAACGGCGGGGTCAAAAACAGCACGATCCTAGCGAGCACGCCCCAATACAGGCATAGCTGGAGTGCCGCGGCAGCGCAGATCCACGCTGTCCAAAGGATCCAGCCAGGGGAGCGCCGCGTCTCAGGCAGGCCCAGGGACAGGAACCCGGCCATGGCCGAGGCCGCGGACACGAATCCAAAGACCCGGTCCGGGAGAGCCACGGCGCGGAGGTCGAAAGCAGGCAGGAGGAGCAACCCGGCAGCCGCGCCGGCAACCGCGAGCAGTCCCGGCCTGCGTCGGAGCACCCAGAAAGGCCAGGCCGCTGTCGCCACCCCGCAGGCTCCTGCAAACGCGAAGAAGGCCCTCAGCTTGTACGGCCATGAGGTCAGCCCGTAGCTGCGGCGCAGGACCCCGAGAGTCGGGCCCATCCCGCCAAGACCGGCAAGGTCCTGCCAGAGCGCCACCCCCAGGGCAGGAAGCAGGGTCCAGCCGCAGAACCCCATGGCCCCCTCCACGCCGCGTCCCCGTTGGAGGAGCAGGGCCGCGGCAGGAACGAGGAACAAGACCGCCCCGGTCTTCGAGAGCACTGCCAAGGCAAGCAGAGCCATGCCGGCGCGTTCCCACCGCTGCCTGCCGTCTTCGACCCCGCGGACGAGAGCGTAGAGCCCGGAGACCCCGAAAGCGAACGCGGGCTTTTCCGCCATAAGGTGCCCCATGTTCACCAGATAGGCCGGCCCAGCCAGCACGATGAGCACCGGCAGGAGCGGCCTGGCCAAAAACCGCGCCGCCAGAAGGTAGAGCGCCCCTGCCGCGAGCATGTCGAAGGGCAGGAAGGCCAGCCGCGTCACCCACTCCCTGCCGCCCGTCAGCGACAGCACCGGCGCGAGCAGGTAGGACAAGAGCGGCGGGTTGTTGTTGACCCGCGCCATGGTCTCAGAAACCCCGTACCAGTTGAAGGCAAAGCCTCCCGGCCTGAAAGGGTCCGCGAGCAGATGTTCGGCCGTGAACAGGAAGAGCGGCTCGTCCATGTGGAACGCCTTGCCCAGGAAAGGCAGGGCGAGGAGCACGCTGAAGGCGACCGCGGTCGAGAGCGGAGCCCAGGCGCCGGGCTTAGACCCCGGAACGGGACAGCGGTCCGAGCCAGGCACCTATGGTTGCCTCCCACAACGATGGACGCAACCATTCCCTCGCTTAGGCTCGGTCAAAGGTTCGTCGTGACCAGGGTCTCGGTCGCGGAAACCCCGGGGATGCCGCGGATCTGCGCCGTGATCAGGTGGCTGAGCTTGTCGATGGTGTCCGACTCGATGCTCAGGATGGCGTCCCAGCCGCCGAACACCATGTAGACCTCGGTGACGCCCTCCACGGAGCGGAACTTCTTGATCGCGTCGGACTCCAGCCCGGGCGCGATGCGGCACAACACAAAGGCTTTCATGAAGGAAGTTATATCAAACTATCCCGCGCTCTTCCACGCCCGGCCCCTCTTCCCGACCAACGGCGCGGCAGGAAAATCCAATCCCGCCTTGACAAGTTTTGGAAGCGGGGCTACACTTCTTGAGCAGACCGCAGCCTCCCGAAAGTCATCATTTCCAGGCGCCGATCCTGCATCGACAAGAAAGCCTGATGACGCGAGAATGAATCATGCCTGACGACATCCCCGATTTCTCCAAAGAGAAGGCCGGGCCGTCCAGGCTCGCGGTCCTTGGGCTGAGCCTCGCCGTGGGAGGCACCGGCGTCTTCTTCTGTTACAGGCAGTTCGGGCCTGAAAAAAACAAGAAGCCGGCCCGAGCTGGATCCCCAGCGCCCTCCCTGGATGGCCTCCGGTCGAACCTCAAAGTCGACCGACAGGCCGCCACAGCCATGCTGCTGGCCGCGGATGGCGCCCCGGCTGACGACAAAGCCGGGGACAGGTTCCCGACGGGCGAGCACATGCTCCAGACGTATTACGGCGATGACGCCGCGGGCGCCGGCCGCAGGCGCGCTCCGCTCACGAGGGACCAGGTGCGCGACATGAGGAACGGCCCGATCGTGGCCGCGACGGCCGACACCAGCGACGCCGCGATGGGCACCATCAGAATGGGAGTCACCAAGAAGGACGTGCGGTCCATGGCCATGTCGAAGCTGCGCGGCCTGCGCAGCATCGTCAATGACGCATTGAAGCAATTCACCTGGACCCATGAAAACCTGTGGGATGCCGGCACCTCCCAGTACGACTCCGGCGAACCAGTCGGGACCGCGCCGCCGCCCGTTGCCATGGTGGATTCCGCCGGACCGATCACCCCTCCGCCGACTCCCCTATCCATCGGCGCCCCGCAATGCGCCGCGACTCATTTCTTCGACTCGAGGCTTGGCAGCTGCATGCCGCTGAAGGAATCGCCCCTGAAAAACACGCGCTGGAGGGACCGGTTCTCCCGGGTGGAGCAATTGCTCGGGAGGGATCCGGAGAATGGGCTGATCCGATTGGAGTTGGAACATGGACGGAAAGTCAGCTGCCCTCCAGGAGAGAATGGGATCGCTCATCCCTGCAGGGTCGGCGATTTGCGGAGGAATTCCATCCGCGACGCGTTGATCCTGTCCAAGGAGCTCCACGAAATCGCCCGGGAGATCAGGGGGATCGACTCCGACGGCGCCGGCAGGATCTCCGCCTATGGACAGCGTCTCATGAATGGCGCCGCGGCGCTGGCGAAGAAGCTGGCTGCGGGGGGCGACCCCTTGAACGTCTTGACCTCGGGCGCGGCGTCCATCCCCGCCTGGGAGGGGGTGGCGGTCCCGACGGAGAACGACAGCAGATGCTTCCTCGACCCGGTCTATGCGGCTTCACCGCTGTGCCCGCAGGCTTCCGTCGCTTCGTCCGAGCCGCAGGCGCCATTCACCGGCGGCGCCGCTTCCGGGTCCGGAGGCAAGACAGCGTATGCCACCGACCTCCTGATCACGGATCTCGCCACGGGGATGACCTACATCCCCACCCAAGAGCAAGCCGATGAATGGAGAAGGAACGGAGACAAGTCGATCTATTACTTGCCCTCCCGAAAACCCTACAGCGGACCCTGGCCGACCGGATTGGGGGCTCGCCCCGCGACCGATGGGCGCTTCAACTACGCGAAGCTGCTGGAAGGCGGGGCGAAAGCGTATGCCAAGAAGTCGTGGCCGGAATCTCCGGGGCAGGACAAGTAAGGGACCGTCTGGACCGTCAGCGCCTGCGGTTCCACTCGTCCGAGCGGTACTTCTCCGTAAGCCTGCCTGCCTCAGCCAGCCATGAGGCCTCAGGGGCCTCGAGCCAAGCGCAGGGCCAGGCAGCCCTGACTCCCTCGGCGACAGCTTTGCGGAGGGCATCGGTCCCCAGGCCGCTGAGTTCCGGGCGCAGGGAGCCCTGGTAGAGCCCTCTGCCAGGCTTGCGGCGCAGGGCGCCGCCGAGGAGCTTCTTGCCGCCGGAAGTCAGGAGGTCGAAGGGGCTCGGTTCCGCGAAGCAGGCGTTTAGCTCGCCACCCCCCGCGGGGGGGGCGAGCAGCGGGGGGGGCACCGCGAAGCCAGCCACTGCGGTCTCCAAACCGCGCGAAGCGAGCGCTTCTCCGATGGCCCGGTGCATGCGCTCGTAGACGCCGAGCGCGGAGCTCAGGCGCTCCCACGGGAAGACCACGGAGAAGGTGAGGTCCCCGTCGTGGAACACGATGCCTCCGCCCGTGGGCCTGCGCACGATGGGCATGCCGGCCATGCCTTTGGCTTGGGCCGCGCCTTGAGCCATGGCAAAGGGCTGTGCCAGACCGAAGGTCACGGCTTGGCCGGCCCAATCGTAAATGCGCAGAAACCCGGCACCATCAGGAGCGAGGCCCAGCACTGCCTCGTCGAGAGCCATCTGGCCCGCAGCGTCGAGGGTGATGCCGCGGCTCAGCAGCACTCCTGGCCAGGCTGGCGGCCAGGAGCCGCCGTCCCCGAAGGCGAGGGTCGTTCTCCGCTCGCCGGAGGGGGCTCCTTGGGCCGGATGGCGAAGTTCCTGTCCCCGAACACGTTGTCGATGCGGCCGCAGTGGGGCCAGAACTTGGCCCTCCGCGTGGCCGCGGTCGGGAAGGCCGCGGCCTGGCGGGAATACCGGTGCTCCCATCGGTCGGAGGTGACGGCCTCGCAGGCGTGCGGCGCGTTCTTGAGAGGGTTGTCCGCCTTGTCCGCCTTGCCCTCCGCGATGTCAAGGGCCTCGCGCCGGATCATGATCATGGCCTCGATGAAGCGGTCGAGCTCGACCTTGGGCTCGCTCTCCGTGGGCTCGACCATCATGGTTCCCGGGATGGGCCAGGACACGGTGGGAGCGTGGAAGCCGTAGTCCATGAGGCGCTTGGCAGCGTCGTCCACGGTCACGTCCGCGCTCTCCTTCAAGGGACGCAGGTCGAGGATGCACTCGTGCGCCACGAGCCCGCCGCGGCCCTTGAACAGGGTGGCGTAATGTCCCTCGAGCTTCTTGGCCACGTAGTTGGCGCTGAGGATGGCGGTCTCGGTGGCGGCCTTGAGGCCCGGCCCCCCCATCTGCGCGATGTACGCCCACGAGATGGGCAGGATGGACGCTGAGCTGAAGGCCGCGCCGGCCACGGGACCGGAGGCCTCGGGCCGCGCCGCGGGGTCGAGCGGGTCGTTGGGCAGGAGGTCCGCGAGCTTGCGCGTGACGCCTATGGGGCCCATGCCCGGGCCGCCGCCTCCGTGGGGCATGCCGAAGGTCTTGTGGAGGTTCAGGTGGCCTACGTCCGCGCCGAGCTCGGCCGGCCGACACAGGCCCACCAGGGCGTTCATGTTCGCCCCGTCCATGTAGACGAGGCCGCCGTGGGAATGGACCACGCGGCAGATGTCCTTGATGCCCTCCTCGAACACGCCGTGCGTGGACGGGTAGGTGACCATGAGGCATGCCAGGTCCTTGGCGTGCTCCGCGGCCTTGGCCTTGAGGTCAGCCATGTCGATGTCGCCGCCCGGAGCGCACTCCACGGTCACGATGGTCATCCCGGCCATGACGGCCGATGCCGGGTTGGTGCCGTGGGCCGAGCGCGGGATGAGGCATACTTTCCGCCGGCCTTCGCCTGAGCGCTCGTGGTGCCTGCGGATGACGAGCAGGCCCGCGTATTCGCCCTGGGACCCGGCATTGGGCTGGAAGGAGAAAGCCGCGAAGCCCGTGATCTCGCGCAGCCACCCGTCGAACTCCTTGATCATGGCGAACGTGCCCTTGACCTGGTCCTTCGGAGCGAACGGATGCGGCTTGGCGAAGCCCGGCCAGGTGATGGGCATCATCATGGAGGCCGCGTTGAGCTTCATGGTGCACGAGCCCAGGGGGATCATGGCGTTCGCGAGCGTCAGGTCCCGGGCCTCGAGGCGCTTGATGTAGCGCATCATCTCGGTCTCTGAGTGGTGCGTGGTGAACGCCGGGTCTCCGAGGAACGAGCTCGTGCGCCTGAGAGCCTCTGGGACCACGGAGTGCACGTGGGCCCCTATCAGCCCGCCGAGGGGCTTGCCGTCCGCGAAGACCTCGAGGAGGTCCTTGAGGTCCGCCTCCCCAGAGGTCTCGTCGAGAGCGATCGCCAGGCACCCGTCCGAGAGCCGGCGCAGGTTGATGCGCCTCTCCAGGGCAGCGTCCAAGGCCCGGGCCACGGAGGAAGTATCCCTCTCGACCCGGACCGTGTCGAAGAAGGGCTCGTCCGGCACGCGCCAGCCCAGAGCCTTCAAGGCCGCGGCGAGGCGGCCTGCGAGGCCGTGGACGCGTCCCGAGATCCGCTTCAAGCCCTCGGGGCCGTGCCAGGCCGCGTAGAACGCGGCTGTCACGGCGGTGAGGACCTGCGCGGTGCAGATGTTGCTCGTGGCCTTCTCGCGGCGGATGTGCTGTTCGCGCGTCTGGAGCGCCAGCCGCAGCGCGGGCTTGCCCGAGGAGTCCTTGGAGACCGCCACGATGCGGCCGGGCATGAGCCTCTTGAGGCTGTCGCGCACGGCCATGTAGGCCGCGGCAGGTCCCCCGAAGCCCATGGGAAGGCCGAAGCGCTGGGTGCTGCCCACCGCGATGTCCGCGCCGAACTCACCCGGCGCCTTGAGGATCGTCAGGCCGAGGATGTCGGCCGCGACCGTCACCAGGACTCCGTGGCGGCGCGCGGACTCGCAGAGCGGCTTGTAGTCAGCCACCCGGCCGTCGGTCATCGGGTACTGCACCAGGACGCCGAAGAAGCCCTTGCCGAGGTCCGCGGTGCACTCGTCGGCCGTGACCGTGCGGATGCCCAAGCTGCGGGCCCGGGTCTGGACCACGGCCCGGTTCTGGGGGTGACAGCCGTCGCTGATGAAGAAAGCCTTGTCGTTGGGCTGGCCAGCTGCGTTCCAGGACAGGGTCATGGCCTCGGCGCACGCCGTGGCCTCGTCGAGCAGGGAGGCGTTGGCCACGTCCATGGCGGTCAGGTCCATGACCATGAGCTGGAAAAGGCGCAGGACCTCGAGCCGGCCCTGGGCGATCTCGGCCTGGTAGGGCGTGTAGGCCGTGTACCAGCCTGGGTTCTCGAGGATATTGCGCTGGAGCACGGGCGGGGTGACGCAGTCCGAGAACCCCATGCCGATGTAGGACCGGAAGAGCTTGTTCTTGGTTGCCAGGCCCGCGAGCCTGGCGAGGGACTCGGTCTCGCTGAGCGGGGGAGGCAGGTTCAGCGGCTTGCGGCAGCGGATGGCGGGCGGGATCGCGGCGTCCACGAACCCGTCCAGGGTCGAGAACCCCAAAAACGAGAGCATCTCATGGGTCTCGGCCGTATCCGGGCCGATGTGTCGCCTCGGGAATCCCTCAGTGGCTTCCATGGGGTACTGGGCAAGGTCCATGAGGGATCCGGATTCCTTGGGGTCACACGGCTTGACCTTGAAGAACCAGCCGTCGCCCAAGGGGGAGCGGTTGACCAGGGCCGGGTCCTTGGCGAGCGCCTCATTGACCGCGACGACTTCGCCGGAAACCGGGCTGAAGAAGTCGAAGGCCGCCTTCACGGACTCCACCACGCCGCAAGCCTCGCCGAGCTTGACCTTGCGGCCGACCTTGGGGAGGTCCACGTAGACCACGTCCGTCATCTCGCCCTGCGCGAAGTCGGAGACTCCGACCGCCGCGGTTCCGCCCTCGTGGCAGACCCATTCGTGCGACTTCGCGTACCTGCAGGTTTCAGGCTTCGCCATGTGTCCTCCGGGTGTCGGGCCTGACACCATTCATTTCTTATAGAACGGCAGTTTCACGACTTCGGCGGCGAGCCGCCGGCCGTAGAGTTCCACGGAAAGCTTCGTCCCAGGGGCCGCGGCGTCCCCCACCATGTAGCCCATCCCGATGCCGGCGCCGAGGGTGGGCGAGAAGGTCGCGCTGGTCAGCATGCCTAGCTTCTTCTCACCAGCGAACACGGCGCTCCCGGGGCGGGGCACGCCCTTGTCCACGAGCTTGACGCCGGTCATGCGGCGCTTGAGGCCCTTGTCCCGATGCTCGAGGAAGACGCTCTTTCCGATGAAGTCGCCCTTGTCGAATTTGACGACCCAGCCGTAGCCGGCCTCGAGCGAGCTGTGGTCATCATCGATGTCCTGGCCGTAGAGGAGGTAGCCGGCTTCCAGGCGCAGGGTGTCGCGGGAACCGAGGCCGCAGGGAGCCACGCCGTAGGAGCGGCCCTTGGCCACGAGGTCGTCCCAGAGGCGGCTGGCGATCTCGCCGGGCACGATGAACTCGAGCCCGTCCTCCCCGGTATAGCCGGTGGTGGTGATGAAGGAGTGCTGGCCGAAGACATCCGCTTCCAAGGCGCAGAAACGCTTCATGCCCGCGACCGCCGGGAATTCAGCGGACACCAGCTCCAGGGCCTTGGGGCCCTGGACCGCGATCATGCCGTAGTAGTCGCTCTTGTTGGAGAGGCTGACCTCCATGCCGGAGGACTGCTTCTGGAACCAGGCGAAATCCTTGTCCGCGGTGGCGGCATTGACCACCACGAGGTAGCGTCCGGGGCCCAGACAGGAGACGATGACGTCATCCACCACCCCCCCGCGCTCGTTGGGCAGATGCGAGTACACGGCCTTGCCCGGCACGAGGCGGCCGATGTCATTGGTGTTGACCTTCTGGAGGAAGGCCAGGCTGTCTTTGCCCTCCACGAAGACCTGCCCCATGTGGGAGACGTCGAAGAGCCCGCAGCGCTGCCGGACCGCCTGATGCTCCTTGAGGATGCCCTCGTACTGGACAGGGAGCTCCCAGCCGTGGAAATCCACCAGCTTGGCGCCCAGGCGCTTATGGCTCTCGTAGATCGGGGTGCGTCGCAGGGTGGCGGCGGTCATGGCCTCAATTTAGCATTTTTTCCCGCTGCACGAAGTCCCGGCCAGGAACCCCGTGGCCCAGGCGAAATGGAGGTTGTAGCCTCCGGAGTCGCCGTCCACGTCCAGGAGCTCTCCGGTCACATAGAGCCCCTTGCGGCTCCGGGCCTCCATGGTCTCGGGAGAGACCTCGGCGAGTCGGACTCCGCCGGCAGTCACCATGGCTTCCTCCCAGGGCCTGGGCCCGCAGACCGAGAATTTCCAGGCGCTCAATCCCCGGGCCAGACCGAGCACGGCATCCTCCGTAGGACTTTCATGCAACGGAATTTCCTTTGCCCGGCCGGCCAGGTAGACCTCAGCGACCTCTTCCGGGATCGCGCCCCTCAGCAAGGCGGCCGGAGAAAGGGGCAAGAGCGCCCGGAGCCTGGCCAGGAAGAACTTCTCGAGCTCGGCATGGCTGAATTCAGGGAAAAGGTTCAGGGAGCATTCGACCTGGCGTCCTATCGCCAGGCAGACCTCTCGGCTCAGGTCCAGGCTGGCAGGCCCGGAGACGCCGTATGCCGTGAACAGGAGCTCCCCGCGGGAAGCCGCGACCTGCCTCCCGTCGACATGGGCTGACAGAGCGGCTGCCACCCGGACTCCCTGAAGCTTGCGCACCCAAGGGTCCTTGGAGACCAGAGGCACGAGGCTCGGGAAGGGCTCGACCACGGAAAGCCCGAGAGATCGCGCGAGCCGCAAGCCCCCCTCCCCTCCTCCGAGCTTGGGGCAGGAACACCCTCCGCATGCCAGGACCACGGCGTCCGCCTCGCAGCCCCCGCCCTCGGCCTCGACGACAAAGCCTCGGGGTCCGGGACGGACAGCCTTGACCTCGCGGTTGATGCGGATGTCGGCCCCGCTCAGGTTGAGCCGGGATTCGAGCACGGAGAGCACGGACCTGGCCTGGCTGGAGCGGGGAAAGAGCCTGCCGTCCGGCTCCTGGATCGTCATCAGGCCCAGTCCCTCGAAGAAGGCCAAGGACTCGGCATGGCCGAACCTGGAGAGCACGCTCCGGACGAACCCCCGGTCCCCTCCGTGGTAATGGCTGGCGTCCACGCCGGCGTTGCCGAGGTTGCACCGGCCGCCTCCGCTGGCTAGTATCTTGCGGCCGAGCCCGCGGCCCTTCTCGAAGAGCGTGACGACCGCCCCGGCTTTCGCCGCGACGATGGCGGCCACGAGCCCGGAAGCCCCGCCGCCTACCACCGCGATTCTAATCATACACTGGAGCCCCTGCTGGTGCCAGGCACCATCCCGAAGGCACCATCCCGTTAGTCGAAGATGGCCCGCATGGTCTTCAAGACCGGGAAGACCTTCTCATCCTCTTTGGCGGCGTGGGCCGCGAACGCCTGGATGAAAGATCCGTAGCGGGCCAGGAACTCCTCCAGCCGGGATTCGCCCATGGCCATGGCCTGCTCGAGCAGGGGAGCGAGCTCCTGGATGGTCTTGAGCATGTCCTGGTGGTCATGGGAGAGCTCATCGAGGGTCTTGCGGAAATCTTCGGACGGGACCATGCCCTTCAGCGGAGGGAAGACCGCCTCGTCCTCGATCCTGAAATGGTCCGGCACGGCCTTGCCGAGGAAGGTCCTCATCCTCCCGGCCCAGACCTCGTCCGGCTTGAACAAGTCGGCCTTGGCCGCGAACCTGAGGACTTCCGCGGCTTCAGAGATGTCGGCATGATCCCGGATGATGACCACCACGGGATCGGCCTGGAACTCCGGGTTGCGCAAAAGCTCGTCCGGATTGAGCTTGCGGCCCTCCTCGGTCTCCAGGAGCTTGAGGATCGGCGAGTCCGCTGGGAGCTTGGGCAGGACCGTGTGTCCGCCGCAGTGCGGGCAGGTCTCGTGCGCCCAAGCATAGTCGCGCTTGCAGTAATAGCAGTGATGCTTCCTGAAAAGCTCGAGCGCCATGATGGCCCAGCCCACGATGTTGAGCGCGGCTCCCAGGCCCGCGCCCAGGAGCGCCCTGCCCTTGGACCGGCCGATGATGAAGCCGACGATGGCTCCGCTGACCACCCACAGGAGGATGCCGGCATATATAAGGTAAACGGAGTTGAGAATCGGCGGGTTCACCATGGTCCGTCCATTTTACCATACACTGGTGTCAATACCCCTTAACGTCTGACACCACTAGGTGGCCAGGAGGTCGAGGAGGACTTTGGCCAGACGGCGCTTCTGGACCTCGTCCGTGAAGCGCAGTTCAGCGAGACGGTAGCCGTCGCGGTCCGTGCGCACGGCAGCGGCCAGGGCCGCGATGCGGGAGAACTCCTCCTCCCCGAGACGCATGGTGAGGAACAGCCTCTCCCCCCGCTCCACCTTGAAGCGGGTGGAGAGCATGGCCCCGCCAGGGGCCAGCGCGTCGAGCATGCCCCAGCAGTCCTGGCGCGAGGCGGTCTCGGCGAAGGAGACCATCGCGGGCACGAGACGGTGCGACCCGCGGGAGGACCTCATGGTTCGGCCATGGAGTGCCTGAACACCCGGCCCGGAGCTTTTCCGGCAGGCACGGATTCAGCCGCGGTCCAGAACCTGCCGCCGTCCCAGGTCAGGGCTACGGGCCTGAGCAGCCCGTCCCGGTACTCGGGGAGGGCGACGCGGCGCGTCACCTCCTCGGGCCGCTCGAGGTTATGGCGCAGGAGCTCGCGGTTCTTGGCATCCAGGCTCCAGAGCGCCGTGCCGTCGAAGGCCAGGGCCACGGGCTTGCCCCCGGGATAAGGCCAGGTTCCCAGCACGGTGAGCTTGTCATCGCTGAGGTGCTTGCGCAGGAGGCCGATCTTGGCGTCTGCGGTCCAGAGGTAGAGACCGTCGAAGACGAGGGCGACCGCGCCAGGCGCGGCCTTCGGGTACTCGGAGAGCCTCCGCAGCTTGTCGTCCTTCATGCGGCGCGTGATCGTGCCTACGGAGTCCAGCGCCCAGACCGCGTCCGGGCCGACCGAGAAGGAGACCGGCAGCTCCCCGGGGAAGTGCGAGACCTGCCGCACGCCCATATCCGGGACCGCGTGCACGTAGACCGACTGGGTGTACCAGTCGAGCACCCAGAGGTCCGGGCCGTTGAAGGACGCGGCGGACGGGTGCTTGTAGGGCAGGTCCCAAGTCTTCTTCTCCTCGTAGGCCTCCACGCGGAGCTTAGCAGACCGCTGGAGCGCGGCATAGCCCAGGGCCAGGCCGAAGAACAGGGAGACCGCCAGGAAGAAGATGGGCGCCGACGACGCCGGCCCGCGGAGCGGGACCACGGAGAAGGCCGTGCCCCGGGAGCGCAGGGTCTTGGACAGGGCTGCGCCGAGGTCCTCCTTGGTCCAGGGAGGAGCCACCACCTCGCAGGCGCCCAGGCGCATGAGGGTGACGGCGCGATGCGCGTCCCTCCTCTTGAGCGCGACCACCACGGGCACGAGAGGGGACACGGCCGCAATCTCGCGCACGAGGAGCTCGGCGTCCTGGTCCGGGCCGTCCGTCACGAGCATGAGGCTGGGCCGGCGCTCGCGCAGGACCTCGAGGGCCTCGCTGATGCCCGCCGCGGGATGGGCCAGGAAGCCCGATTCCCCGGCCAGCAGGACGAGGTCCCCGCGGATGTCCGCATCGCCCGCCACCACGCCCACGGTGGGCATCAGCGGGCCGCCTTGGGGTCCGGGATGACGAGGACCGCTCCCTCGATGGGGAACCCGCGGTCGATCTTGCCGCGGTTGGCTTCGTAGATGAGCTCCCACAGCGAGGAATCGCCGTAGTACTGCTTGGCGATGGAGCGCAAGGTTTCGCCGGGCTGCGCCGCGTGGCGGTCCGGCCAGACCTTGGGCTTGGGCTTGGGCTTGGGCTGGGGCTTGGCCTGGGGCTTGGGCGGGATGCGCATCTCGAGGAGCTGCAGGTCGTAGGCCGTCTCATCCTTCTTCTTCATGACCTTGCGGAACTCCTCCTGCGTCTCCCGCAGGCGCGCCTCCGCCTCCTTGAGCTCGGCCTGGGTCGAGTCCCGGTTGGTACGCGAGACCTCTGTCTCGTTGTCGAGGTCCTTCTTCTTGTTGTCGAGCTCGTTGATCTGGCCCTTGAGCGTCTCCGCCTCGTTGGCCGCGTTGCCCACGAAGGCGCCGGCGAAGGGAGGCGCGCCGAAGCGGTAGTTGAAGGAAGCCTGGTACGCCCCGCCCGGGCGGAAGATGCCCGCCGGAGGGATGGCCATGCCCAAGTCGATGACGAGGGGCGAGAAGTTGAGCCCCAGGCCGAAGGCCAGCGTCTCCACCAGGTCGAGCCTCAAGCCCCGGCCCATGCGCGCCTTGAGCAAGCCCTGCATGAAGGACGCCTCGATGCCCGGGTAGAACTCGGTGAGTCCGTCGCGGATGCGCATGTCGGCCGCCAGGGTCAGGCGCTTCCTCCAGGTGTAGGAGGTCCCCAAGCCATAGACCAGGCGCGGCATGCCCACCATGGTCGTCAGGTCCATGATGGAGATGCCCAGGGCCAGGCCCATGTTGGTCCGCAGGAGCAGGCCGCCGTCCAGGCCGACCCCGAACCCCGCGCCGTCGAGGCCCTCGGCGTTGATCATCTTGAAGTTGCCGCCGACCCGGACCGGCCTGGCCAGGTTGAGGTAGGGGACCTTGTATTCCCGGGAGAAGTGGAAGTTCACCACGTCCTTGTCGCCCCCGCGGTCCTGACGCTCTATCAGATATGCCCCGCCGATGGTCGCGGTGTTGATGGGCTCGAAAGGCCTCAGGTAGGTCAGGGCGCCGAACACCATGGTGCCGCGCGGGCTCGAATTCCTGCCCATGGTCGCCCCGAACTGGACGTACGGCGTGTTGGCGGGACCGGCGGGGTTGTAGAAGATCGCGAACGGGTCGTCCGCGGCCAGGGAATGCACCGCGTAGCCCAGGCCCATCACCCGCGCGCCCGGGATGAGGTCCTTGTACGTGGACGCCCAAACCGAAGCCGGCAGGAGGACGAGCGCCAACGACCAATGAAGGATGCGCACCGGCTATAAATATAGCGCGCCCTGATTACAGAATCATTATGGGAAGCGGGCGCGGTCCGCGGCCTTTTCCAGCCTGTCCCGGACATCCGGGCCGGGGTTCGCCCCAAGGCCGGCGCTGAAGGCCGCGGCCGCGGCTTCCCGGTCGCCCCCATCCAGGAGGCACATCCCCTTGCCGAGCCAGGCTTCAGGAAGGCCCGGCCAAGAGCCCGCAAGGACAGCCGCGCAATTGACGGCGCCCTGGTAGTGGCTCGCCGCTTCCGCAAACCTGCGCTGGAGGTGGAAGATGCGTCCCACCCTGAGCCAGTAGTCGCAGACCCCGCGTTCCGACGCGGGGATGGTCCTGAGGACCCGGTCGAGTTCCTGCCGCGCCTGGCTGAAGGAACCCGCGGCCGCCAGACGGTCCGCGGCGGAGAACCGTTCATCCGCGCTCACGACCGGGAGGATGGGAGGCCTAGTCCGCGGGACAGCCCGGGGTTCGGTCCTGCCGGCGACCGGACCTGTCCCTGCGGCTGCCTCCGGCTGGGGAAGGACTTCCGGCACAGGCGCGGCCGGAGCCTCCAGGTCCGAAGGGGGAGCAGGCAACGGAGGAGGACGCCCAGCGACTGCGAGGACCTGCCGCCCTTGCGCCAGGCCCCAACGCGCGGAAAGCCCGAAGCGGTGGACCGCGCCGAGCAGGCCCGCGGACACGAACGCGTAGTCGAACTTGTAGTTCGCGAAGGCTAGGCCCAGGCCCGTGGAAAAGCCGCTCTCGATGCCGGAATATTTCCCGAGCCCCTCGCCCAGTGCCGAATCGAACCCTGCCCTCAAGGCGAGGACGCGGTTCACCGCGATCTCCAGGCCGGTCTTGAGGGCTGCCTCGCCGTTCCTGGGAACGAGGAAGTCCAAGCCTCCGGACCAGCGGCCCCATTCCACGCCGATGCCTGCCCGGAACTGCTCGGGCAGACGGTAGCCGGCCAGGCCCGCGGCCGAGCCGATGTTCTGGTACGCGGCTCCGGCCGAGAACCTCCCAAAGAGGCGGCGCATGAGCACGCCCAGGTCGATCGCTCCCGCGCCCGCGTCGCGCTCCATGATGGATTCCTCGACCCACTTGCCCACCGCTCCCACGCCCAGGCTGCCGTCCGGCCCGGTGAGCGCCCAGCCGCAGCCTCCGCTGACCAGGCGCGACCAGGGCTTGAAGGTCCCGGTGATGCTGTACCCGCCCGACGGGTCCGCCTCGGTGGCCACGAAGGTCCCGGCCTCGAGATAGGAGACCCCCACTCCTGCACCGCCGGACCGGCCCAAGCCCTTGCCTGCCGCGAGCCAGCCCTGGTTCATGCCCTGGTACATCGACGCGTAGGAAGCCTCGAACTCGTTGCTCTGCAGGAAGGCCAAGCCCGCGGGATTCCACTCGAGTCCGCCGGAGAGATCGCCGGCCAGGGACGCGTAGGCGCCGCCCATGCCCAGGCCGCGCACGCCGTTGTCCATGAGCAGGATGTCGCCGCCCGTGGCCCCCCCGGCGGACGCGGGCCCCGCGGCCAGCATCGCTGTCAACGCCAAGAGTATCCGGGGGATCATTCGATCTTGGCCATGCTCCCCACGCGGACCCATTCCAAGTCCCCGCGCACCGCCTTGAACCGGTACTGGTAGAGCCCGCGGGCGACCTCCCGGCCCTCGGAATCCCTCCCGTTCCACGCGGTCTCGTTGAAACCCGCGGCCTTGCCCCGATCGAAGATGACCGCGACCTGGCGGCCCGACAGGGTGAGCACGCGTATCTCCACGTCCGCGGCCTCGACGAGCTGATAGGCGAACCTCGTGCCGTCATGTCCGAAGGGGTTGGGATAGTTCGACACCGCGTCCTTGGGCTGGGTGAAAGTGGCGGTCACGGTCATGGAATCCCTCATCACGAGGAAGCAGCCTCCCGTCCCCATGCAATCCCCGCCCCAGCCGCCGAAACGCACGGTGGCCGGCCTCTGGCTGGTCAGCACCACCACCGTGTCCTGGGGGAAGAGCGCCCCGCAGACCTCGCCGCACCGGATGCCGGCCGGGATGCTCTGGATGACGCCCGGCCCGGTCTTTTCCACGACGAGGGGCCAGGGCCCGAAGATGATGACCGGGATCTCGGGCCAGTCCACCTTCCCTCCGGGGTCGGACTCGAACGGCTGGCCCGCGCGGAGGCCCGCGGCGCTGCGCATCGTGACCCGCGAGCCCGCGGCCAGGCCCTTGCCGTTGACATTGGTCCCGAGGCCGTCATCTGCGAAGTTGATGCCCGTGAAGGTCGTGACCACGACCCCGCCGAAGAGCACCATGGCCGTCGCGCCCGGGGGAAGGTCCGAGAAGGTCACGGAGGCGATGGCCAGGGCCGCGGTCTGGTTCCCCACCGCCAGCCCCCATGCCGAGCCGCGGATCGTGCCTGACGCCATGTGGAGCAGACCGGCCGAGCCCGAGTCGAGCCAGACGCCGTAGCCCTGGACTCCTCCGGTGAAGACGCTGGTGGAGAGCGCGAGGTTCACGAGGCCTCCGCTCGCGCGCAGGCCGTGCCCGGCGGCCTGGTTGGCGGACAGGACGCTCAGCTCGATGACCGCGCCGGTCGAGGACTGCACCCAGGCCGCGGTCGAGCCCTCGACCGTGGACCCTGTCACCGTGACCGAGGACGCGGCCAGGATCCACAAGCCGATGAAGCCCGCGCCGCTGCTCGCGACCCGGCCGGACTCGAGCCGGTTCGAGCTTCCTCCCTGGATCAAGACCGCGTGGCCGGCCGTGTTGGTGACGGCAGCGCCGGACACGACGTTGTTCGACGAGGACGAGCTCCAGAAGGCGGCCGCGCCCGGGGAAGCCGCGGTCATGGTGCTGCCCGTGAAGCTGTTGGAATGGCTCGAGACCAGGGCAACGGCCGTGGATTGTGTGCTCTGGAACCAGCCTGAGGAGACCGTGTTGGAGGACGAGGATTCCAGGGACAGGCCGGGCTTGAAGCGGTTGGAGGCCGCGATGATGTCCCGCAGGATATTCCCGCTCCCGCCCCGGAGCAGGAGCCCTTCCCCGTCTCCGCCCGCGGCCACGATGCCGGCCAGGGTGTTGGTGGACGCTCCGTCGAGGCGGACCCCGCTGAAGGACGCTCCCTGGCTCGAGAAGGTGCTGTTGGCCACGAGGCTCCCGGTGCCGGTCAGCAGCAGTCCGTGGCTGGACTGCGCGGTCACGCTCGAAGCCGAAAGGGTCGTCCGGCTCGACAGGGACATCCCCGCGACCCCGATGCGTCCCCCGGAATCCACGTTGACGCTGCTCACCGTGATGAAGGCCGAGGAGCTGAGCACGCCGTAGGGCATGTCGTTGGCGGCCAGGACGCTGAAGCCGGACAGCGTCACGGAGTCGTTGCGCACCACAAAGGCCGCGGTAGAGGCGGCCGGAGGGCTCACCACCGGAGCGGAGCTCACGAAGCTCGGGTCCGCCATGACGCGCACCCTGAAGCCGTTGCTCGCAATGCCCTGGATCGTCACCTGCTCGGCGTAGGTCTCGGTGTCCCGGACCACCACGCACAGGTCGCCGGGAAGGCTGTCCGGCACGGCGTTCACCGCGAGCTGGATGCCCGTGTACTCCGTGGAACCGTCGAACCTGACGTTGAACTGGTCCACGCACCCGGCCGGAGTGGGATAGACCGCGGGCTCCCAGCAGGCCGCCTGCCAGTCCACCCGGTCTCCGGGGTCGTTCTCGAACCCGGCCCCGGCTCGGGCTCCCGATGCCCCGCAGACCGTGACCCGGGAACCCGCTCCCAGCACGCTGCCTTCGACATTGGGGTTGATGTTGGCGTCCTCGAACCGGACATAGGCGAAGGTCGAAACCACGGTCCCGGCGCCGAAGTTGAGCGCGACTGCGTTGACCGCCATGGGGCCGAGGAAGGAGATGGACGAGGCCCGCACGCCGAAGTTGGATATCCCGCCGCCGTTGAGAGGGTCCACCGTGATGCCCCTCCAGCCGCCCAGCACCGTCACGGACGCGAGCCGGACCGTGCTGTTGCTCTCGCCCTGGAAATACAGGGCGTGGCCGCCGCCTCCCCCGGTCACGACGCACGTGCTCACGAACGCGTCCTGGCCGGAAGTGTGGTGGATGCCGTTGCCCCCCAGGGCCGTGGCGATCACCTCGCTCCGCAGCACCGATGTCCTCGTGGCGCCGCTGAGCCGCAAGCCGGTCCCGCCCTGGATGTAATCGTCGCGCACCGTGTTGTCCGCGGAGTTGAGGAAGTAGAGCCCGAAGCCGGAACCGCCGGCCGCGGTGCTCAGCTCCACGACGCTGTGGTGCCCGTTCACGAGGTCGATCGCGTCTCCGGTCCCGCGGTTCCGGACCACGCTCCAGGTGACCGAGCACGAGGACCCAAGGACCAGCAGCGCCGGAGAGGCGGAGTTCGCGGCCACGGTGCTGCGCGTCACGCTGGCGTAATCGGACCCGAACTGCAGGGTGCCGTCCACGAAGACCCCGTCGAAGGCCACGGACGAGCCGATCACCACGGTGCTGGCCACGGTGCTGCGCAAGACGGACGAGAAGCCGGCATTGAGCGTCACCGCCCTGTTCACCAGGGAATCCTGGATCGTGGCCGAGGAGCCGGTGATCGTCATGGCCTGGCACGACGCGGAATTGCTGGTCACGGTGCTGCCCTCCACCATGTTGCCCGTGCCGTCGAGGCTCACCGCGGTCGCGCAGGGCGGGTCCCCGGTGTGGACGTAGGAGAGGTAGCTGCCGGAGACCACGTTGTTCGAGCTGTTGACGAGTTCGAGGGTCGAGCCGAACCCCTTGGCCGAGAGCGTGCTCGACTCGATCACGTTGCGGTGCGCGTTGAGCAGGTAGAGGGCGTCGGCGTTGCCTCCGGACCCGCCCGTGTGCGTGATGGAGGAGCCCGTGATGGCGTTCTCCGAAGCGTTCTGAATGAGGACGGCCGCGTAGAGCGCGGCATTGGCGCTGAACGTGCTGCCGGTGATCGTGTTGCCGTTGCTCCGGATGTAGCCGGCCCAGCCATTGGGAGCCATCAGACGGCTCCCTCTCACCGTGCCGGATGAACCGTCCACGAGGAGCGCGGCCTGCGCCGCTCCGCTGACCGAGGACGTGCTGTCCGAGACCGCGGCGCCAAGGCCGGTGAGCCACATCCCCGCGACGTTCTGGACGACCACGCTCGAGCGGTCCACCGTGGTCCAGCTGCTCAGGAGGATGCCCGCGGTGTAGACGTTGTTGCCGCCCTCGACCGTGACGCCGGCGATCGTGACGTCCGTGGAGGAGACCTTGACCCCGAAGGGCATGCGGAACCCGATGACGGACAGGAACCCTCGGATGGTGACGCTCGTGTTGAGCACCTGAAAGGCCGCGGTCGAGGCCGCGGGAGGACTCACCGTGGTCCGAGTGCTCACCAGGTCGGGATCCGTCTGCACGATGATCTGGAACCCGTTGGCGTCCTTGCCCTGGATCGTGACCTGCTCGTTGTAGGTGGAGCTGTCCACGTTGACGCACCAGTCCCCGGCCAGGGGCGCGGCCGGGATGAGGTTCACGCAGGCCTGGATGGTCGTGCAGGTCCCGCCCCCGGCCTTGCGCACCGTGTTGGTCGTGGCGCAAGCAGCGTCCGCGGCCGAGGGCGCGGCAGCAAGCGCGGCCGCCAGCAGCGCCTGGAACAGGCGCCGGTTGAGGGCGTGAGGGAGCGATGGCAGCGGCATCTTATATGCGCGCACGCGGGCGCATGAAAATATACCAGCCGCGCGTTGAAAAAATATTGCTAGAATTCGTCGGACGCTGCGA
This sequence comes from Elusimicrobiota bacterium, assembly GCA_016234805.1. Taxonomy (GTDB): domain Bacteria; phylum Elusimicrobiota; class Elusimicrobia; order UBA1565; family UBA9628; genus JACQWX01. Next base: position 76,377 of record JACRNU010000069.1, read on the forward strand.
TGAGGAGGACGACATGCCGCATGTAATCACCGAGAAGTGCCTGGGAGAGCGCTACGGAGCCTGCATCCAGGTCTGCCCGACCGAAGCCATCCACGCGACCCAGCACAAGGGCCAGGAATTCTCCGTCATCGATCCGGAAACCTGCATCGACTGCGGGGCCTGCGTGCCCGAGTGCCCGATCGGAGCCATCGTGCCGGGAGACGACTCCCCGGAGTGGCTCAAGACCAACGCGGACCTCACGCCCCAGGCCAAGAGCAGCCCGAAGCCCGCGGTGAGACCCTCCAACGATCCGCCGCGCAACCCGAAGAACAAGCTCGTCAAGTGACCTCCGTGGCCTGGGGGCCGGACTGGCCGCCGGCCCCCTCCGGCGTGCGGAGAACGGCATGCGCCTTCGGGGACGGCGGCTCCTGGCCGCCAGCCTCTGGCTGCTGTCGTGCCCTGCGGTCCATGCCATGAGCTATACCGTCGCGCACCGCACTCCGCTCGACATCGCCTCGGGCCGGATTTCGGGGCTCGAGGCCGTGCCCTTCGAGGGCGGCCTCCTGCGAGCGCCGCGCCGCGGCCAGGGGCGGTTCGTGTCCGCGGAGATCGAGTCCCCGGTCCCTTTCGACGACCTGGTCGCGTCTTGGAACAGCCGCCTGCCCAAGGGCGCGACCCTGAAGATGAGCGTCCGGGTCCGCGCGTCCGGGGAGTGGTCCCCCTGGTTCCTGCTCGGGACCGCGACCAAGACCATGTCCTCCCCCCCTCCGCAGGAGAACGCTTTCGGCAAGGTGGATACGGACACGCTCCGGGTCACGAATAAGGCCGACGCCTTCCAGTACCGGGTGGACCTCGCATCAGGGAGGAAGCCCGCGGTCCTCGTGCTCGTCGCGGTCACGGTGTCGGATGACGACGCTCCCTCTGCCCCGCCTGCTTTCCGCGAAGGGCCCTGGGTCCGGGAGCTCAGGCTCCGTCCCAGGTCGCAGTTCCGCGAGCCGGCCGAGGTCCAGTGGGACATCTGCAGTCCGACCTCGCTCTCCATGGTCATGGAGTTCTGGGGCGTCCAGCGCAAGACCTTGAAGGTCGTCCGGGCCGTGGAAGACTCCAGCAACGGCATCTTCGGGAACTGGCCCTTCAACACCGCGGCGGCGGGCAGCGCCGGGCTCGAGGCCTGGGTGGGCAGGCTCGACTCCATCGAGGACCTTCAGTCCGAGGTCGCGGCAGGACGGCCCGTGGTGGTGAGCCTCACATACGGCAAGGGCGAGATGACCGGCGCGCCCCTCCACGAGACCCGGGGCCACCTGGTCGTGGTGTCGGGGTTCACCCCGCAGGGCGGCGTGATCGTCATGGACCCGGCCGCGCCCTATCCCGCGGCTGTGCGCAGGGTCTATGACCGCGGACAGTTCCACCAGGCATGGCGGGTCAAGAAGCGCGGCGTGGCGTACCTGGTCAACGAGCCTCTCCAGCGCAGGATGACCGTGGCAGTGCCTGCCACGGACCTGCGCCGCAAGCCCAAGCCGGCCTCCAAGCCCGGACGCGGAGACCCGGACCGGCTCTCAGGGCTCCTCTACGGCGAAGGCGTCACCCCGCTCCGGGTCCGGGGCGATTGGGTGGAAGTGCTGGCGGACGAGCATCCTGTGGTCGATGACAAGGGGGCCTGGCAGGGCTACCGCGGCTGGGTCCGTGCAGGAGACTTGGTCTACCGTGAGCCGGTCCCTTCGGACTTCGTGGTCCGCATGGCGGTCACGGTCTTCACGGCTCCTTCCGGAGCCTTCAGGCTCTCCATGGGCGCCAAGGCGACCCTGCTCGAGGACCGCGGGGAGGATATCCTGGCGCGTCTTCCGGATGGGACCACAGGCCTGCTGCCGGCCAAGGACCTCATGCCCCTGCCCGGGGAGGACATCCTCCGCAAGTCCGGCGCATCCGAGGACGAGACCCGGCGCCTGATCCTCGAGCAAGCCTCTCTCCTGCTTGGAAGCGCCTATGTCTGGGGCGGCCGGGCTTCGGTGGGGCCCTTCCCTGGAGTGGACTGCTCCGGCCTCACGAGCCTCGCGTACCGCGTGGCGGGCATGGAGATCCCCCGCGACGCGTCCGAGCAGAGGCTCAAGAGCCGGGCCGTGAAGCCCTCTGCTCTCAAGCCCGGGGACCTCATCTTCCTGACCAGGTCCAACAGGTCCAAAGCCATCACGCACGTGATGATGTACGAGGGCGGAGACTCCATCATCGAGAGCCGCCAGGCCGCGGGCCGGGTCCTGCGCACCACATTTCTGCAGCGCTTCGGCGCGCCTCTCCAGGACCTCGCGAACGGGGCCTTGGTGGAGGACCTCTCGGACAAGGTCCCTCGCCGCCGCAGGATCTTCTTCGGGACCTTCTTCAGCCGCTAAGGGCCCTCACTTCTTGCGGATGAGCCTCTCCCTGATGGCGGTCAGTTCCTCCCGGACGGAAGGATCTCCCGCGCCTGACGCGCCTGGCCCGAGAGCGCGGCCGATGATGGCGCCGGCTTCTGAGCGGCGCTCGCTTGTGTCCGACAGGGCGACGAGGGCCATGGCCGCGGGCAGGAAGGCAGGGTCCGAGACAGCCGCTGCCTTGGCATCCCTCCACGCGTCCTTGCGATGGCCGAGCAGTGAGTGGAGCACTGCCCGGTCGCTGAGAAAGCGCGCCCGCTCCGGATGGCTGGCCACGAGCTGGTCGAGGAGCGCGAGGGCCCGCGTCCGATCGCCCAGGTCCTGGTACAGGACCGCAAGCCGCGCCGAGTCCTCCAAATCGAGCGGCATCTCCCTGCAGGAGCGCAGGGCCTTGGAAGCGGACTCCCTGTCTCCTGCCTGGACCGACGCCCGGGCAGCCATCAGCCACAAGGACGGATCTCCGGACTGCATCCGGGCTGCCCTGGCCAGGAGATCCGCTGCCTTGCCGGACTCGCTGTTCCGCAGGTGGAATCCGGCGATGGCGGCCAGGTCTCCCCTGCCCCGGCTGAACGCTTCCAAGACCTCAGCGAGCGTTCCTGCCGCGCCTGGGAAACCCTCGCGGGCCAGGAACCGGCTGACAGCAAGCCCTGCCCTGATCGCGGATGAATCAGGCGTCATGGCAGAGACATCCCTGCGAAAGGCCTCCTCAGCCTCGGCCTCTTCGACCACAGCCTCCCTGAGCAGAGCACCTTCGACCCTGAAGAACCCGATGAGTCCTCCGCCGGGACGCGGGGATTCCGGAGCCAGGCTCTCTCCGGACACCAGGGTCCGCGCCACAGGAGTGAGGACGAACTTCTTCTCCATGGCGGCGCACAGCGGATGCAGATAATCCTTCACCACCACGCTCCAGGCCCCTGAAGCTTGCGGGGTCAGGCAGTTGAGGCCTTCGTAGAAATAGAGAGGCGGCCCGGTCCCTACTGCCTGGCCGGCCATCCGGTCCCTTGGCCGGGCATCGGCCAGGAACCTGCTGAGGTCCATGATCTTGATGCGCTTGCCCGCGGTCAGGCGGAGGAGCCTGGCATGGTCCGTTGAAGGGCCGAAAACAGGAGCTCCGCTCCTGGCCTCCTCAGCGCTCAGGTGCGCCACGACCGCGGCCTCGGGCAGACGCGGCGCGGCTTCCTGGAGGAACTTGAATTCCTGCTGGCTCGCGTAGAGCCTCGAGAGGAATCCGCGATAGGGCATGGCCGCGCTAAGGACCAGGCCTGCGAGCACCGCCCAAGCAGGCCGGACCCACCTTGCCGGGATGCTCTCGATGACCTGCCAGGCGCCGAAGCCCGCGACCCCGATGAAGACCCAGCCCGTGGCCAGGCTGGTGCGCGCCGAGAGAGACAGGCAGTCCAGATGCCGGAGGTAGAACACGCTCACGAGCCCAAGGTGCGCGACGACAAGCAAGAACAGCGGCCGGCTCCTGGCCAGGAGGAAAGCGGCTCCGATCGCGGCCAGGCCCATGAAGAGCGGAGGGGTCAGGCTCGGGTCGAAGAACGCGTTGATCATCGTCCAATCCGCTCCTGACAACCCTGAAGGGCTGGAGGAGAGTCCGATGGTCCGTTCCTCAGCCCATGCCAGGATCTGGCTGGCCCTGGGAGCGGACAGCAGGACCGCGAGGCCTGCCGCGGCCCAGACCTCGGCGGACCTCAGGAACCCGGACGGCCACTCCTGCCGCAGGATGAGGAGAGCGGCCAGCAGCAGGGCCGGAGCCAGGCCCAGCATCTCGGCCCGGGTCTGTCCGAGCAGGGCCGCGGCCAGCAGGGCCAAGCTGAAGAAGCGATGGTCGCGGTGCCTCCTCCAGAACGCAAGGAGCAGGCAGCACGCGAGGAAGAGCGCCTCGACCAGGATGAACTCGGTCTCCGAGACCGTCAGGCGAAGGCGGACCGGGAGCGCGAGGAGCATGGCCGCGCCGGCCAGCCCGGGAGCGGCCCGCAGGTCGCCGCCTCCGGCCCTTCCTTTCCCTCCGGAAAGGACGCTCACGAGCAGGAACAACAGCCAGGCCGATGCCAGGGACACGAGATAGTCGAGGGAGAAGACGGAAACCTCCCAGGGCAGGATGCCTCGGAGCGCTCTCAGCGTGACCGGAAAGGCCGGGCCGTGCAGGGTCACTCCGGCATCAGCCCACGGACCTGCCAGAACGCTCTCCAGGGCAGCTCCAGGATGGTGCTCATGCCAGACCGTGTGGGGGATGCGCGGCTTGACCAGCCAGGCATGGAATACCGTCATGCCGGCCATGAGGATGAGGCTCTTGCGTCCCGCGTCCCGCAGACAGGACCAGAGCTCCCGGACGCGGCTCAGGAGCCCGGCCAGCCAGCACAGCCCGAGGACGAGGAACGCGGCTACCGCGAGTCCGGGCGCGGCCAGCAGGCTCGGCATCCCAGGGCCTATCGCTTGACGGGCGTTTTCCGCTCGCCGGAGGGGGCCTGGCGGCGGCGCTCGGCCTGCAGGAAGTCCCTCATGCCCTCGAGCACGGCCGAGGCCATGCTCCGCTGGAAAGCCGGCCGTCGGAGCATCTCCTCCTGCTCCGGGTAGGTCATGTAGGCGCCCTCCACGAGCACCGAGGGCATCTCCGAGATCCTGGCCATGAACAGGTCCCCGAAGCGGAGCCTCTCGTCCGCCAGCTTGATGGAGCGCTGGAAGGAGCGGTGGATGCGCCTGGCCAGGTCCATGCTGTGCGGGTGGTAGTAGAAGACCGAATAGCCGTGCGGGTAGATGAAGGGGTTGGCGCCCTCGTTGAGGTTGTTGTTGTGGATGCTGACGAAGAGGTCCGGCTGCTCGGACCGGGCGATCCGCGCCCGCTCCGCGAGCGAGGCATCCGCGCCTGACCCGCGGGTCAGGCGCACGGAAGCGCCCTCGCTCTTGAGCATCCGCTCGAGCTGCCTGGTGATGGCGGAATTGGCCTCCTCTTCGAGCAAGCCGGTCGGGCCGACGGCGCCTGGCGAAGACGGGCCGTGGCCGGGATCGAGCACCACGGACCGGCCGACGAAGACCGATCCGTAGGCCGCCAGCCTCGGCGGGTGCCTCAACTCGATCTTGAGGGCCCCGTCGTCCCAGGACACGCCGTAGCCCCAGAGCCTTCCCGCGTCCTTGAGGGAGACCGTGACCTCCACGGCCCCGGAGCCTGGAACCCTCCAGCTCACCTCGCGCACCAGGGTCTCCGAGGAATCGTACACGACCCAGTCCGTGTCCGCCGAGGCGTAGAACAGCCGGACCGTCAGGCTGTCGAGGTCCTTGCCCGGCTCCACGATGAAGGGGATCTTGTCCGTCAACTCCAGGCGCACATGGCTCGAGCCCGCGCCGGCCTCGGTCCGCACGGACCTGAGCCTCGCGTGAGGAGGAGGGGTGCCGGGAGGCAGGACTTCGAGTTTCTCAGCCTCCACCCACCCGTCGAAGCCAGGCGCCAGGGAGAGCCTGGCCTGGCGGCCGGCGCGGCCGGCCAGGAGGAACCGCGTGCCTGCCGGCGGGAACATGATATAGCCGGCTCCGGGGCCGCTGCGGACGCTGACAGCCTCCTCGGACTTCACCGACACCACGGACGGGCCGGCGAGCACCGCGACCTTGCCCGGAGAGAGGGCTGATGTCTTGCGTCCCCGGTCCTCGGAGAGCTGGAACCGGACCGGACCCAGGACAGGGAAGTCCTCGGCCGCGACCTGCGCCGCGCCCTGGTAGAAGCCGGGGCTGGTCTCGGCCATGGGAAACTTGCGCTTGCCGCCCGCGGTCCGGAACTCGGCCGCGTACCCGGACGTGCCGCGGAACTGGGGGAGGAGCCAGTCCCCTGGCGTGAGCTCGAGGTCCGAGGACGGCTCAGCCGAGGGCTCGTCGATGAACGGAGGGCCGGCGGGGAGAGGCTCAGGCCTGGCCGCGACCGCGACCGCGCGGGTGAGGGTCTTGGTCCCAGCCGCGAGCTCGAGCTGGCATTCGAGGGCGAAGGTCCCGGTGCTGACCGGCACGTAGGCCAGGAAGCCTCCGGTGCGGTAGGGCTTGACCGGCTTGCCGTTGATGGAGAACCGCGCCTTGGGGGAGCTCACCTCGCCCATGACATACACGGCGGTGAGGGTCGGGAGGGTCGCGCCCTCCTGCGGGAACCGCACGATGATGGGTTCCACCGGCTGGGCCGCTCGCGCGAAGCAGGCAGCCCACAGGACGATCGCCGGTATCGCCATGGTCTTCGCCGAGCACCCCTGCTTGGTCATTCGGAAGGGATTATAATTGTTTGGCCCTGGCAAGAAAAAGTAGAATCGCATGGAATGAAGACGCCTCTGAGCGGCGGCTACCTGGGAGCCTTCTACGACATCCTGGAGTTCCTCTCCCAGGTCCGCGAGACCGATGAGGAGAGGGTCTGGAGCAGGGTCCTCGAGAAGCTCTCCGTGGCCCTCGACGCCGAAGCCGCCACCTATTTCCTGTACATGCCCCGCGAGCGCAAGCTCATCGCGCGCTACTCGCTGGGCGTGTCCGCGGACAAGCTGGCCGGGTTCCCCATCCCCATGGGCGAGGGCGTGTGCGGGTGGGTGGCCAAGCACCACGAGGACATCATCATCGAGGACGCCTACAAGGACGCCCGGTTCCTGAGCAAGGCCGACGAGATCACGGGCTTCACCACGCGCAACATCCTCGCCCTGCCCCTCATGGACCGCCTCGACCTCACCGGGGTCGTGGAGCTCCTCAACAAGAGGGGAGGCTGCTTCACGGCCGAGGACATGCGCTTCGCCGACTCCGTCTGCCGGCTGTGCGTGGTGACCCTGCGGTCCCTGCGCTTCGAGGCCATGGTGGGCAAGGTCTCCTCGTACCATTCGAGCGTGCTGCAGAACCTCGGGGGAGGCTTCCTCGCCGTGGACCTCCAGGGCCGGACCGTGCTCATCAACCCCGCGGCCAAGAAGCTCCTGTCGCTCAGCCCCGACCTGCCGCTCAACCTGCCGGCCGCCCAGGTCCTCCAGCACGTCCCGGAGATGGCCGACATCCTGATGAAGACCGTGTCCACCCGCCACACGGTCAAGCGCCAGGAACTGCGGTGGAGGCACGACGGCGCGGAGCACATCCTGGGCTACAGCACCCTCCTGCTCCAGGACCCGGACGGCAACACCTCCGGCGCGGGCATCACCTTCCAGGACATCACCCAGTTCAAGGCCTGACGTGATGTCCCCGGCCCACCAGAACATCCTCCACCAAGCCTTCTGGGCCGCCGGGTTCGCGGTCCTCTTCTGGCTCGGCCTGCGCTGGTTCGAGAGGGCCAACCTCTACCACGCCTCCTCCTCCCTGGACACGGACCCCGCGAGCGTGGGCCTGGCCTTCGAAGAGGTCCTGGCCAGGACCGAGGACGGAGAATCCCTCCACGGCTGGTTCGTGGACAACGGCCCCGCGAGCCCCGTGATGGTCGTGTCCCACGGCAACGGCGGGAACATCTCCGTGCGCCTCGACAAGCTCCTCATCTTCCGGGGGGCGGGCGCGTCCGTCCTGCTCTACGACTACCGCGGCTACGGCCTAAGCACCGGCAGGCCGAGCGAGGAGGGCACCTACCGGGACGCGGACGCGGTCTACGAGTGGCTGACCGCGCGGGGCGTGGCCCCGGGAAGGATCGTCTTCTACGGAGAGTCGCTCGGAGGCGCGGTGGCCCTGGAATCCAGCCTGCGCCGCCCCTGCGCGGGCCTCGTGCTCGACAGCGCCTTCACCTCGACCGTGGCGATGGGCAAGCGCCTGTTCCCCATGCTGCCGGTGGGCTGGATCGTCCGCTACCGCTACGACAACCTCTCCAAGATCCCACGGGTCCGGGTCCCGATCCTCGTCCTGCACAGCCCAAATGACGACATCGTGCCCTTCGACATGGGCAGGACCCTATTCCATGCCGCGCCGGAGCCCAAGACCTTCTTCGAGATGAAAGGAGACCACAATGACGGCTTCCTCGAGACCGGGCCTGCCTACGGTGAGGCCATACGCTCTTTCCTGAGGTCCCTGGGCAGGACCACAAGCCCTGCCGGGGCTGTCCGGCCTCTGGCCGGGCCGCTTCCCAATGTCTCCGGAGGCGGCACGCCCGCGCCAGAGACGTCGGGCGCGGTCAGCCGGCGTCCTTGGAGCTCCGCGGAAAGGACTGCCAGGAAGGCCCGCCCATGAGCAACAGCCTCCTCCTCATCCTCCTCTTCCTCCTCGTCCCGGTCCTCCACGCCGCGGACGCAGGCGCCGAAACCGAGGTCTCGTCCCATTCCCATCTCTCACAGGAAGGGACAGCCCCGGAGATCCGCATCGCCTACCCCTGGCCCAATGAAGCAGTGGGGAGCGTGAGGAGCGTGTTCGTCTACGGCAGCGTGAGCCCCTCCTCCGGGACCCTCACGGTCAACGGCTCGAGCGCGGCCCTCACCGGGCTGGGCCAGTTCCTGCAGGTCATCCCCGTTGAGCCCGGGACCTTCACCATCCGGGCCGAGTTCCTGTCCGGCTCCGAGGTGGTCGCGGCCACGCGCGCCATCGTCGTGTCTCCGCCCCCGGGGCCGCCGCCCCCGGGCAAGGCCGCGGTCATGCCGCTGGAGCCGAAGGCCGACCTCCTCCTCAAGTCCGGAGATTGGGTCCGGGTCGCGGCCTGGGCGCAGCCCGGCGGCGCCATGGCCTTCAGGATCAAGGGCGTGGTCGAGGATGCGCCCATGGCTGAGACCGCTGGGCCCGACCCAGGGGTCTACTTCGCCGAGTACCTCAAGGACCCGGTCAGGACCGGGGGCTACTATGTCGGCGCCTATCAGCTCAAGGGAACGGACCGGGCGAAGGACAGGGAGATCGAGTTCTCCTTCAAGCACCCCGCTTTCGGGAAAGCCAAAGCCGCGAGCCCGGGCCGGCTCACGGCCGACCCGGGGTTCTGGCGCGTGGGGCAGGTATCGGCCAGACTCGCGGGAACGCGCTCCGGGTCCGACGCGGGCCAGCTCTATTTCTTCCAGCAGGGCACGAGGTTCCTCATCGACGGCAAGGCAGGGGAACGCTGGCGCATCCGCCTCTCCGGGACCGAGGAGGCCTGGATCGACGAGAAGAACGTGGAGCTCAGGCCCGAGGGCACGCCGCCGCCCTCGGCCAAGCTCGAGACCATCGTGGTGCGCTCCTCGGACTCCCACGCGGACGTGGAGTTCACGGTGGGCGCGCCGGTGCCTGCCGTGGTCTCCCAGGAGGACGGGGTCGTGAAGGTCTCGTTCTACGACACCCGGGAACACGTCAACTGGATCGTCTACGACGACAACGACTCCTTCGTGCGCGAGGTCCGATGGAGGCAGGAGAACTCGGACAAGGCTTCGGCCTTCATCCACCTCAGGGAGGGCGAGCGGCTCTGGGGCTACTCCCTGCGCCGGACCGGCGAGCGCTATGTCCTGACCCTGCGCCGCGCCCCACGCGCGGGCCGCCGCAGCCTCTTCGAAGGCCTCACCGTGGTCCTTGATCCCGGCCACTCCGGGCCCGACCTCGTGGGCATCGGCCCGCTCTCGACCCGCGAGCAGGACGCCAACCTCAGCCTCGCCCGGCGCGTCCGGGACCGGCTCCTCTCCGAGAAGGCTTCCGTGGTCCTCACCCGCGAGACGGCGTCCGAGGTCGTGCCCCTGACCCGCAGGACCGAGATCGCGGTCGAGAACAAGGCCGATATCTTCCTGAGCCTGCACTTCAACGCCTTCCCGCCGGGCATCGACCCGCTCGCCGAGCCCAGGGGCTTCTCCATGTTCCACCACCAGCCCCAGAGCGTCGAGCTCTCCCGGGAGCTGCAGCTCTCCTACCGCGACCGCATCCCCCTGGCGAGCAACGGCATGCGCTTCGCGGACTTCCACGTCATCCGCATGACCGAGATGCCCTCGGTCCTCCTCGAATCAGCCTTCATCATGCTCCCGGAGCAGGAAGCCCTCATCCTGGACCCCAAGTTCCAGGACAAGCTCAGCCACGCCATCGTGGAAGCCCTCTGGCGCTTCCTGCGCAAGAACCTGCGCGAGCCGATGAAGGTCGCGCCAGCGGTCCCGCAAGGCCCCCGTCCAAAGCCCGGGCAGGCAGCGGGACCGGGAACCCTAAAGCGATAGAATAGCCCTTCCAATGGGATCCCGACAGCCCCCGACCTGGCTCCAGGTCTTCACCCAGCGCAAGATGGCCGGGCTCCTGGCCCTGGGCTTCTCCTCGGGCATGCCCCTGCTGCTGACCAGCAAGACCCTGCAGGCCTGGATGACGGTCGAGGGCGTGGACCTCAAGACCATCGGCCTCTTCAGCCTCGTGGGCCTGCCCTACTCCCTCAAGTTCCTCTGGTCGCCCATCATCGACCGCTACGCCCCTCCCTTCCTCGGCCGCAGGCGCGGCTGGATCGTCCTGGCGCAGGCGGGCCTGGCCATAGCCATCTTCCTCATGTCCCTGGTCAGTCCCACGCGCGGCATCGAGCGGTTGGCCGCCTTCGCCATCCTCGTGGCCTTCCTGAGCGCGAGCCAGGACATCGCGGTGGATGCCTACCGCGCCGACGTGCTCGAGCCGGCCGAAATGGGCGCTGGGGCAGCCCTCTACGTCCTGGGCTACCGCGTGGCCATGCTGGCAGCCGGTTCCGCGGCCCTCATCCTGGCCGACCACCTGCCCTGGGCCTGGGTCTACAGGCTTTCCGCCGCCGCCATGCTCTGCGTCACGGCCGCCAGCTTCCTCTCCCCCGAGCCCGCCTACCGCGAGCGTCCTCCCGAGACCCTCTCCGCGGCCGTAGTCGAGCCGTTCGTGGATTTCTTCAAGAGGTCCGGCTGGCAGGGCGCCGCGATCCTGGGCTTCATCGTCATCTACAAGTTCGGGGACTACCTCATCGGCAACATGACGACCCCGTTCCTCCTCAAGACCGGCTTCACCCAGACCGACGTGGGCGCCATCCAGGGCGGGATCGGGCTCTTCGCCACCATCGTGGGCGCCCTGGCCGGCGGAGCCATGGTCAGCAGGCTGGGCATCAACCGCTCCCTATGGGTCTTCGGCGCGCTCCAGGCCGTGAGCAACCTCGGCTACTACGTCCTCTCGGTCCACCCCGGCTACTGGCTGATGGTAGGGGCCATCATCATCGAGAACTTCTGCGGAGGCCTGGTCACGGCCGGGTTCGTGGCGTTCATGATGTGCCTGTGCAGCCCTAGATACTCCGCGGTCCAGTACGCCCTGCTGACCAGCCTCATGGCCTTGAGCCGCGACATCCTCGTGTCCCCGGCCGGGGTCATCGCGAAAGGCACGGGCTGGCCGCTCTTCTTCCTCATCACCATCGCGGCGGCCGTGCCGGGCATGGCTCTCCTGCCCGTGTTCGCTCCCTGGAACAAGCCCCTGCCCTTGGGCGCGGCCCAGCACGAGGGCGCGGAAAAGGCCGAGGTCGCGGCCTGAGCCTGGGCAAGCCTGAATTCTTCAGTCGGCCTCCAAGAAACGGTCATCGGTTGTCCTGCATGAGACAGGGCGCTGCCTGGCTCAGCTCAGCCTTCCACGAGGATGCGTGATCGCGTTTCCGTGCATTTCACCTTCGCTGGCGAAGGAGAAATTCATGAAAACGCAATTCCCGCATTCCCGGAATACCTGTCCGCGCAAAACCCGCAATCGCCCAAGCGAATCATGCGGGCCTGACTCATCCGAATGCTTTCGCCGGAGGAGCGTGGTCTACTGAAGATTTCGGGCTAGCGGCCCGGGAAAGAAACGCCGCCCGCACTAGCGACCGCGACCGGGCGCTCAGGTTCCGCTCTGCGGGCGAACTCGCCGGTGCCGTCCCGGTCGGTCCGGTGGGCCTGTGCGCCCACGGAGGCCAGCCGCGTCAGGGCCGCCGGAGTCGGGTGTCCATAGGAGTTCTTCCCCACCTCGATGAACGCGAGCTTCGGCCGCACCTTGTCCAGGAAGGCCGCGGTCGAGGACTGGGCACTGCCGTGGTGCCCCACCTTCAGGACATCCGACCGGAGCTCGTCGCCGTAGCGGGCGACCAATTCCGCTTCCGCGCGGCTCTGGATGTCTCCGGTGAACAGGAGCGAAGTCCCTCCATAGGACATCTTGAGCACGATGGAACAGTCATTGATGTCCTTTCCCCCGCTCGATGAGAGGGAAGGCTCGGGACAGCTGTTAAGGACCTTGACCCCGACACCCGGGGCCCAATCCAGTGAATCGTCCGCGGCGGGATGCTCGGTCGCGCAGTCCGGCTCCTCCGCGGCCTTGCGCCGGACCGCGTCGTCGCCGGTGGCCCCGCTGTTGTCGATGCCCGTGTCATAGAACTTCCCGACCTGGAGGTTGTCGAAGACCCAGCCGAGGCCGCCGTAGTGGTCGGCGTGGGGATGAGTCAGCACCACATGGTCGATCCTGGTCACCCCGCGGCTGGCCAGGAACTCCGCGATCGGAGGAGCCGCGTTCCCGGAGCCGCTGGCCCGGCCCGCAGGGCCGGCGTCGATCAGCGCGTTCTTCCCATTCGGGAGTTCGATGTACTCAGCGTCGCCCTGGCCCACGTTCACGAAGAACACGCTCATGCTTCCGGAAGCCGAAGCCTCGGGTCCAGGAACGGATATCTCGACTCCGCCCGGCCTGGAGATCACCATGCCCCTGTTGTCCGGGCCGAGGAAGGATCGGATGGTCAGTCCGGCCAGGTGGTCCTGGCTCGCGAGAGACTCGATGGTCTCGGAGGCTGAGACCGCGGAAGGAGACCATGCCAGGATGAAGAGAACCAGCCCTTCGATGATGCGGCGAACCACTCGGCCCGGCACACCGTATCGCATATCCGCCTTCCCCCTTGACTGCAAATAAAGAGGGGAAGAGGCGGACGGTGCCGCATCTTCCCCTGGTGACTCCGGATTCCGGTCCGGAGGTGGATGCTCCCCGACCAATCTCAGGGATTACAAGGTCGCTGGAGTATATACCCGAAAGTCCTAGTCTGCCATAGGTCTTTAGACCTATATGTAACAATGGTGTTCCTCAGCGTAACCATGCCGTGAATTGAAATCCCATCTGATTGGGGTTAGGCTAGTGATTGATGAGGAGCAACCCTCTCTCCTTTCTCATTTGGCCGGTCATCATCGTTCTCCTTGCCCAGAGCGCGGCTTTCTGCGATTCAGGCTCAGCCCTGCTCGACACGCCGGTGGGAGCCAGGCCTGTGGGAATCGGGGCGTATACCGCGGTCGCCGACGATGCCGCGTCCCTGTTCTGGAACCCCGCCGGGTTGTCCTACATCAAGACCCGAGAGCTGAGCATCAACCATGCCGAGCTCTACGGCGCCAGCCGCCTCGAGTCCCTGGCTTACGGCCACCCGACCAAGTACGGGAGGTTCGGCGTGGGACTGAGCTATCTCGGCCACGGCAGCATCGAGAGCCGCGACTCCGCGGGCCTCAAGAACGGCGACTTCTCGGCTTCGGAAAGGCTCTTCATCATGGGCTACGCCAAGAACCTCGGCATGCTGCGCGTGGGCGCGAGCTTCAAATTCCTCCAACAGCAGATCGCGGAGACCTCGGCCAACGGCTTTGCCGCGGACCTCGGAGCCTCGGCCGCGGTCCTGCCATCCCTGAGGCTGGGCTTTGCCGCGCTCAACATCGGCCCAGCCATGCGGTGGAACGGCCAGACCAGCGAACTCCCCCTGACCATGTCCGCGGGCATGGCGTGGGCCCCCCTCTCCCAAGTCCTCCTGTCAGCGGACGCCCGGCACAGGGTGCACGAGCGCAAGTCGGGCTTCGGCCTGGGCTTGGAGATCGAGGCCTACAAGGGCCTCTTCCTCCGGGCCGGCTACCTCTCCGCCGGCGAAGCCGCGGGAGCCAGGTCCTACGTGCCCGCGCTCTCGCGCATGCGGGCCGGGATGGGACTGCGGCTTCTCGACAAGCTCGGCCTGGATTACTCGTTTTCGCCCGCGGGAGACATCGGCGCAGCGCAGAGACTGAGTATGGGGTACAAGTTCTAGGAGGATGTCCATGCATCCGAGACTGTGGCTTTTCCTCGCGCTGCTCGGCCAACTGGCGTCCGCCGCCCAGGCGGCTCCCCCGCGGGGCTCGGCCGAGGAGAAGGCGGAGTTCGAGCGCCACATGCTCGCCTCGGACAAGGTCGGCAAGCCCGCCCCGGCGGGGCAGGCGGCAGACGCTGCGGCCGGCGGGGAAGTCACCTCGGCCCTGGCTCCCGGCGAGCGCCCGTCCCTGCGCTTTGTGAAGAAGGGCGGCAAGATGAAGGCCCAATCCGCCCCAGCGGCTCCGGTCGCGGCTCCGGCCCTGGTGAACAAGGATGTCAGCCCGCCGTCCGATTTCGCGCTGGATTACGACCTCCCCGCTGACGCGGGCGTGACGATCTCGATCGTCGGGCCCGACGGGGTCCCGGTGCGCGAGTTCAGCATGGCCGCGGGCCAGCCCGGGGGCTCGCGCGGAAAGAACCGCGTCCTGGCTTGGGACGGCCGCGACGGCCTCGGCCGCGAGGCTCCGGCCGGGCCCTATCAGGCTCTCGTCATCATCAGGCCCGGCCCCGGAGTCTCGCCGGAATCGGCAGGGGTCAAGGCCATCCCTCTCGTCAAGGGTCCGCGATGAAGACGCTGCTCGCGGTCCAACTCCTGTGCGGCCTCGCGGCAAGCGCGTGGGCCGGGCCCTCGGTCCAGAGGACCTTCCAGTTGAGCGACTCCCCCTTCGGGATCGCCGCACCCTCAGCCGTCGCGACGGACCCGGTCCGGCACGAGGCGTGGGTCGCGGGCAACTACTCCAACAATCTGGTGATCATCGACGCCGTGTCCAGGAAACCGATCGCCGAGATGACCGGGATCACGGGTCCCTCGGCCATGGCCTTCGACCGCACCCGCGGCCTCGTGTTCGTGAGCGCGTTCAACGGTCTCCATGTGATCGATGCCGCCACGCGGTCAAAAAAGGCGGCGTTCCCCCTTAATTCGTTCTACCCCAAGGCCCTGGCTGCGGACGAGACAGCCGGGGAGATCATCGTCCTCGGCAGCCAGTACGTCCCCTCCATCGCGAAGAACCAGGACATGATCCGCCGCTTCAACGCGAGCAACGGCATCATCAAGGCCACGGCTGCCCTTCCTCCCGACTACGCGAGCCACGGCTTCGCCCAGAGCGATTCCAGGATCTTCGTGACCGTCTACATGACGGCCGGCCCCACGGCATACCAATCCGAGCTATGGGTCCTGGACAAGGCGAGCATGACCGTGGTCCAGAAGGTCGCGCTGGGGGCGGTCTGGCCCGCTGAAGTCGCCTTCGACCGGAGCGACGGGTCGGTCTACGTGGGCACCTACGGCCGCGTCACGAAATACGCGCCTGACAGCTCGGGCTTCCTGGTCAAGGGCGCCGCGATCCTTGCCTCCGGCTACTTCTGGAGGATGGTGATCGACGGGACTTCGGGCCGCCTCTACGGGATCGACACCTACGGCAACAAAGTCCAGATCGTGGACCTCAAGGCCGGCAAGCTCCTCAAGACCCTAGCCACCGGGGCCCGGCCCTCAGCCATCGCCATGGACGCCGAGGCCGGGCTCGTTTTCACGGCCAACCGCGAATCAAACGACTCCTCCATCTTCGACCTCAAGACCGACGCGAGCCTGGGCAAGGTGGACCTGGCCCGCCTCCTCCCCAAGTCCATGGCCCTGATCCCGGGAACGGACACGATCCTGGTGGGAACCAACCAGACCAGCGCCTTCACCGTATGGAACAAGCGCACCTTCGTCCTGGAGAAGATCCTCCCCGACCCTTACGAGACCGTGACCGACCTCGCCTTGTTCCCCGGCCTGCGCAAGGCCTTCGTGCTCTCCGGGGCGGAGTCCAGCGGGTACATCCGCAAGCTCATGCTCGACGGCTACGGCGCCCAGACCGCGCCGTTCGCCTCCTCCGGCCTCACGGGCATCGAAGCCTATCCGGAAGCCAACCAGCTTCTCTCCACCACGCTCAACGCCCCTTCGACCGGGGTCTACATGGGCGCTCTCGCCTTGTGGGACGCGTCCGCCGAGGTCCAGCTCGGCACCATCATCCTGAGCTCCCAGGCCGACTATCCCAAGACCGTGGCGGTCAACAACGCGACCGGCAAGGCGTACGTGGTCCTCTACGGAGCGCACCAAGTGGCCGTGGTCGACATCGCGACCTCCCGAGTGCTCAAGAAGATCCCGGTGGGCTTCTACCCGGTCTCGGCCGCGGTCAACCCCAACCTCAACCGGATCTACGTGGCCAACTACGGCTCGAACTCGGTCTCCGTCATCGACGGAGCCGCAGACGCGGTGCTCGCCCATGTCGCGGTCGGTTCCAAGCCCAAGGCCGTGGCGGTCAAGCGGCGCGGGGCCAGGGTCTACGCGGCCAACTCCGGGGACAAGACCGTCACGGTGCTCGACGGCCGGACCCTCGCGGTAGCCGCGACCCTGGCCTCGGGAGGCGTGCCGGAGAGCATGGTCGTGGACGAGGCCGCGGACCAGGTCTTTGTCGCGAACACGGCTGACGCGTCCATCACGGTCCTGGCGGACCCGACCTCATCCGACACCCAGCCGCCGACCATCTCCCACACCCCGCTCGCCGGGACCTTCCCGGAGGCGCAGGACGTCGCAGTGGAAGCCCAGGTCACGGATGATGCCGGGACCCCGGTCGTCACGCTCACCTATTGGTCACCCGGATCCTCCGTCTACCACACCGTACCCATGGGTCCCGGGGGAGGCGCCTCCTTCAAGGGGGTCATCCCGGCCGCGTTCCTCCTGGCGCTCAAGGGGGACAGGGTCTCCTACTTCATCGATGCCACGGACGCTGAAGGCAACGGCCCTCCCCTCGGCCAGGGCATGGGCTCCCCCACGAGCCCCAATCAGTTCTCCGTAGCCAAGGGCCTGAGCCTGCTGTGGACGAACAAGTTCGACAGGATCTCCGGGGGCTTCTACCGCATGGTGCCGGGCCCGTCCGCGGCCATCGGCAACATCCGGCCCGACCTGCCCGGCATGGAGGTCGCCACCGGCAACGAGGAGTTCTTCCCCAACACAGGGACGCCGGGAGTGTCCGGCCGTTGGTTCCTCTTCGGATCCCAGGGCAGCCTGGTCTTCTGGAAGAACACCGAGAACGACGAAGCGCACTCCTCGGTCAATCTCTTCGACTTGAACGGGGACGGAGTGCCCGAGATGCTCGGAGGCACGACCTCGGGCCGCGAGATGCAGGCCTGGGACGGCCAGGGCCGCTGGATCTGGCGCCACCTGCTCGACGGCCACCACCTCTCCACCCCGGCCGTGGACATCCTCAAGCCCGGCGACGACCCCATGGTCTACGGCGGGAGCTTCGACAACTACTTCCGGTGCGTCAACGGCCGGACCGGCTCGCTCGTCTGGAAGTTCAAGGCCGAGACCTGGATATGGTCCTCCCCGGCCGTGGCGGACTTGGACGGCGACGGCCGCAAGGAGGTCGCGTTCGGCACGGACCAGCTCACCATCGGCAGGCCGAACTTCTACGTGCTCGACGCCGCGAGCGGCGCCGTGCGCTGGACCGCGGCCCTCGGAGGGCATATGCGCGCCTCAGCCGCCCTCTGGGACACCAACGGGGACGGCATCCTCGAGGTCCTGGTCGGGGCCCCGGACGGCGTGTTCCGCGCCATGAACGGCAAGACCGGAGCCGTGCTCTGGACCGTGAAGACCGGAGGCGAGATCGTCTCATCCGCGGCCATCGGCGACGTGGACAACGACGGCGTCAACGAGATCGTGTTCGGCTCCTCGGACGGCGAGCTCTACTGCCTCGCGCCGGATGGCCGCGTCAAGTGGACCGCGAACCTCGGAAGCCCGGTGCTCGGCTCTCCTGCCCTGGCCCGCAGGCGGCCAGGCGCGGGCCTCGACGTCTACGTGACGGCCGCGGCAGGCACCCTTTTCGTCCTTTCAGGGATCGACGGCAGGACCCTCGCCGGATTCGGGAGCGACGCCAGCGTGGTCTCCTCGCCGGTCGTGGGCGACGTGGACGGGGACGGCAAGCTCGAGGTCTTCTTCCAGGACCGCGCAGCCGAGAATGACGCGAACATGAAAGGAGACATGTTCTACGCCCTGCGAGACCTCGACTCCCAGGTGCCTGCCTTTGCCCTGGAATGGCCTGTGTTCAGGTGCAATGCCGCCCATACAGGGTACTGCAGCCAATCTCCTGCTCCAGCGCCGGAACCGACCCCCACGCCTGCGCCTACGCCCGAACCGACACCCGCGCCCACTCCCACGCCCGAACCGGCCCCCACGCCTACCCCCACGCCCGAACCGGCCCCCACGCCTACCCCCACGCCTGAACCGGCCCCCACGCCTACTCCTACGCCTGAGCCTCCCAATGACGGCAAATGCACCGATACCTCAGCCATCCTCAAACTGCCCAAGGACGGCAAGAAGATCTGGGGCAATGCTGTCACGACCATGGCCGAGGCTGCGTGCCCGGATTCGAAGTTCTCGAAAGTCCTCTTCCAATACCGCCATGAATCCTCGCAGGAGTGGAAGGATATCTCGCTTCCAGACTCCAAGAAGCCCTATTCGGTGTACTGGAACGTCAGCGACGGGAACGTTCCCTGGGGCAACCACTTCCTAAGAGCCGTGGCCTATGACGAGGACGGAAACCCCGACATCGACCCGCCCACCATCAGCGTGGTGGTCGGGGACGCCAACCCGGACATCGTGGAGGATGGGAACCCGGACGTGGACCCCAACAACCCCCACCGCCTGACCGAGAAGGTGGATACCACGACCTCGACCAAGATCACCCTGGCCGACGGCACCGCGGTCAACATCCCGGCCGGAGCGGTCCCCGCTGGAGAGAAGATCCAGATCTCCTCCCCGAAGCCGGGAACCGCGCCTGCGGCGAAATCGCCGTTCGCGATCCTCGAACCCATCGGCATCTACCTGTCGCTCTCGTTCACGAACGGGACCCAGTCCTTTGCCAAGCCCGTGGAAGTGTTCATCTCCGCCCCGGACAGCGACAACAACGGCATCGTGGACGGCACCGCCGTCGCGACCAAGGACCTCAAGCCCTACTATTACAACGAGAAGCTCGCGGCCTGGGTGCCCGTGACCGCCACGGGCAAGTCCCCCTTCGGGGTCTCGGCCGTGGCCTCCCCGCAAGGTGCCCCGGGCGTGGGGTTCCTCACGGACCACTTCACCCTCTTCGGCCTGTTCCAGGAATCATACCCTTCAGCGCCTTCCAAGGGGGAGATGTTCGTCTACCCCAACCCGGTGCGCGCAGGCCAATCCGCGACCTTCGCGGCCAAGGTCGGCCAGGCGCGCAGGTTCGAGCTCCGGGTCTACGGCATGGCCGGAGGGCTCGTGCACTCGGTGGACGTGGACGCCCCGGCTCCCATCGTGGACGGCGAGTACATGTACAGGTACGTCTGGGAGGCCGCGGGCGTCCCTAACGGGGTCTACATCTACACCCTGACCGTGGGCACGAACGCGGGCGACGTCAGGACCAAGGGCCGAGTCGCGCTCCTCCGCTAGAACAGGGTCAGAAGCGCGCGGTGACCGAGACCTGGTGGGTCAGCCCAAGGGTGCCGAGCGGCACGAAGCCGTAGTCCAGGGAGTACTTCTCATAGGCGAGGCCGACGCCGGCTGACAAGCCGGTCGCCCCGCTCACCTCTCCGAGGGTCTTGGAACTGAACCCCACCCTCCCCGCCCCGGACCATCGCCCGGCCAGAACGCGGCGGTACTCGGCGCCCACGGCCCCGTACGGGGAGGTCTCCCACGGGACCACACCCTCCACCGCGCAGAGGACCTGGTCGCTGTACTTGAAGGACACGCCCGCCTTGCCCACGAAGGGCAGGACCTCGCGCTCCTGGTCGTACTTGAGCACTCCGCCGATGTTCTGGGCAACAAGGGCGAACCTCAGCCTCTCGTCCAGGTATTCCGGCGACCGCAGCCCGATGTCGAAGCTCTGGGTGCGGTCCGCGGCGCTGATCTTCGAGTAGACGAATTTGGCCGCGAGCCCAACCGTGTACCCGCGGAGCCATCTCCACTCGTCCACGGGCCGATCGTAGTCGGCAGGAGCGGCCTCGCGCTCCTCGAGCCGGTATGCGTAAGCGATGGTGACGGCCATGTCGTAGGGCCGGAACGCGCCCTGTTCCACGCCGGAGGGATCGACCTCCATGACATCGCCGGCGGAAAGGTAGTGGATGGAAGCCCCGACGACCCCGAACTCGCGGGGCAGCTGCTGCGCGTAGGCCGCGTACTCGAAGGAGATGGAGTCCAGATAGGCCGCGTGCATGAAGGTGGCGGAGCGCTTCTCGATGCCTGTCATGCCGGCGGGGTTCCAGTAGACGGCGCTCGCGTCGTCGGCCAAAGCGGTGTAGGCCTCGCCCATGGCCACGGCCCTGGCCCCCGCCCCCAGCCTCAAGAAAGGAGCTCCGATTGAAGCGCGCGAGTACGCAGCCAGGCCAGCGGCCCGCGCGGCCCCCTGGAACGTCCCCAGGAGCAAGATGAAAAGGACCGCGGCCCGGCTCATCGCTCCACCGCCACTTTGAAGGTCCTCTTCGCCCCGCCGCTCTCGATGAGGACGACATAGACTCCGCTCGCGGCCGGCTGTCCCTCTCCGCTGCGTCCGTTCCATGCGGCCATCCCGGCGTTGTCGGCGGAAAGATCCCTGATCCTCCTGCCCTGGAAGTCGAAGAACCTCAGTCTTGCTCCGGCCGGCAGGTTGATGAAGGTCATGGAGGACTGCCCCTGGTTGGGCCGCAGCGGGACGGGGAACGCTTTGACCCGTGAGAGGTCGCTGTTCGCCGACGCCTGCATCAGCTGAAAGGTGGAGAGGTGGTTGACCTCGGCCGTCACCTCCTTGGCCGAGGTGTCGGTCTTCGAAACCAGGGGGACCCAGACGCCGCGCAGAGGGTCATGCCGGGCGATGATCAGCCTGGTCTCGTCCGTGCCCGCGGGCAGCAGGGCGCCTCCATAGCCGATCGACAGGGTGACGGGATTCTCGGGCTGGACCTCGGGGACCAGGGTGATCTCCACGCCGACGCCCGTGGCGGCGCCGTCCGAGGCCGGGAACCCGGCCGGAAGCCGCGTGACGATCTGCACGGCGGAGTCGAAAGCCGCGGCCGGGACCTCGACCCTGATCTCGCCGCTCGCGGCATAGAGCACGATGGTCTGCGCCGAGCCGGGAGCCACGGACTGCGACGAGGCCGCGGTCCGCGTGGAGCCCAAGCTCGTGTACGCGGTCGGCAGGCCGTTGTTATTGACGGCCCGCACCGCCGCGTGATAGTCGGCGGTCAAGGACAAGCCGGTGAAGACCGCGAAGGTGTTGAAGGTGGACGAGCTCTTGTTCCCGGAAAGACCGTTGCTGCTCGGGGAAGCGGCCGAGGACAGCACGGCCTCATAGCGGGCGCCCGGGCCGCCGCCGCCCGACGTCCAGTTGACCTGGATGCTCGATGTGTCGACCTTGCTGAACGCCGAGGCCACCGGCGCGAGCGCCAGGGTGGAGGTGGAGGGCAGGCCGGTGAAGGCCGAGGCTCCTCCGAGGGAGTTCAGCGACGCCGCGCGCGCGTAGTAGGTCGTGTTCGCGCCCAGGCCCGTGAAGATCGCCCAGTTCTCAGCCGTGACCGACGAGGCGGCCACGGGCGAGAACCCGGAGTCGGCGCTCAGCTGAGCCAGGTAGCGCGTGCCGCCAGGGTTGCTGTTCGGGCCCCAGTTGGCCGTGAGCCGGTCGACCGCGATGGCGCTCGGCAAGGCCGAGGTCGGCGCGTTGGCCAGGGTGGCGGTCGAGCCCAGGTCCGCGTACGCGGTGGGGATGCCGTTATTGTTGACCGCCCGCACCTCCGCGTAATAGGTCGTGTTCACGCCCAGGCCCGCGCTGAAGACCCCGAAGGTCTCGAAGGTGGCCGAGCTCTTGTTCCCCGGGAGCCCGTTGGTGCTCGGGGAAGCGGCCGCGGACAGCAGAGCCTCGTAAAGCACGCCCGGCCCGTTGCCGGCCCAACTCCAATTGGCCCGGACGGCCGACGCCGTGACCCCGCTGAACGCGGAGGCCGCCGGCGCCGCGGCCAGAGTGGAAGTGGAGGGCAAGCCGGTGAAGGCCGAGGCTCCTCCGAGGGAGTTCAGCGACGCCGCGCGCGCGTAGTAGGTCGTGTTCGCGCCCAGGCCCGTGAAGATCGCCCAGTTCTCAGCCGTGACCGACGAGGCGGCCACGGGCGAGAAGCCGGAGTCGGCGCTCAACTGGGCCAGGTAGCGCGTGCCGCCCGGGTTGCTGTTCGGGCCCCAGTTGGCCGTGAGCCGGTCGACCGCGATGGCGCTCGGCGAGGCCGAGGTCGGCGCGTTGGCCAGGGTGGCGGTCGAGCCCAGGTCCGCGTACGCGGTGGGGATGCCGTTGTTGTTGACCGCCCGCACCTCCGCGTAATAGGTCGTGTTCACGCCCAGGCCCGCGCTGAAGACCGCGAAGGTCTCGAAGGTGGCCGAGCTCTTGTTCCCCGGGAGCCCGTTGGTGCTCGGGGAAGCGGCCGCGGACAGCAGAGCCTCGTAGAGCACGCCCGGCCCGTTGCCGGCCCAACTCCAATTGGCCCGGATGGCCGACTCCGTGACCCCGCTGAACGCGGCGACCCCCGGCGCCGCGGCCAAGGTGGAAGTCGATTTGACGGCGTTGAAGCTGACGTAGGCTGCGTCGTCCTCGGTGGAGTTCTTGACCTCGAACCAGTAGGTGGTGTTGGGGACGAGATTGCTGAAGGTCGCGGCGGACTCTCCCAGGTTCCCGAGGCCCGACGAGATGATGACCTGGAAGTTGTCCTGGCCCAAGACGATCGTGGGTGTCGAGGTCGCCGGGATGGTCCAGCTGATTCCCAAGGTGATGGGGCCGACCGCGGTGAGGGTGACTCCGCTGACCGTCGCGGCCCGGACTCCGGGAGCGGCAAGCAGCGCGGCGGGGAGGAGGAGCCCGCGGGCCAGCCGGAGGATTCCGGACCCGCCGGCCCGCAAAGGTTCCATGGCGGGCTATTTTACCATTCCATGTCGTGGTTTGACGAGAATTGACAATGGTGAGGCAAGGTTTGTATCGTCAAATAATTCCATATTCAGAGGGGGGGGATCTTGAGGTTCGGTCTTTTCTCGAAGTTCGCGGTCGTCCTTCTGTCGATGGCCCTCATCCCCGTCATCTTCTTCGCTTACCGCGCCGGCCGCGTCAGCGAGGTGAATATCGAGAACTCGATCCTGGAGCTGCACACGAAGCTGGCGGAGAAGCTGGCCAGCCAGTTCAACGTCTATTTCAAGTCCTACGACCACCAGATGTCCTTCCTCTTCACCGCCCTGCAGAAGAACCTGACATGGGAGGACAAGAGCGAGCTGCTGCGCACGGTCATGGCCACCAACCCCGACATCCAGGAGATATCCTTCATCAGCCCGGCCGGCAAGGAGGTCCTCCATTTCCCCGAGGTCGCCGCCTCCACGACGCCGGTGTCCCGTGCCGACGATCCAGGCTTCAAGCAGTTCCTGAGCAGCCGCGCCCGCACCTTCCGGTTGACCGCTGATCCCCCCTCCCTGGACATCTACTACCCTCTGAGCAACGACATGGCCGGCCGCGTCCACATCTCCATGAGCAATCTCGCCGAGAGGATCGCCTCCGAGAGCGTCGGCGGGACCGGCTTCGTCGTCCTAGCGGACAGGGCGGGAGCGCCGCTGTTCATGCCGGAGGGCGCGCTCGACGAGGCCTCGCACAAGGAGATGCCGCGCTGGGCCCTGATGCAGAGCGCTCTCAAGTCTCCCAGCGTGACCTCGGGGCCGATCGAGGGAAGGGATCTCGTGGGCGCGGCCCAGTCGTTGGAGAGCGTCGGGGGAGCCATCCTCGTCCTGCAGCCCCGCTCCGACGCCTACGCCGGGATCGCGGAGATGAAGAAGAGCTCCCTGATGGCCTTGGGCGTCGTGTTCTTGGCGGCGGTCACGGGCGCGGGGTTCCTCGCGAAGCGGCTCTCGTCCCCCTTGCTGGCCCTGAGCAAGGGAGCCGAGGCGGTGGCCCAGGGGAATTTCGACACCCAAGTCACCATCGAAAGCCAGGACGAGCTGCGGGACCTCGCCAATTGCTTCAACAGGATGACCGCGCAGCTCAAGACCTATGCCGCGCTCCAGGTCGACCGGGTCCTGGTCGAACAGCAGAAGACCGAAGCCATCCTCTTCTCCATCGCCGACGGCATCCTCATGGCGGACGTCGCGGGCTCCCTCCAGCTGGTCAACCGGCGCGCCCGCGAACTCCTGGGCCTCGCCCCGGACGCCAAACTCGACGGAAAGACCGCGGCCGAGGTATTGCCGGCATCCAAGGTGCGCGACGTCATCCTCCGCGCGCCCGACGCCAGCCAGGGAGGGGGCTACGTCGACGTGGACCTCTCCACGCAGATCAGCAGGCAGTTCCTCCGCGTCACGCAGCAGCCGGTCTTCTCGCCGCGGACGAAGAAGGCCATCGGTCTCGTGACCAGCCTGCACGACTCGACCGCGGAAAAGACCATCGAGCATTCGAAGGACGAATTCCTGCGCAACATCACGGCGGGGATGCGCGCCCCGTTGGCCTCCTCGATGCAGCAGGCGCAGTCCCTCATGCGCGGGGCCTTCGGGCCGATCTCGGCGGCCCAGGGGCAATCGCTGGCCGCCATCAACCAGGCGTTGACGCTGCAGATGGTCTCGGTCTCCAACGCCTTCGACAGCGCGAACATAGATTCGGGGCGCTTGCCGGTCCAACTGGCCCAGGCCAATCTCTCCGACATCGCCTCGCGCGTGGTGGCCGCCCTGCAGCCCATGGCCGCGGAGCGCAAGCTCGCGCTGACCATCTCCCGCGGCGCCGAGGGCGGCATCGCGGTCGACGCGTCCTTGATCGAGAGGGTCTTCATGAACCTGATCGTGAACGCCGTCAATTTCACGCCCGCCGGCAGCATCGCCGTCGCCGTCTTGGACGCGGAGACCTACGCGCAGGCCACGGTCACGGACACGGGCATCGGCATCCCGGGGTTCTGCCTCCTGAGCGTCTTCGACAAGTTCGGGTGCATCCCGGGAACCCCCGGCACCGGCGCGGGGCTGGGCTTAAGCGTGGCCAAGGCCTTCGTGGAGGCCCACCGCGGCAAGATCTGGGCCGAGTCCGTGCTCGGCAAGGGCTCGCGCTTCAGCTTCGCGATCCCCAAGAATCTGACGCAATGAGGCCCCTCCTCGGCTGTTTGCTGCTGGCCGCGTCCTTTCTTTCCGCGGCGATAGGTCCTCAGGAAGGGGGCGAGACCTTCCAGATGGTGGAGGTCCGTCCGGGAGACACCCTGTGGAGCCTGTCGAACAGGTACCTCAAGGACCCGGCCAAATGGGACCAGATACTCAAGTTCAACAAGCTGCCCTCCAAGGATCCGACCGTGGCTCTGCCGGGCATGATCCTGCGCATCCCGGCGAACATGATCAAGGATATCATGCGCGCCGCCACCTTGATCAAGACGCGCAACGAGGTCCTCTTTCGCCGCCGTCAGACGGTGAAGTGGGAGCCCGCGAGCGAGAAGATGCAGGTCTTCCAAGGGGACGTCGTGCGGACGCTCGCCAACGCCACCGCGGTGGTGGAGTTCCTCAACAAGGAGACGATGGTCGTCAACGCCAACTCCATGGCGGTCATCAAGCCCGCGGACAAGTCCTACGACATCGAACTCACCAAAGGCAGCATCATGGCCAGCAACGCCGTCATCCATACGCCGGGAGCCACGATCTCGCCGTCGAGCAAGGGCGCCAGGTACATGGCGTCGGTCCGTGACGACCAGACCACCGTGCTCGCGGTCTTCGAGGGCAGGGCCTCGGTCAAGGCGGCGGGCAAGACCGTCGAGGTGTCCGCCGGCAAGGGGATGGAGATCGCCCTGGGCGATGCCCCGAGCGTTCCGATCGCCATCGGCGACCTGGCCGACTTCAGCGCCCGGGCGGGCCAGATCAGCGAGGCCGCCGCCCTCCTGGGCTGGAAGCCCCCCGACGTGAAGGCTCCTCCGGCCGTCACCGTGAAGCTGACCAAATCCGTCCCGATGGAGTCGCTGACCGAGGACATCCAGAAGGTGAAGATCGGCGTGCCCATATCCGCCTACCGCGTGCAGTTTTCCATCGAACAGGATTTCTCCGAGATCGTCTTCGACAAGTATTTCGAGGGGGATTTCCCGTTCAATCCCGCCACCGTGGAACTGCGGCCTGGGGTATACTGGGGCAGGATCTCGCTCGTGGACCTGCTCGGCAGCCAAGGGAAGTTCTCCACGCCCAAGCAGTATACGGTGGGAAGACCTGCGGCCCCGCGGCGGCGGTAGCGAGCCCTTACAATCCCCGCTTGGGGCAGAAGCCCTTGAGGGAGCAGGCGGGACAGTCCGGAGAAGCGGCGGAGCAGACCCTGCGGCCGTGCCAGACCATGGCCTGGCTGAAGAAGATCCAGTCCTTCCTGGGCAGGAGGGCCATGAGGCCGGCCTCGATATCCTCCGGGTCCTTGCAATCGCTCAAGCCCATGCGGAAGGCCAGGCGCTTGACGTGCGTGTCCACCACAATGCCCTCGGCCTTGTTGAAGACCGCGCCGAGGATGACGTTGGCGGTCTTGCGGCCCACTCCCTTGAGCGTGCGGAGGTCATCCATGGTGCCCGGAACCTCGCCCTTGAACTCGGAGACCATCTTCGCCGCCGCGGCCTGGATGGACGAGGCCTTGGCCCTGAAGAAGCCCGTGGAGTGGATCATGGCCTCGAGCTCGGCGGGCCTGGCCTCGGCATAGTCCCGGGCGGTCCTGAATCTCGCGAAGAGGGCGGGAGTGACCATGTTGACCCGCTTGTCCGTGCACTGCGCGGAGAGGATGGTCGCGACCAGGAGCTCGAGCGGGGTCTTGTAGTCGAGCTCGACCTTGGCCTTGGGATAGAGCTTGCGCAGCCCAGCCACGATCCTTCCGACCCGGACTTTGATATCCATACGGTCGACCCGGCGTCAGTCCGCCCTGCCGGCCTCCTGAACCTTGACGAAGCGGCGGAACACCAGCAAGCCCGCGGGCGTGATGAGAGCCATGATTCCGATGATGAGCCACATGGTCCCGGAGTTCCGCGGCCCCTGGGCCGGGCAGTAGTTGGTCAGGAGCCAGCCGGACAGCGGACCCGCCCCGAGCTTGGCCAGCAGGAAGGGCAGGTAGGAGAGGGACATGTACGAGGCCTCCTGGCCCTTGGGCGCGATGGCCGAGGTGTATTCGTAGAGCCGCGGGGTCCAGAAGACCTCGCCCACGGAATAGACCACGACGAAGACGAAGATCATGACATAGTAGGGGTTCACGCTCCCCTGGACCCCGAGCCACTTGTGCGCCACGAGGTCCCCCAGGAAGCCGTCGGCCAGGGGCTGCCACCAGGACGGAGGCGTGGCCATGAGGAACACGGACGCGGCAGCGAGCGTGCTGCCGAAGAGGACCATGCGGTACGCCGAGAACCTCTGCGTCAGGGCGCCGATGAAAGGCACGAGGATGATGACCACCAGGGAGTTCAGGGACCAGCAGAGCCTGCCGATGGGCGCCCCGTCGCCGAGCTCGCGGATGCCGAACTTGGGGTAGGTGTAATACAAGTGATAGAGCACGAGACGGATGCCGACGATCAGGGCGAGGAAGGCGAGGAAGCGGTAGAAGGCGGGCTGCTTCCAGAGGTTGGCGAAGATGGTGATGGTCTCATTGAAGGCGTCGCGCACCATCAGGAAAAACGCCTTGACCGCCCCCTCGCCCGGGTACTTGGGCTTGTCCGGGCTGATCTTCAAGCCCTCGTCCGTGGCCTCGACCCCGTCGCGCAGGCCGAAGTACATGATGAGGAGGTTCGGGATGGTCAGGAGGAAGCTCGTGAGGAAGAGGGTCCGATAGGTGCTGATCGTCATGCCGAGGATGGGGAGGACGAGGGTGCCGTGCTCGCCCAAGCCCTTGCGCAGGTAATCGAAGATGAGGCTGCCGATGAAGAACCCCACGTTCATCATGCAGTAGAAGATGGAGAAGGAGATGGAACGCTGGGCCGTGGTGGAGTAGCGCCGCACGGCCGCGACCATGACCGGGGTCATGAGGGCCTCGCCCAGGGCCAGGGGCAGCAGGCCGCAGAAAAGGGCGACCCACTTGTCCGGGGAGAAGGTCATGACCCCGCGCGAGAGGATGCACACGAAGAAGCCCAGCAGGAAGGACTTGCGCAGGCCGATGGCGTCCACCAAGGAGCCGGTGAGCACCGTGAAGAGGGTCATGAGCAGGGACCAGGCGCCCACCCAGGCCCCTGCCACGGAGTCGTCGAAGCCCAGGTCCGAGGAGAGCCAGAGCACGAGCGTCGAGTTCATGACGCCGTAGGCGAGGATGGCGAGGAGCTTCGCCCCGAAGATGATCCAGAGCTCGCGCGCCGCGCCCTTGAGGACCATGAACTTAGCGATGAAGGACTCGGAGCCTTTGTTCTCTTCAGCCATGCCGGGATGGTAGCAATTTTCCCGTCCCGCCTTTCAGCAGGGCTAACGCTTCTTCCGGGCGAAGTCGATGTAGGCCCGCAGGTTCCCGGCCTTGCCGGGCTGGAGCCTCACCGCCGCGTCCCATTCCTTGACTGCTTCCTTGTATCTCTTGAGATGGTAAAGGACATGACCCTTCTGTTCGCGCAGGCCCGCGTCCTCAGGCTCGACGGCCAAGGCGCGGTCGAGGTCCTCGAGCGCGGCCGCCTCGCGCCCGGATTCATCGAGCGCCTCGGCGCGGCGCCGGTAGCCCAGCGCCAACCGGGGCGCCAGCCTGATGACCTCGGAGTAGTCCTCGATGGCGGCGTCGTGATCGAGGAGTTCCCGCTTGGCCCTGGCCCGGGAGAGCCGCGCGGAGAAGGACCCCGGCTCGTACTTGATCATCTTGTCGAAAAGTCCCACGGCCTCCACCGGGTCCCCGAGGCAGGCGAAAGCTTCCCCGCGCTTGCGCAGGGCCTGGACCAGCCAGGACTCCGCGGCGTAGGCGATGGCGAAGGCCTCCTGGGCGCCCGCGCAGTCGCCCATGGCGAGCTTGGCGCTCCCCGCGGAATACGGGGCGCCGGTCAACCCGGGATCGAGGCGCGCGGCCTCCTTGAGGTCCGCCAAGGCGCCCAGATGGTCTCCGAGGTCCAGGCGCGTGTTGCCCCGGTTGTACCAGGCCGCGGCCAGGCCCGGGTCGAGCCTCAGGGCTTCGGTGAAATCATCCGCAGCGGCCTGGAATTCAAGCCGGTCGAGCCTCATCCTGCCGCGCCAGTTGAAGGCCAGGGCGTCCTTGGGGTCCTTGGTGAGCACGCGGTCGAAGGCCTCCACGGCCTTGGCCGGGTCTCCTCCTGGCGCGGCTTCCAAGGCCAGAGGACCCGGCGCCGGAGGCTTCTCCGAGCAGGCTCCGAGGTTGAGTCCCAGGACCAGGGCAGCGGCCGGCACGAGAAAGCGCCTCACGGCTTGCCCCGGATGAGCTCGCGCAGGTTCGCGAGGGTCTCGGCCGCGGTTTTGCTGCGCGGGTTGATCCTGGCCGCGGCTTCGAGGTCCGAGAGGGCCTTCTTCCGGTCCTTGCGGCCCAGGTGCACGAGGCCGCGCTCGAAATAGGCGTCATCCCACCACGGCGCGTATTCGACCGCGGCGTCGCAGTCCTTGAGCGCCGCGGGGTAGTCCTTGAGCTTGCGATTGATGCGGCAGCGCAGCCGCAAAGGGTCCGAGTAGCGCGGCGAGAACTCGATGGCCTTGTCGCAGTTCTTGCGGGCCTCCTCATGCCGTCCCGCGTCGAGGTAGGCGGAGCACAGGCCGGAGAAGCCCGCGGGATCCCGCGGAGACAGCTTCAGGATGGCCTGGCGGTCCGACAGCCCCCCCTTGGGGTCGTCCCTGAGGTCCCGCACATTGCCGCGGAAGAAGTAGGCGCTGCTCAGCTTGGGCGCGATGTTGATGGCTGCTGAAAGGTCCGCCTCGGCGGCGGCAAGCCCCGCATCCTCCTGGTCCGCGATGGCCCGGTCGCGGTAGACCCTGCCCCGCCGGACATAGAGGTCGGCGTTGCGGGGGTTGAACTTGATGGCTGAGGAGAGGTCGGCGAGCGCGGCGTCGAAGTCGTAGCGCGACAGGTGGACCGCCGCCCTTTCCGGGTAGAGGTCCACGCTCCCAGGGGAGAGCGCGAGCGCCTTGTCGAGGTCCGCCGCGGCCTTATCCAGGTCCTGCTTGAGGTCCGAGGACGAGAGCACATGGGCCCGGCCCACGAAGCCCCGGCTGTCATCCCTCCTGAGCGCGATAGCCTTCTCGAAATCCGCCAGGGCCCCCTCCCGGTCCTCGCGGCCGTAGCGCAGGTAGCCGCGCGAAAGGAGCGCGGGATGGAAGTCCGGCCTCTTGGCCAGGGCCTTGTCGAGCATGGCCTCCGCTTCCCGGGAAAGGCCGAGCCCCCTAAGAGCCACGGACCGCTGGAACAGGATCTCCGGAGCCTCGGGCCTGGCCTTGAGCGCGGCGTCGAAGTCGGCCAGCGCGGCCAGGGGGTCTCCGAGCTCCAGGCGCGCGATCCCGGCCTGGTAGCGCAGGCCGGCCATGGCCGGGTCGAGGCTGGCGGCCCGGCCGAGGTCCGCCGCGGCCTGGCCGAAGTTCTTGAGCTGGAAGTGCGCCAAGCCGCGGAGGTAGTAGGTCCGCGGATTGGAAGGCTCGGCAGCGATCAGCGCGGTGAGGTCCCGGACCGCGGCTCGGAACTCGCCGCGATAGAGCCGCTCCGCAGCGGACGCGTACGCCCGCGCCGGAGTCGGCTTGTCCCGGCACGCGGCCCCGCCCAGGAGCAGGAGCGCGGCGAGGGCCGCTGCCTTCGTTGTCATGGCTCGGTCATTATAGGATTATGGTAGGATTAATGAGAACCCTCGTCCCAAGGAGATATCCCATGGCGGGAACCTGCCCTAACTGCAAGGCCGAGCAACCCGAAGGCGCCACAGAGTGCCCCCAGTGCGGCATCGTCTACGTCAAGTTCCTCAAGCGCCAGGCTGAGAAGAACCTCGATGCCATGGCCCAGGCAGAGACGGCCCAGGCCGCGTCAGCAGCTCCATCCGCCTCGACGGCAGCCGGCGCTCCTGGCGGGTCCTCGCCAGCCCCTGATCCCGAGAAGGGCGGCCCAGGAGGGGTCCTCGCTGCCGTGGGCCTCATCGCGGGCCTCGGCGCCGGCGGCTGGTTCATGTATCCCGGGAAGGGCCTGCCGGTCACGGATGCCATGCAGAAGAGCGCGGGCCACGCCTTTGCCGCGGCCGCGCCAACGGGATTCACCGCGAATTGGACGGAACAGATCCAGGGCGCGGGCGTCATTCCAGCCCAGTTCGCCAACACCACCGTGGGCTCCTTCAGCGGGACCTTCGCGGACGGCTACGCCCCCAACATGACCATCGTGTCCATGCCCCTCCCGCCGTCCAAGGTGACCCCCGCGAACAAGGATAAGCAGGCTGAGACCCGTTTCGCCGACATCCGCGCATCAGTGGACAAGTGGACTCCGGAATCGGTCCAGGTCGTGAAAGTGGACAAGCTCGACAGCCTGCGCGTGGAAGGAGGCGGCCCCAAGCACGTCAAGCAGGTCATCCCGCCCGTGGTCATGAACAGGCAGGCGGCCGCCGCGCTCGAGAGGCAGAAGAACCCCGGGGCCATCGTGTTCACCTGCAAAGTGTTCGTCGATATCGGCCGCATCGGCCCCACCCCGGACGCGTGCATCGTGGAGGACGCCCGCACCTTGGAAGCGGACTATGAGCTCCTCACCGGCGGGGTCCTGGTCCCGGGCAAGAAACGCCAGTACCTGCTGAGCTACGTCTGCGACCGCAACCAGAGGACCGCGTGCATGGCGGCCTTCGACGAACTCGTAGGTTCCTTCAGGGTCCTGGAGCGGCCGGGGCGGATGGACTTCGTGAAGCCGAAAGGCTGAGCACCGCGTCTTGAACCTCAACGAGTCCTTCGATGTCTCCCCAGGCAAGGTCGAAGCCCTGCTGTCGCGGATCAAGCGCCTCAACATCGACCCCTCCGCCATCGAGGAGGCCTTCATCCGCGGGGGAGGCAAGGGCGGCCAGAAGATCAACAAGACCGCCAACTGCGTCCAGCTGCGCTACGCCCCCCTCGACATCGTGGTGCGCTGCCAGCATGAGCGCCGGAGGACCGTCAACCGCTTCCTCGCCCTGCGGGAGCTCGTGGACCGCGTGGAGATGAAGGTCTCGCCCGGGACGTCCGAACGCCTCAAGGAGTTCGACCGCCTGCGGCGCAACAAGCTCCGTCGAAATCATCGGGGCACTCGGGGTTGAACCGAGAACCTCGTGGTCCCAAACCACGCGCTCTGCCAATTGAGCTATGCCCCGTATCGCGGCCGGAGGCGTTCCTCCGGCCGCTTCTATCTTAGCAATTCCTTCCTCGCCTGGCCCCGAGTTATCCACAGACTCGTCGCAAAAACGAGTTTACCGCGAAAGCCTTGATTCCATGGCCGGATCGGCTACACTATCAATGATGTCCGCAGCCATCCTCGCCTCCCTCTTCTTCCTCTCCGGCTGTTCCTCTCAAGAACGGGATCGCGCGGATTTCACTGACGCAGTGCGGCTCGTGCAAAGAGAATGGCCGGTCCTCGCACGCGGCCTAAGAAAGCAACAGCCCGTGATCACCATGCCGGAGCTCGAAACGATCAGCCGGCTTGCCAAGCATGGCCAAGTAAAGGAACTCCTCTACACGAACGGCTCCGGAGAGGTCCGCTGGTATTACCTACCCAGCTCTGTCAGCATGGTCACCGATCTTGGGCCGAAAAAAGAGATCTTATTGACGGCTGCGGTGGAATCGGCCGTGATGACCCGAGCCCCGGCCTACGAGCGGACCGATTCAGGTGCGATCGAGGTGGCGGTCCCGATCGTCATGAAAAGGAAGCTGCTGGGAATAGTCATCTTCAAATACGTCCCGACCCGCTTGATCGGATCCATCGCCCGACGTTGACCCTGGTCCCTCCTAACTCTCTTCGACCAACCATTCCTCGATCGACCGCCGCCGGGTGTCCCTGAGATGTCACAGACTCTCCCAAGGTTTGGTATCCTTTTCCCCTGATTCCATGAACCCGCAGCCCAAAGCCTCATCATCCGCGGCCCGCCTCTCGGATGTCTGGGGAGGACTGGCCGCCATGCTCGTGGCCCTGCCGCAGGCCCTGGCTTTCGGCGTGGCCATCTTCAGCCCCTTGGGGCCCGAACGCGCGGCTGAAGGCGCGGTCGCGGGCTTCATCGGAGCGTCAAGCCTCGGCATCCTCGCGGCCCTCTTCGGAGGCGCGCCCAGGCTCATCTCGACCCCCTGCGCTCCGGCCGCGGCGGTCATGGGAGCGCTCGCCGCGCGCCTCGTGGTGTCCCAGCCCCCGGGGCAGGTCGTGCTCCTGCTCACCGTGGCCGCCCTCATCTGCGGCGGCCTCCAGATGTCCTTTGGCGCCGTGGGCGGGGGCAGGCTCATTAAGTACATCCCCTACCCCGTGGTCACGGGCTACCTCAGCGGGGTCGCGATCCTCATCTTCCTCGGCCAAGCCCCGAAGCTCTTGGTCCTGCCCAAAGGCATGGACCTCTGGCACGGCCTCCTCCATCCCTCGGTCTGGAGCGGCCCAGGGCTCATCGTGGGCGCGGCCGCCATCGCGAGCATGGCCCTGGCCCCCCTGCTCACCGAGGCCGTGCCAGGCCCGGTCATCGGGCTCTCAGCCGGGATCGCGGCGTACTGGACCGCGTCCGTGTTCTGGCCGGAGCTGAAGGTTCTGGAGCACAACGCCGTGGTGGTGGGCTCCCTGCCGGGCGCCGGAGGGGGATTGTGGGCATCCCTGGCGGAGCGTTGGACTTCGGTCAAAGCCCTGAGCACGGGCCAGCTCAAGGAAGTGCTCATGCCGGCTGCCACGCTCTCCATCCTGCTCTCCGTGGACACGCTCAAGACCTGCGTGGTGGTCGACGCCCTGACCCGCTCGCGCCACGACTCGGACCGCACCCTCCTCGGCCAGGGCGTCGGCAACTTCACCTCGGCGCTCTTGGGCGGGGTGCCAGGGGCCGGCGCCATGGGCCCGACCCTCGTCAACGTCAACTCAGGCGGCCGCACGCGCCTGTCCGGGGTCCTCGCGGGGTCCTTCGCCCTGCTGGCCTTCCTCATCGCCCGGCCCCTCATGGCCTGGATCCCGGTCCCGGCCCTGGCCGGCATCCTCATCGTGGTGGCCTGGCGCATGTTCGACCGCAAGAGCCTGGCTCTCCTGCGCAAGCGCTCCACGGTCTTCGATTTCGCGGTGAGCGCCACGGTCATCGCAGTCGCCGTCACCGTGGACCTCATCGCGGCCGCGGGCGCGGGCCTGGCCTTGGCGGCCCTGCTGTTCATCCGGGACCTCATGCGGGGCTCGGTCATCCGGCGCAAGATCTATGGGGACCACATCTCCTCGCGCCAGAGGCGGCTGCCCGCGGAGCGGGAGAGCCTCAAGGAACTCTCCTCCCAGGTCGTGGTCTGCGAGCTGCAAGGCAGCCTCTTCTTCGGCACCACGGACCAGCTCTTCACCGAGCTCGAGGCGGACCTCAAGACCCGGCGCTTCCTCATCCTGGACCTCAAGCATGTCCAGAGCGTGGACTTCACCGCGGTGCACATGCTCAAGCAGGTCGAGGACCGCCTGCACGCCAAGCGCGGGCGCCTCATCCTCTGCGACCTGCCCCACTCCCTGCCCAGCGGCCGGGACCTCGAGGAATACTTCAACGAAGTGGGCCTGGTCAAGGCCAAGCGCTTCGTGAGCATCTTCGGCGAGCTCGACGCGGCCCTTGAGTGGGCCGAGGACCGCCTCCTCGAGGAGGCGGGCAAGCTCGAACCCCACTCCCCCATCCCGCTCGAGCTCCACGAGATCGACATCATGCGCGGGATGGAAGCCGACGCGCTCGCCGCGTTCCACTCCATCCTCCGGGAGGCCTCCTTCGAGACGGGCCAGCGCCTGTTCTCCCGCAACGACTCGGGCGACGAGATGTTCCTCATCCGCCGGGGCCAGGTGCGGATCATCCTGCCGCTCGACGGCGGCAAGGGGCACCACATCGCGACCCTGGGCAGGTCGGACTTCTTCGGGGAGGTCGCGTTCCTCGACCGCGGCCTGCGCAGCGCCGATGCCGTGGCCATCTCCCCGACCATGGTCTACGCCATGTCGCGCGCCAAGTTCGACGAGTTCTCCCGCTCGAGGCCGGACCTCGGGGCCATGCTCTTCGCGCGCATCGCACGCGCTCTGGCCATGCGGCTGAGGATGGCGGACGAAGAGCTCAGAGCCCTACAAGAGGCCTAATGGGTGTCAGGCCTGACACCCGTTATTCCAGCAGGGAGAGCAGGGGAAGATCTTCCCGAGTGCCCTCGATGCGGGCAAGGGCCTTGACCTGCATCCCGCCGGCAGCCTTCTCCCTCACCGCAGCCTCCCCCCGTGCCCATGCGACCTTCTTCATGGGATCGCCCTCGCAATAACAGGAAACGGGTTCCGAGGAGGAATCCACTGCGAATTCCCAAAGCACGGCCTTGCCCATGAAGCCCGAGCCGCTGGCCGCCACATCCTCGTAGGACTGAGGGTGCGCCAGGGCCCAGGACCGATAAGGCTCGATCATCCTGGCCTTGGCGCGGGCCTCGAAGTAGCCCTCCACCGAGACGTACCAACCCTGGCCGTTGAGGAAGTAGGCCAGGAGCGCGCCGAGCAGGCTGAGTTGGAGGAGGATGCTCCCGAACATCGGCTTGCGTGGGAGGGCCTGCGGGGGCGCGGTCTTCTCGACGAAAGACATCCCGCTGTCCGTGACCTCGTAGACGCCGGGTGGGGACGACTGCGGGTCCTCGGCGTAGGGATTGAGGGTCATTCGGGAGCATCATAACAAAAACCGGGCCCCAGGACTCGTCGGACCATGCGAGCCCGAAGGTCCCTCCTGGAGCCAGGCCCCCTGCCGTGAACGCGGTTCCCCAAAGCCCCAACCGATTCCGAGCCCCGGGCGCCATACTATAGCGCGCATGAAGACCGCATCCATTGGCCGTATGTTCCGGGCTCCAGCCAGGCTGTTGGCAGCCCTGCTGGCCGCCGGCCTCCTGCAGCAGGCCCAGGCCGCCGGCGCCAGGGTCCAGTCCAGGGTCAGCCTCCCGACACCGGCCGCGGGCAGCGTCGCGGCCCCGGCTTCCGTCCTGACGCTCTCGGACCCGGCCTCCCTCTCCCCCCTGTTCCTGCCAACAGCTCCCTTACTGGTCTCAGCCCCTGGGATCATCGCCGCACCCGGCATCATCGCTGCCCCGGCCGGACTCCCCCTGCTCCCGGCCCTCATCCCGCGGACGCAGGCCCCGGAACTCGGCTCCCGCTCCGCCCTCGTTTCGCGGGTCCAGGACAACGTGGACCGCCAGGTTTCAGCCATGGGAGAAGTCCTGAAAGGACATCACGGCGGCCTGCTGGATTCCGTGTCGCGGAACGCGCACGCCCTTCTCGACGACATCCAGGGCCGCATCGACGCCGGGGACATCGACCCGTCCCTCTCATCGGATAACCGTCCCGTGAAAGTCGGGATCTACCCCGTGACCGCGGACCCCTTCCACTGGGGGCACCTCCTCATCGGCCTGCAGGCGATCGGCACCCTGGGGCTCGACAAGGTGGTCTTCGTCCTGGCCGGAGACGACCCCCGCAAGCCCACCTTGACGAAGACGGACCTCCGCCACCCCATGGGCCAGGCCGTGCTGGCCGCCTTCGCCCCATTCTTCGAGTACTCGCCTATCGCCATCGGCACCGATCTCGACGGGGAGACGAACATGTTCCGCCTCCTCGCCTTGAACCTCGGCCGGAAGGTGCACGCCTTCTACCTCGTGGGCGCGGACCACTACAAGCTCACGGACAAGAACGGCGACCCGGACACCCTGCCCAAGATCGAAGCCAACATGGTTCGGCCGGACCTCGGGTTCGACCCTCTGCGGCACGCCATCAGCGTGGCCTTCATCGAGCGCGACGAGCGCGGCCCTTCGGTGCCCACGGGGCTCGACGTCCGGTTCCTGCCCGCCTTGCCCTTCGACGCCTCCTCGACCAAGGCCCGGGCCGGCCACTTCGGCCTGATGCCCTACGACGCCTACCGCTGGGTCCTCGACCGGGGCCTCGGCCTCTACGGCATCCCCAAGAACTAAGAGCCCATCCGAAAACCCGTTCCCTGGTCCCACCCGGCTCCTGGGTCTTGACAAAAACAGGTCCAGACATTATACTTCCGAGCTTTTCCGCACCCACCGCCGAGGAACGCCTGACGCAGGGAGGCCGTTCCATGTCGAAGAAGGTCTCAGTGCTCGTCGTCGAGGACGACGAGTCCATGATGGAGTACGTCTCCGTGGTGCT
Organism: Elusimicrobiota bacterium; assembly: GCA_016234805.1. GTDB lineage: Bacteria > Elusimicrobiota > Elusimicrobia > UBA1565 > UBA9628 > JACQWX01. The sequence continues at coordinate 113,923 of JACRNU010000069.1, forward strand.
CGAGCGCCTGGGCTTCGAGGTCACCCAGGCCTCCACCGGCAGGGAGGTCATCGCCGCTCTCTCGGTGAAGAACTTCGACATCGTCATGACCGACCACATCACCGTGGACTACAAGGGGACCTCGGTCCTGTCCGCGGTGAAGATGCTCCGGCCCGGAGCCGAGGTCATCATCATGTCCGGGATCCCGACGCTCGAGGAAGCGGCCACCTCGTACCTCAAGGGTGCCAAGGCCTACCTGGCCAAGCCCTTCGGTCTCGACCAGCTCAGAGGCGCGGTGATGCGCTGCCTGGAGGGCTCCGCATGAGCCCCTCCACCCGCGACCCGCCCTGAAGCGGAACGGATCGGCGTCTCCAAAGGAAAGCCCCGGGCGCCACAGGCGCCCGGGGCCCTTTTCCGGCCGGCTGAGCGCTACCTGCGGGCAAGGTGTACTTCCTTCCCGCACGAGCGCCTCCATGAATTGGAAGCGCTCGCCTGGCGCGCTTATCGCGCCAGGTATTCGGTGTAGGTCAGGGTCCCGCCCACGGTGCCAGACCCGGACAGGTCGAGCCAGCCGTTGCGGTTCCACCCGGTCACGAAGATGCTCCCGTCGATGCGCACGGAGCCGAGGAACTTGCCGTCCTTGTAGATGGAGACATAGGCATAGGGCCTGGCGAACGCGCTCACGTAGTCGCTGTTGAGGAAGACGGACACGTAGTCCGACACTTCCACGTACCCGTTGAGGGGCTTGCCGTTCTGGTCGTAGAGGGTCGTAGACCCCGCCACGCGCACGGACGCGAAGTTCGAGCCCTGGGGCACGAAGGCGTTGCCGCGCAGCCACACGTGGCCCGAGAGCCTCAGGGTCACGGTCTGGCCCTTCTGGGCCAGGGGCCGGGCTTCGGGCTTCTCGGTCTGCTGGGCGAACATCGAGAAGGACATGGCCGGCTTGAATTCGCCGGCCTGCTTGAGACCGTCGCGAGCGGAAGCCGATATCTCCTCGAGGGTGGGACCCGCGGAGACGGCGGAGGCGAACAACATCACGACGCAGGGAAGAAGGATTTTCTTCATGTCTCCATGGTAGCAAATTGCCGCGGCTGTGGAGAGTCCACCCCGCATCGGGTATAATCACTGAGGCCGCAAGCGACATGGATACAGACCGGCAGTGGCTGGACGATTTTCACAAGGAGCTCGACTCCTTCCTCCGCGAAACGCGGGGCTGGAAGGGCGCCGCGTCCATCAATCCCGCCGAGGTCAAGGCGCTCAAGGCGCGGCTCGACGACATGGAACGCTCTCTGATTGCCAGGGACGAGAGGCTCGGAGAGATCCGGGAGCGCATCGAGAAAGCCGCGGAGGCGCAGCGGCAGGCGGATTCGGCGCTCCATGACGCCCGGCAGGTCCAGGCCGAGGCCCAAACCGACCGGAAGGCCCTGGCCGAGGAACGCGCCTTCCTCCAGCGCGAGGCGCAGCGGCTCGAGAAACTGGAGACGGACTCGCGCTCCAGCCTCGAAGCCGGACGCAAGGAGCTCGCCGAAGAGCGGCGCCTCCTCCACTCCGAGTGCAGCCGAGCCCAACAGGAGGCCGAGGCCGCCCAGAAGCAGGCAGACGAGGTCCTTGCCGAGGTCCGGCGGCTCCAGGCCGAGATGGAGGCCGACCGGAAGGCCATGGCCGCGGACCGCGCGGCCCTCTTGCGGGAGACGCACCGGCTGCAGGCTCTGGAGGCTCAGGCGTCCGCGGACCTCGAGGCCGGGCGCGCGGAGCTCCAGGAGGAGCGCCGCCGCCTCCACGCGGAGAACGCCCGGTCACGGCAGGAGGCCGAGGCCGCCCAGCTCCGGGCCGAAGAGGCCCTGGCCGAGGCCCGACGGCTGGAAAAGATCTCGGAGCAGGACCGCGCGGCCCTGGACGCCGACCGTGGCGAGCTGGAGGAGGAGCGCCGCCGCCTCCACGCGGAGAACGCCAGGTCACGGCAGGAGGCCGAAGCGGCCCAGCAGCAGGCCGACGAGGCCCGGTCAGAGTCCCGTCGGCTGGATAGGCTCTCGGCTCAGGCCCGCCAGGAGGCCGAAACCGCCCAAAGGCAGGCCGACGCTGTCCTCGCCGAGGCCCGGCGGCTCCAGGCAGAGGCCCAAGCCGACCGGAAGGCCGCGGCCGGAGATCGCGCGGCCCTTGAAGCGGGACGCCGGGACCTAGAGGATGAGCGCCGCCGCTTGATCGCCGAGCACGCACTGTCCATGGAGGAGGTCCGCAGAATCAAAACGGCCTCCGAGGCGGATAGGAACGCGTCCCTCGATGCCGCGCGGCAGGAGAGCCGCCAAGCCGATGGGGTCCGACTGTCCGCGGAGGCCGCCATCCAGAAGGCGCTCGACCTCGAGAAAGAGCTCCTGGCCCGGCACAAGGACGAGCTCGAAGCCTGGCGGCCGCGGCCCGTGGAACCCTCGACCCAAGCTCCCTCCGCCCCGCGGCGTCGGGCGCTCCTGGCGGTCCTGGCCGCCATGGGTCTGGCCGCCGCGGCGGTCGCGGCCTGGTCCCTGCGCGCGGCGGGCATGCCGAGGTCGTACGCGGTCCCATTCTCGCATCCGACAGGCCTGGCCTGGAAGGGCTCGGAGCTGTGGGTCTCGGATTGGTACGAAGGCGCCCTCTTCCGGATGAAGCTGGAGAAGGGGCGCCTGGTCGTCTTGGACCGGCAGGCCATGGCCGGCTCCCATATCACGGCCATGGCGGTCGGAGACGACGCCCTGTTCATCGCGGACTCCTGGAAGAAGACGATCTCCATGCTCGCTCCCTCCGGAGGGGGCTGGTCCGTGACGAAGACCTGGCCGAGCCCGGGCCCGAACCCTTCGGCTTTGTACGCGGACGGCAAGTACCTCTACTCGGCCGACTCCTCCACCCGCAAGATCTACAAGCATCTCCCGGACGACGGTCTGACGGTCCTGCAGACCTTCCGGGCGGCCTTCCCCCCGGTGGCCGTCTATCCAGGGAAGGATTTCCTCTGGGTCGCCGACGGCGAGCATCGCGTCCTGCGCCGCTCCCGCTGGGACCGGGACGCGATCCAAGGGGAAGCCCTGGCTCCGCCGGAGATCGAATCCGGCCGCGAGCCGCTGTCGTGCATGACCAAGACCGAAGGGAAGTTCTGGTTCGGCAGGGACGGCTCGCCGGTCCTCCTGGAAGTCCCGGAACGGTCTCTCAGACCCGTCCAGCAGTGACGCGCGCGACCGAGCGCTACCGCGAGGAAGTGCCGCCTCCACACGCCGTCAGGATGCGGCCCGCCAACTCCGCCGCGGCCAGGGTGGGCCGGGGGTCGGCCCTGCCCGTGCCCGCCAGGTCGTAGGCCGTGCCGTGGCCCGGGGAGACGCGGGTGAAGGGGATGCCCACGGTCCAGTTGACGAGCTCCAGGCCGGCCAGGGCCTTGAGCGGGGCCATGGCCTGGTCGTGATACAGGCAGACCAGGCCTGAGAGCAGGCCCGCGGCGTGCATGCGCCAGGCCGCGTCCGCGGGCAGGGGGCCCTCGAGCCTGACCCCGGCCTTGACCGCGTCTGCGCGGGCCGGGACCAGGACCATCTCCTCTTCGCTCCCCATCAAGCCCTTTTCCCCCCCGTGAGGGTTCAATGAGCACAAGCCGAGCCTGGGCCGGCGCAGACCCAAGGAGCGCAAGGCCCTGTCCAGGGCCAGGGCGCAGGAAGCGACCTCCCGCCGGCCGAGCGACCGCGCCACCGCGGACAGGGGGATGTGCCGGGTGACGGTGACCGTCCACAGGTTCCGAGAGGGCGCGGCGAGGATCATCCTCGAGGGAAAGCCCGTCTCCGCGGCGAGATAGTCGGTGTGGTCCCGGAAGGGGACTCCTGCCATCTTCCAGGCCAGCTTGGAGACCGGGGCGGTCACGACTCCGGCGACGATCCCCTTGGCCGCCAGGCGGACCGCCAGGCGGACCGCGGCGAAGGAGGCCCTGCCCCCGCCCGCGCTGTCCGCCCCGAATCGCGGGGGCCGCAGGCCCAGTCCAGTGTCTGCCAGCGGGGCCAGGCCGGGCTTCCAGCCCGCCCGCCTCCACACCAGGGGCTCGCCGACCAGGAGCGGCGCGCAGACCCTTTGCAGGGAGCCGCGCCGCAGCAGGGAGACGACCGTCTCCGGGCCGATGCCGGAAGGATCGCCGCAGGTGAAAGCGAGAGGCGACCGCGCCATCCTCAGTTCGGCGGGAGCTTGCGCTCTATGACCGCCTTGGCCTTGAGGCCCTTCACGTACTTTGCCAGCTCTTCGCTGAAGTGGACGGTGGTGAGGAACCTCCCGAGTTCCTCCTTGAAGTTCGCGAACTCGGGCGGCTCGGCCGCGCGCTTCTCCACCACCCTCACGATGTGGTAGCCGCCCGGAGCCTCGATGGGCTGGCTGACCTCGCCGACGCTCATGGCGAAGATGACCTTCTCGATCTCGGGAGGGGTCCGCCCCCGGTAGGCGAAGCCGACGTCCCCGCCCCTGGGCGCGCTCTCCGGATCCTCGGATTCGGTCCGCGCGATATCGGCGAAGGTGGCCTTGCCTTCGTCGATGCGCTTCTTGATCTCCAGGGCCGCGGCCTTGGCGCGCTTCTTCTCCTGGGGAGAAGCGGTTTCGGAGAACCGCACCACGATCTTCGAGACCCGCGCGCGCTCCGAGCTCATGAGCTTGACGTCGTTGGCGACCTCCAGGAAGACCATGGCGGCCTCCTCCTCCATGCCCTTGGGAGGCTGGGTGCTTCCGCTGAGGATGAAGGCCTTGACCTTCTCGAAGTATTGCCGGACCTCACCTTCCTCCGGCTGCGTCACCTTCGCCTTCACTTCGGAGTCGACGACCTTGCGGATCATGATCTGCCGTGAGAGCCTCTCCCGGTACTGAGCGAAGGTCACGCCTTCGAACTTGAGCTGCTTCTTGAAGAACTCGTCCACCTCGGGCTCGGGGATGGGCCGGCCGGTCTCGTCGACGGTGAAGCGGGACTTGACCTCGGTGATGGCCTGGTCGATGTCGCGCTCGCGGACCTTGAGCTCCTTGTTCTTGGCGCCCTGCTGGAAGAGGAGCTCCTGGTCGATGAGCTCCTCGAGGGTCCGCTCGCGCAGGATCCTGAGCTTCTCCGGGCCGACCAGCGCCCCTGGCTGGTTGCGATCCCAAAGCTCGAGCGTGCGATTGACCTCGCGCTGGTACTCCGAGAGCAGGACCGGGGAGCCGTTGACCGTGGCCACCGCGTCCTCCAAGACTTTCGCTCCGGCGTCCACGGACAGCAGCGCGGCGGCGAGCGCCGCCCACAAGACCTTACCTGAGATGTTCATCGACGACCTCCACGGGGAATCTCGCCTGCAGCGTCTGCATGTGGCGGTCCAGCTTTTGCTTCTCCAGGAGGCGGATGACTCTATCCTGGCAATCCTCGAACTTGAGCTTGCGCTCGAAATCCTTCCTCATGACGTGGTAGCCGAACTTGCTCTTGAAGGGCCCCCCGACGTCCCCGACGCGCATCCGGAAAGCCACGTCCTCGAGGTCTGGGATGATCTCCCCATACAAGGCCGGGGCCATCTTGCCGCCCTCCGCGGCGGTCTCGAAGTCCAGGGAGAAGGCCTTGGCCGCGGCCGCGAAGGACATGCCGCCGCGGATCTTCCTGTCCGCGGCTTCGGCGTCCTCAGAGGTCGCGGTCAGGATGTGGCTCATGCCGACCTCGAGCGGATATTTCTTGTGATACTCGCGGGCCTCCTCGGCCCCGGTGCTGATGACGCCGCCCTCGCGCAGGCCTTCCAGCCACAACCGGGTCGCCAGGAAATCCGCCTGCTCGCGCAAAGCCTGCTCCTGCTCGGCCCGCAGGCGGGCCATCTCGGACTTGAAGGCCTGCGACTTCGGCGCCCCGGAGTCCTGGGCCGCGGCCAGCATGAGCTTCTCGCGGATGAGCACGTCCAGGAACTGCTTGCGGCCGTTGGCGGTGCGGACGTAGCCCTGGTAGCCGACCGAGACCTCCGCCAGCTTGCGCTCGAACTCGGCTTTGGCGATGGGAAGCTTGCCGACCCGCGCCACGGGGGGCTCGGACCGGCACGCCAGAAGGCTCATTGAGAGCAGGACTAATAAGAGCTTCACCGGCGCCATGGTATCATTTTTCGACGAGGCTCTCCAGGAACCTCCGCACCCACTCAAGCGCTGGCTCGGCCCCCAGCTCCACCCTCAGGCCCTCCCCGGCCTCGTCCTTGAAGAAGAGGAGCTTGCCCTCGTACTCCTTGAGCCACGCGGTCACGGCGCCGGGGTCCACGACCGCGTCCTGGCGCATGACGACCTCGATGTGCCGGCCGCGCTGGACCACGGCGCCCACCCGCGCCTGCTGGGCCGTCCAGCGGACCTTCAGAAGCTCGAAGAGGTTCCGGGTCGGCGGGGGCAGGGGGCCGCAGAGGTCCGTGAGCTCCCTTTCGAGGACCGGCCAGTCCTTGGGGTCCGAGCGCAGGATGCGCTTGTAGAACTCGAGCCTTTCGAGCTCGCCCGGAAGGTAATCCTCGGGGATGAAGGCATCGAGCTTGAAATCCAGGCGCACCTCGGGGCCGGCAGCCGCCTCCCCCCCCTTGACGCGCGCCATCTCCTCCTGCAGGAGCTGGCTGTAGAACTCGACTCCCACGGAGTCGATGAACCCGTGCTGCTTCTTGCCCAGGAGGTCCCCGGCGCCGCGGATCTCGAGGTCCCGCATGGCGAGCTTCATGCCCGAGCCCATCTGGCTGAACTCCTGGATGGCCGAGAGCCTCCGGCGGCCGTCCTCCTCGAGCTCGGAGAACTCCCGGATCCCCTCGGGAAGGAAGAGCCAGCAGAAGGCCTTCTGCCTCTCGCGGCCGATGCGTCCCCGCAATTGGTAGATCTGGGCCAGGCCGAACTCCTGCGCGTCTTCGACGAGGAGCGTGTTGACGGTGGGGATGTCCAGGCCGGACTCGATGATGGAGGAGGCCACGAGCACGTCGAACTCGCGATTGAAGAACTTCCACATCACCTCCTCGAGCTCCGCGCCCCGCATCTGGCCGTGCGCCATGCCCAGGCGCGCGCCCGGGACCAGGTCCGAAAGCCGCTTGACGCACGCGGGCAGGGATCGGACCCGGTTGTGGACATAGTAGACCTGTCCCCCGCGGGCCAGCTCCTCGGAGATCGCGGCCGCCGCCAGCTCCGCGGACCATGGCGCGATCTTGGTCTCGATGGGGATCCTGCCCGCGGGCGCGCTCTGGATGAGCGAGATGCCCCGAAGTCCGGCCATGGCCTGGTTGAGGCTGCGCGGGATGGGCGTGGCCGAGAGGGCCAGGCAGTCCACCGAGGTCCGCAGGGCCTTGAGCCTCTCCTTGTCCTTGACCCCGAAGCGGTGCTCCTCGTCGATGACCACCAGGCCCAGGTCCTTGAACCGCACGTCTTTCTGGAGGATGCGGGCCGTGCCCACCACCACGTCGAGCGTGCCCTTGGCCAGGGCCTTGATGGTCGCCTTCTGGTCGGCCTTGGACTGGAAGCGGGTGAGGACGCCCACCTTGACCGGATAGTCCGCGAACCTCTGGGTGAAGGTGCGGCCGTGCTGGTCCGCCAGGATGGTCGTGGGCACGAGGACCGCGGCCTGCTTGTAGTTCGCGGCGACCCGGAACGCGGCCCTCATGGCCACCTCGGTCTTGCCGAACCCGACGTCGCCCACCACGAGCCGGTCCATGGGATGAGGCGCCGAAAGGTCCCGCAGCACGTCGGCGATGGCCGCGGCCTGGTCCGGGGTGGCCTCGAACGGGAACTCCGCCGCGAACTCCGCTTCCATCGCGGTCTCCGGGCCGAAGGACTGCCCCGGACGCGCCTTCCTCTCAGCCTCCAGGCGCAGGAGCTTCTCCGCGAGCTCCCGGACGCCCTCGGCCACCATGGCCTTGACCTCGTTCCAGCGCCGGGTGTTGAGGCTCGAAAGCCTGGGCCTCTTGCCCTCCGAGCCCGAGTACTTCTGGACCCGGCCGAACTCGGTCATAGAGGTGAACACCGTGTCCCCTCCCCGATACTCGAGGACGAGGCAGTCCGTGACCCCGTGGCCGGGGGTCTCCACGGGCTCGAGGCCCTTGTATACCGCGATGCCGTAGTCGCGGTGCACCACGAAGTCGCCCTTCTTGAGCTGGGAGATCCGGAAGGGCGCCTTGGGCGAAGCCCCGAAATAGTTCCAGCGAGACGGGGCGCGGTAGCGGCGTTCGAAGATCTCCGCGGTGGAGAAAACAGCCAACTTCAAGTAATCATTGACGAAACCCTGGCGCAGCGGACCTATGAGGAATTGACAAGCTCCCTCCGGGAGCTTGTCAATGGACATCTCCTGCATCCTGGAGTCCTCGCCCTTGTTGAGGCTGAAGAGCAGTACCTTGAATCCCTTGGAAGCCAGGCGGGCCATCTCTTGCCACGCCACGGACGGGTCGCCCCGGAACGGACCCAGGGGACGGCCCCCGAAGTCCGCCCCCCCCTCCAGAGCCGGGCCGGCTGCCGCCGTCCGCCATACGCCCGGCGCCGCAGGTCCCGCCTCCACCCCCTCTTCGACGAGCCACAAGGCGTCTTTGCCCACCCAGTCCGCCAGGGTCGCGCCCGAGGATTCCCGCGCGAGCGTGGCCGAGGCTCCCTCGAGGTACTCCTTCGTGATCTGGGTCGCGGGATCGAAGGTGCGCAAGGAGTCGATGCTGTCCTCGTCGTAGAGGACCCTGACCGCGGCCGCGGGCTCGATCGCGAAGAAATCCAGCACCGCGCCGCGCGCCGCGAACTCGCCGGGCGACTCCACGAACTCCACGCGGCGATAGCCCGCTGCAACGAGCCGGTCCACGGCCTCGGAGCGCTTGAAGCGCTCCCCCCGGTGGAAGCGCACGCCTGCTGCCGCGAACTCCTCCTTCGCGGGCAAGGGAGCGCCGAGAGACTCGCCCGTGGCGAGCACGAGCCCGACGCCTTCCTGAAGCCTGGCCAGGGAGGAGAGGCGCTCCAGCGGGTCGTCTCCGAACAGCGCAACGGACTCCAAGCCCTTGGACGGCGGTCCCTTGCCGCCAGCGAAAACCGGGGCCTGTGCCCGGTATGCGTCAGCCGTGTCCTCGAGAGCCTCCTGAGAGCCCCGCACCAGGACCAGGGTCCTGACCTGGGACTTCACCGCCAAGCCCGGGACCTTCTCCCCATGGAGGAGGCTCCGGCCCAGCCATGCCCAGGCCCCGCACCCCGGCAGACCCCCGATCCGTTCCTTGCCCATTGCCCCCCACCGTGAACGAGGCCTACCGTGCGAAAGGTGTCACTCCTTACGCACGGTACCTGCGGCGCTATCGCCGCAGGTATGATAGCACTATGGTAGGATTAAGGACGAGCCCATGTCCCTCCATCCAGCGGACCGCATCGTGATGCACGTGGACATGGACTGTTTCTTCGCGGCCGTGGAGGAGCGGGAGGACCCCTCGCTCAAGGGCAGGCCCGTGATCGTGGGCTCGGACCCGAAAGGCGGGCAGGGCCGGGGCATCGTGGCCACCTGCAACTACGCGGCGCGCAAATTCGGCCTGCGCAGCGCCATGCCCATCTCCATCGCGTACCGCAGATGCCCCTCCGGCGTGTACCTGCGGCCGCGCTTCTCCCTTTATACCCAGGCCAGCCGCAAGGTCATGGACCTCCTGCGGTCCGCGGCGGACGTGTTCGAGCCCGCGGGCATCGACGAAGCCTATCTCGACGTGAGCTCCCGCGTCACCTTCGAGTCTGCCCGCGACCTGGCCCGTGAGCTGCAGGCAGGCATCCTCGGGAAGGAAGGCCTCTCCGCCTCCGTTGGGCTGGGCCCCAACAAGCTCGTGGCCAAGATCGCCAGCGACCACAGGAAGCCCGGAGGCCTTACCGCGGTCATCCCGAGCCGCGTGGCTGAGTTCCTGGACCCCAAAGGCGTGGCGATCCTGCGGGGAGTCGGGCCCAAGACCAGGGAGTTCCTGCTTTCCCTGGGCTACGAGACCGTGGCCCAGCTGCGGGCCGCTTCGCGGGAGTTCCTGTTCCGGGAGTTCGGCAAGTTCGGGCTGCACCTATGGGATGAGGCCCGCGGCATCGACGACCGGCCCCTGGACCCGTCCTGGGACGCCAAGTCCATCGGCCGCGAGGTCACCTTCGAGACCGACACCGCTGACGCGGCCCTCGTGGGTGAGACCCTGCTGGAGTGCGTGGCCGAGGTGCACCGGGAGATGGTCTCGGAGGGCCTGTGGTGCAGGACCCTCACCGTGAAGGCGCGCTTCTCAGGCTACGAGACCCACTCCAAGCAGACCACCCTGAGGCTCTCCACAGGCGGCTTGGCTCACTTGGAGAGCGGGGCGCTCTCCATGCTCGAACCCTTCCTGGGCCAGGGCCGCAGCCTAAGGCTCGTGGGGTTCTCGGTAGCCAAGTTCAGCCCTCCAGAGGACCTCCTTCCTCTCGGCGCCGGGGACTGAGCCCCTTCGCCGACGACGCCGTACGGAATCGTTCATTCCGGGGTTCCCCATGGTCCCAGGGGCCTTCCCGGTCATTAATCACACGATAATGGGCCCTTTGGCCCTGTCACGATGAACAACCGTTTATTACCATGAAGTCTGGACATGCCATCTTTGCGCGTTGCCGGCATACTCGTCTTTTTGGCCGCCCCCTCGGCCTCGGCCGCTGTGCTCAGGTCCAGCCCTGCCAAAGCCCCGGTCCTCATCCCGAGCCTCGGCGCACCAGCGATCACCCGTTCCCCTCTCTCTGGTTTTCAATTCTCCGGACCCGCCCTCGGAGCTCCCGGCGCCATCTCCTGGGACGGCAGTCCATCCCTCCCCTCTCTGAAGCCCATTCCGGTCCTGTCCTCTCCGCAGTCCGCGCCGAGCCCGATCAGGTCCGAGTCCCGAAGCGTCCGGGATTTCATGGACGCCCTCTCCCGACCCGTACCGGGAACGACCCCCTCAGTGGCGGAAGGCTCTGACCGCAGGGGGATGGAGTCCCTGCACCAGGACAGCTCTGCCCTCTTTGACGGCCTCGAGAAGCAGAAAGGCTCGGTGGACGCCCAAGAGGACGACGGGGATATCACGCGAGGCTGGGCCCCTGGGAAGCTGCGCAGCCAGGCCGACGGAGCCGTCCTGACCTACCGCTCGCGCAAATCCCAGGGCCCGTCCAGCAACTCCCCCATCGTGTTCATCGGCGGCCTGGCCTTGGCGGAGAGCTTCGACTCCTACTTCAAGACCCAGGCGCCCTCCTCGGACGAATATTTCCTGTGGCTGCGCGGCCATCAGCCTTCGGCCTGGACCGCGACCCGGGAGGTCTACGACAGCGACGGCCGCGACATGGCGGCCATGATCGTGGAAGCGGCCCGGTCCTCCGGCTCGGGCCAGGTCCGGCTCGTGGCCCACTCCTACGGGGTCCTGGTGTTCCAGCGCATGCTCCAGCTCTCGCGCTTCCCCGAGGTGCGCCAGGCCCTGAACCTGCTCAAAGGCGGCCGGGTGACCCTTCTTAACGTGACCACGCACTACGGCGACAGCGAGACCGCGGGCGGGGACCAATACGCCCAGATGGCCAGGATCATCCGGGCCTTCATCTCCTGGCTCGACATGATGGACAGCCAGGCCGCGCTCATGCGCAGGTCCATGGAGCTTAACCCGGCTCTTGCGCCGGCCATCATCCCCGCGCTCATGGCCTGGGAGATCCAGCGGACGCAGGCCCTCTCCATGGCCTCGCAGGGCGCGGTCAAAGAGCTCAAGGGGCACCTGGCCCAACGCTGGGACCCCCCGATCGATGCCGTGCGGCGCCGCCTCCTCAAGGTCATCGGCCGCAACTCCTCGGACCCTGGCTGGCAGGAGGCCTTCCTGCGCCGCGCCAACGACACCTCCAAGCTGGAATTCACCAAGACCGACGCGGAGCGCCTCCGGACGCTTGGCATCGGACTCGACCTCATCCACTCCAAGGACGACCAGCTCATCCCCTGGGTGAGCGCCAAGCTCCTCTTCGACCTTCTCGCAGTCCCCACCCCGGACAAGGCGCCCGGAGCCGGCTCTTCCTTCGAATCCGCCGACGGCCTGTTCCGCGCCAAGGTGGTGGACGGCGACCACTACTTCCCCCTGCGCAAGCCCGCGGAGTTCGCGGACCTCCTGGCGCCGCGACCTGCCCTCGACCGGCCATGATCTTCCGTGCCCTGGGCGTGCGCCTCTTCGAGAGGCCGGCCCCTGCTCCAACGGCCGTCGAAGTCCCGGACCTCACCACTTTCTCCTCACGCGATCCCGGCCGATTGCCTTGGGAGGCCTTGGCCGTGGCCCCTCCTGAGCGTTTCTGGACCCCTCTGACCAGCCCGATTCCAGGAACCCTGGTCGAAGGCTTCCTGCCTCCTGACGATAGGGCGCGATTCCTTCTGCGCGTGCCCAAGACTTGGAACAACAGGCTCGTGGTCTCCGCCTCCCCAGGCCTTCTGAGCGAGAAAGCCTACGACCTCTATTGGAGCGATTTTATCCTGTCCAAGGGCTGCGCCTTCGCGTGCACGGACAAGGGAGTGCGCATGGCAGCGGACGGCGACACCTTCTATGTCCCACTCTCCGCCGAGGCCGGCATCCGCCGCTGGCTGGAGAGGATGACGGCGCTGCTGGCCGTTGCATCCGAGCAAACCGCCAAGATCGCCGGCAGGAAGCCTTCGAAGACCTACGCGGTGGGAGTGTCCAACGGCGGGTACCTCGTCCGCCGCCTCCTGGAAACCTCGCCGGAACTGGTGGACGGCGGGGTCGAAGTCTCAGGCGTATTCTGGCCCCCTCAAGGGGGCGGACTGCTCGAACAGCTTCCCAAGGCCCTGGCCGCGACCTCCGGAGCCCAGCCTGACCGGCTCGCGCTCCAGGCCGCGGGGTTCCCGGCAGACCCGGACTGGGACGCTGTGCTGGCAGCCTACCGCTCAGCCTACTGGCTGAACACCCTGGCCATCTTCATCGGGGACCTCGACCCCTCTTTCAGCGGAGACCCCGCCTCCTACGACCTCGCGTCCCGGCCCGCTGAGGCGCGAGACGCACTGGCCTCCATCGCGAACACCGGCGACATCGCAAAGCCCCTCCACTCCCTGTCAGGAGGCCGCGACGCCCTCATCACCACGACCTGCCACGCCAAGGCTTACGCGGACCTCGCGGCCTCCAAGGGCAAGGCAGGCCTCCACGAACTGACGATCGTGCCGGATGCCACGCATTCGGATGGAGACGCCGCGGTGTTCCCCGCGGTCACGCCCCTCATGCCTCACGGCCACGCGGCCTTCGAACGGCTCATCGCCAAGGTGGAGGGCGAAGCCCTCTACGCGCGGCTGTAGGCCCCGGGCAAGCGATCAAGCAGGGCGTGGACATCCATCACGGGATGGATGAGGATGCCGTGGCGTTCCTGCGCCGCGTCTCCGGCGTACACGACGGCTCCTCGGGCGGCCGCCTGACGGTGCGCCTTGGAGAACGCGGCCAGCCCCTTCAGGTAATCCGGGCCGAAGGTGGCGCCGGCCTTGATCTCGATGGGGAACGGCTCGGGCCCGATCGGCACGAGCAGGTCCACCTCGTGGCCCGCGCTGTCGCGGTAGAAACTCAAGGCCGCCCCGCCTCCCCGATGAAGGCGGTGCTTCAAGACCTCCATGATGACAAGGTTCTCGACGAGGCTCCCGCGCAGAGGATGGCCCGCGACATGGACCTCGTTCTCGATGCCGAGGAGATGGCTGGCCAAGCCGACATCGTAGAAATAGACCTTGGGCGACTTGATGAGCCGCTTGCCGATGTTCTTGTGGTAGGGCTGGAGGAGGAAGACGACATACATGGCTTCCAAGACGCTCATCCATGACCGCGCCGTGGTATGCGAGACGCCCGCGTCATCGGCCAGGCCGTTCAGATTGAGAAGCTGCCCGACCCTCGCGGCGCAGAGCCGGACGAAACGCCCGAACGTGCTCAGGTCCTTGACTTGGACGACCCTGCGGACATCGCGCTCCACGCAGGTCTCGAAATAGTCCCCCAAGGCTTGCGCCGGGTCCAGGCCTCGGTCGTAGATCCTCGGGAAGAATCCGCGCGCGACCAACGCGTCGAGAGACCCGCTGTCATAGCTGCCGCGCAATTCGTCGAGACTGAACGGGAGCAGTTTGACCAGAGCGGTCCTGCCGGCGAGGCTTTGGCTCACCGCTTCCATCACTTCCAGCTGCCTGCTTCCCGTCAAGATGAACAAGCCTGGGCGGGAGTCATCCTCGAGGGAAGCTTGGATATGGGAAGTCAGGTCCGGCGCCCGCTGGATCTCATCGAAGATGGCGCCGTCACGGTGCTTTCTGAGGAACGCGACCGGATCATCGAGCGCGAAAGACCTGGTCGCCGGATTCTCCAGGTTGACATACGGCTTCTCCGGAAAGACCATCCTGCATAGAGTGGTCTTGCCGCTCTGGCGCGGTCCGGTGACTGTCACGACCGGATGCGTCTGGGCCAGCCTCTTGATGATGGGTCCCGCTGTCCTGTCCACCATTTTCAGATCGCCTATGACAAGAAGTGTAGCAGAGAATCGTGCACATTGCAAGCTATACATGCAAATAGCATATTGATAGAATAGTGTCTATAATGAAACAATATTTTTAATGTTATGCCGTTCAGTACGAGTAGGAGAACCCCACGAGATGGCTCGTCAGGGTGTAGTTGTACCGGAAAAGCTTCTCGTAGCGCATGTTCGACGCTGAGTTTGTCAGCGCGGCTCTGGCGATGAGCTTGAACCCGGACTTCACCCCCGCGAGGATGGGCACGCTCAGGTCGAACTGGAAGGAGTCCTGCTCCAAAGAGGTCATGTCCTTCAGGTAGGCTCCGGCCGAGTCCTGCGCCTTGCGGCCCAGATAGGCCCTCGTCACCCGCAGGTACGACAGGGAGTATTCCCCCTTGCCGAACCACAGGGAGACCCGCGGCTGGAACGAGCGCTCCTCGTAGGAGTAGTAATTGTCGCTGAAGATGTTCAGGCTCGCGTCGTAGTGGTTCTGGTCCGATTCAACGCGGGTGAATCCCCCCAGCATGGTGAGCGCCAGGGAGAACTTGTCCGAGAACGGATGCCCCCAGCCCAGCAGGCCCGAGACGCTCTTCATGTCGTCCGTGCGCAGGCGGCTCGTCAGCACCCCGGCGGCTGAGACGATGTGCTGTTCCGGGTAGTCGCGCTGGGTCACGTTCAGGCCGAGCTTGGCCCAGCTCCTCTCGATGGGCAAGGGTATCTCGGCGCCGGCGGACCAGGAGTAGTTCAGCGTGTCGAGGGTGCTGATTTCCGCCTGCTCGCGGCCCAGGCCGGACGGCGCCAGCGACGCCAGACTGCGGTAGTTCGGGAAGGTGATCCTGTAGAAATCGAATCCGCCGCTGGCCTTGACCTTGGGAGAGAACGTGTAGCTCGCCTCCACCCCGGACGCGAGCTTCCTGAAATCGAAGAGCCCGTCCCCCCAGCCTTCCTTGGAAGTCTCGCGCAGAAAATCCCACCGGTGGCTGAGAGAGGGCTTCAGCCGCCACGGGCCGGAGGTGTACACTCCCTTGACGCTCAGGGAATGGCTCATGCTGTCCTGGAAGAGCTGTCCGCCCCCGGCCAGCTCGGTCACGCTCTTGACGCCCTGGTAGGACGCGGCATAGGTCGGGATCACGCCCCATCGGTCATTGAGCCTCACCGCCGGCGTCACCCTCAGATTCGCGTTGCCCTGCCAGTTGCTCGGCTTGCCGTTGGTGAAGAGTTGGCCTGCCAAAGCCTGGAACTCGGCCACTGGGACCAGATCGTAGGCGCGGGCAGACGCTATGGCCGACAGGAAGACACCCAGGAGGAGCGCCAAGAGGCGGTTCTTCATCCTATTTCCAGCCGGGCCAGTCGAACCTGAACCCCATGCCCACGTGATGGCCCTGGCCCAGCTCACCCGCGGGGTTCAAGGCGTAATCCACGTCCAGACCCTTGAAACGGAATCCAAACCCGGCCTTGATGCCGGATAGCGCCTTCAGCTCCGGGGTCCTGCTATTGGCCCCCAGCCGGAGGGACAGGGCTCCCCAGTCGCTGACCTTGATGGTGTACTCGCTTCCGAGCGCGACATAGGAAGCCGAGTACACCGGATTCACCATGTCCAGGACGATCAACCAATCCGGCATGGGCTTCCACCCCAGACCTGCCGCGACCCTCAGAGGCAGGGGATCGTTGACCTGCTCGAACTTCATGTCCCCCCCGAGGTTCTGGGCCGCGAGGCCGAAAGCCCAATCCTCGCCCAGCTTGTACTGGCCCCCGAGGTCCCAGGTCATGGCGCTGGCGGTGTCCACGATCTTGGAGTAGACGAACTTGAGCATCACGCCCAGGTCCACACCCCCGAGCTTCGTCCCGTAAGCGAACCCGTAGGCCGTGTCGCTCGGCGAAACATCCACGGTCTTATTGCCCGCGTCGTCCGTGCCCATGGTGGAGCTGTACCCGACATGCTGGTAGCTCAAGCCCGCGTGATGGCTCTTGTAGGTCAGGCCGTAGCTCGCATAATCCGTGCCCATGCCCGTATGCTCGAAGGCGTGGGTGAAATAGGCGTGATGCTTCTCCACGGCGTTCAAAGCCGCGGGATTGACGGACACGGCCCCGGCGCCGGCCGCCACCGCTACCCCTCCTTCGCCCATGCCGAGGCTGCGCAGGTCCACCGTGTCGGTCAGGAACTCCCCGGCAGGAAGCTCCGTCGCTGCGCGGGCAGGCAAAGACAGCGCCAGCCAAGCCCCCAGGATCAACGCGCCTCGTTGGAGCATGGCTATCTCTGCACCGTGAACGTCACGGTCCGCTTCTTGCCTTCGGATTCAAACACCGCGAGATACACCCCGCTCGGCAGGGACCGGCCGTCGTTGTCCGTGCCGTTCCACGCCAGCACCTGGCCCACGGTGTCCGCGTCAAGCTCCTTGAGGAGCCGCCCCCTGGCCGTGTATATCCTGATGCGCGCCGACGCCGGCAGATTGGCGAACTTGATGTTGGTGTGCCCCTTGCTCGGCCTGAAAGGATTGGGATAAGCGAAGCCCTGGCTCAGGTCGCCTGGCGAGACCGCCACCAGCGTGAAAAGCGAAAAATGGTCCGTGAAGGCCGTCACCCTGCGCCTGACCGTGTCCACCGTCGAGGCGAGGACCTTCCAGCCCGCGGCCGCGTCGTAGCGGGCCATGCGCAGGTTGTTGGGCTTCAAGCCCGCGACATCGGCTGCGGTGTAGCTCATCGTCACGGGGATGGAAACCAAAGGCTGCTGGCCGTCCGAGGTGTTGATCGAGATGGTCAGGCCCGTCGTCGCCCAATTGAGTCCTGTCGGGAAGATCGGAAGGGTCGAGTCCGCTGGGATAGTCAGCAGCAAGCTGGTTGAGTCCGCGAAAGCGCCCAGGGGCACGTCCACCGAAACCGACGAGCCCGAGACCAATTGAATCGTGGCGGTCCCGCTCGAACCCGCGACCAATTCGATCGTAGCGGTTCCAGTGGAAACCTGCCCGCCGGGAGCTGCTCCAGCCACGAAGATCCCGTTGGGATCGCCGATCTCGGCGTCGACCGTGCCATTGCCCAGGTTGGGGAGGTTGACGCCGTCCAGGACCATCTCGAAGACGTTCGTGACCCCATTGAGCCTATAGACGCGCATGACCGACAGAGGGACCAGCAGGCTCTGCGCGCGAAAACCGGCGGCCGAAACCGTGACGTTGCCCGCCGTATCCGTGGACACGGGAAGGGAGATCATGACCAATTGCGCGGACCGTCCCGGCGAGACGCTGGTGTTGGTGGCGACGACCGTGGTGAATTTGGCGGTCGAGTTGCGGACGAGGGTGTGCGTGGAATTGGAGATCGCAGCCGAGCTCAAGTCCAGGTCCGAAGAAGAAAGTTCCAGCTTGGACTCGGCCTTGGCGATCACGTTGAAGGAATAGGAATTTGGCAGGAAAACGACTTTGAGGGCCGCTGTCAAGGCGCTGGTGACGGTGCCGCCCGCAGGGGTGATCAGGCCCGGCTGATAATTCGTTCCCTGGAAGCCCGCCTGGGCCCCCGTGCCTCCGGCCGCGCCGCCTACGACCGTGACCGTCCCATCGAAGGTCGACGCGCCTATGGCGCGAACGAACGCCCGGCCCGCGCCTCCTCCCCCGCCGTTGGCCGTGGAGCCCGCGCCCCCGCTGCCGCCGACGGCGCTGACAAGCCCGGAGCCGGCCAAGGAGCCGGCCGCGATGTTGATCCCGCCGCCCGAACCGCCCCCGCCGCCATAACTGCCGCTGAGGTCGGTGGTCCCGTTCGCCCCGTTCGCGCTGATCGTCCCGTTGTTCGTCAATCCCCCCGTCACGTTAAGCGAAATTTGCCCACCACCGGCACCGCCGAAAGCCTCATTGCCGAACGTCCCATTGCCGCCGCCGCCGCCGCTGCCTAAATCAATGGGATTGCCAATAATCCCGTAGGCCACTCCTCCCGGCGTTCCCCCTTGCCCAGTTCCGCCGTTGCCGCCATATCCTCCTCCTCCGCCGCCCAGTGTCGCGCTGCCGCTGCCGAACCCCGGGCCGCTGCCATTGGCTCCCGCTGCTCCGCCGGCATATCCCAGCCCGTCCGCCAGCACACTGGCTCCGGCCACTATGCTCATGCTCCCGGCCACATTCATGTTCACAGCATAGATTGGCGAAGCGGTGTTGGCCGCATGGGTGATCTGCGATCCGCTCTGCATGGTCAGGTTGCCGGTGATGGTCAGAGGCGTCGTGCTGATTTGAACCAATTTCGTGCCGTTAGGCAGGCTCATGTCCCCCTGCACCGTCATGCTGCTGACCGTCAAAACGTTCGTGCCCGATAGGAATGCGACGCTGGATTGAATGATGGGAGCGACGCTGCTGTCAAACGCCACGGAGGCGTTGACTATGGTGATCGTGCTCAAAGTCAATATGGGGGCTCCTGCGATCGCGGAGTTAATGAAAGTCTTGACCCGCGGATCAATAGAGTTGCTCCCGTTGGAAATGGTCAATTGGGATTGGCTGCCGTTGGGAATATAGATGGTTCCCGGACCTCCGCTAGCAGGCTGCTGAAAAACCCCTTGCGGAGTGTTGACACAAGTGACCCGCGTCTTGGAAAATCATAGAATCTCTCGACGGAACACCGACGAGAGGAGACCAACCAAGATGATGGGGACAGCCGAAGGACAGAAGTCCA
>JACRNU010000007.1 GCA_016234805.1 Elusimicrobiota bacterium
CGTCCACGCTGTTCGCTTTCAGTCGGGGAAAAGGACTCTGGAGTGGACGACCAGATGTTCCTCCGAGCAGGAGAAAATCCTGAAGCTCGTCGGAGCGCTACGCTTGCTGCCTAGTGGCTAAGAGGCCCGAAAGATAGGTTGTAAGGAGGCTGGATTCCTGAGGACACGGCCTCCGAAGGGGAAGATCCGCTTCTTCTTCTATCCGGAGAAGGCGGTGTTAAGGGAAAGGACGGACTTCGACGGCAACGCGCTCGCGTCCCTGTCCGGGCCTCCCGATGACCCGAAGACCCGCTTCGAGATCCACACGGTCTTTCCGCGGGATAATCACGAGATCATTCATGTCCTCCTGTTCGAGAAAGGCTTGCCCCTGGCGATGTGGGCGGAAGGGATAGCGGTCTGCAGGTCCGGCTCGTGGCATGGGAAACGGCTGGCGGAGGCCGCGAGGACGGTCGTGGAGAGCCGGGCCTCTTTGGCGAGCCTGTTGGACGACACGAGGTTCAGAGCCGATGAGATGGTCTCTTATCCCCTCGCGGGAGCCTTCGCCGAATTCCTGATCGAGAGACATGGGATCGGAGCCTTTCTGGATTCTTACGAAGGGCTGGCGCGGTCCGGCCCGGATGTCTCCCGGGCGGGTATCGACCAGGTCCTTCTCGCCGTATACGGGGAATCGTTCAAGCGATCGGAATCGTTGTTCAGACGCTGGCTATGGGCGGCCCGACGCAAGAAAGGGGACGCGGGGTCCTGACCTCGATTGGGAGCAAGGGCCCAGAGGCCCCTAGGTCCAATTCCAGGCCTTTTGTTCACCGACAGGCCCATACGGGTAGGGACCCGTTTGGGATACCATGTCTCCCAGAGGTGAACAAGATGAAGAAGGTCCTCCTGACGGTCACCACGGTCCTGGCCCTGGCGGGCAATGCTTCCGCGTGGGAAACGATTTCCGGGCAGAATTGCGGCGTGTCCGAGCAGAAGATGGTCGCGGTGCACGATTCCGAGTCTCTCGCCCAGCTGTGGGCCAAGACCTACCAGGGCGCTCCCCAGGCCCTCGAGATCCCTGCCGTGGATTTCACCAAGGAGACCGTGGTCGCCGTGTTCCTCGGAGAGAAGCCCACGCCCGGCTACAGCGTGGACCTGTCGCTCCAGCAGGACCCCATGAACCCGTCACGGCTCTACGTCCTTTATAAGGAGCTGGCCCCCAAGACCAACGCGTTCCGGCCCCAGGTCGTCTCCCGTCCCTTCGTCATCCGCAAGATCCCCAAGGCCTACAAGCAGGTCATCTTCGAGGTCAACCAGACCGTGCAGGTCGTGCCCTCGGCCTTCGTCCCGGAGAAGTCGGACAGGATGGCCGGCATCATCTTCAAGATCCAGCAGGCCGCGGACCAGGGCTTCTGATCTTCCGCGGTTCCTGAGCGTCCCGCGCCCGCCTCGTCATTGTTCTCTCCTGTCCCATCCCATGGCGTTTGTTTGATACCATACACTCGTCGAGGAGGTCCGCTCAGATAGGGAGGTCTATCCGATGAAAGGTTTGATCGAGGAACAGAAAGAGGTCGGCCAACTCGTGCTCTGGCAGGGGTTGTGCGGCGTGCTCGTCGGAATATTCCTGGCAGCGGTGATGGCGGCCATCGCGGTGCCTTCTTTCGACAACATCACCATGACGCACGCCCAGGCCGCGGAGTTCAGCCGCCTGGCCCGGCTGGCCGGCTTCTTCTCCTTCTTCAGCTGGGTGGGGCTCTTCGGGCTGTTCGCGTTCCTGCTGGCCTCGTGGGTCATGAGCTCGCGGCGCGTCAATCCCGGCCTTCCTGGGTTTCCGTTCTTCGGGGCTCCGAAGCCTTTCTCCATTTGGACCCAGGTGCTCCTTTCGGGCTGTGTCTTCCAAGGAGGGTTGGTCATCTTCTTGGACTCAGGCCAGTGGACGTTCACCCATAGCGGACCGGCTTTCTTCGCATTGGCGGCCGCAGGAGGCGCCGCGGCCTGGCTCATCCTTTCTCCCTCCAAGGCTTCCGCTTTCCTGGGAGCTGGATTCGGCCTCATGGCCGGATTCTTGTTTCAAGCCACGGGAAAGGTCTTCTCGTTCCTTTTCCAGTGGATCCTCGAGGTCGGCTGTCCCTCGTTCGAGATGAATTTCAGCCAGGGGCTCCTGGTCTACAGCCTGCCTGTGGCGATCTCCGCTGTGTTCTTCGCAGGCTGTTTCGGTCTTGTCCCGGCCTGGTCTCCCGATGATTCGACCCTCGGGGCCAGGCTCAGGCGCGCGTTCCTGCCCGTCGCCCTCCTCGCGGCGGCGGGAGCATGGATCTTCAACCTGCACCGGACCGCGGTCTCCACGCATCACTGGAGGGTCGGGAGCCTGGCCCAGGCCGCGGGCCTGCCGGACAGGGCGGCCCCTGTCTGGACGCTCGTGGTCCTTGGCGCGGACGGCAAATCCGAGCCCACGGTCCAATCCTGGCCGGCTGAGACGAGATCGCGCAACGGCATGCCCGCGGTCGTGCCTTCCACGGACGCCAACCGTCGGGCGCTCGAAGCGTTCCTTGTCGGTCCGGGCCGGAGCAGCCGTTTCCGGCGCGCGGCAGCCGATGTCCTGTCCCGGATGAGCGAAGTCCTCTGGGACCGGAAAGCCTCCCTGGACGCCCAGGAGGTCGTCTCCTATGTTTTCGGCTCGGACATCCTGCACCGCGCGTTCGAGACAGCGTGGCTCAGCGGGTGCGCGCCGATCACTCCCGCCAACCGCGAGAGGCTCGAGAGGCTCTCCGATGAGGGCCGCTTCCGCATCCACGGCCGGGGAGCGTTGAAGATGGCCAAGGCCTGGTGGCGCTTCGGGGACAAGGAGCTGGCCCGCCATTGGCTGGCCGTGGTGAGGCTGACCTATCGCGACGCCAAGAAGGACGAGTTGGCGCTCCCGGAGGCGGCGCCTTTCCCGGATGGCTCGGTCTCGGGCCGCGTCGTCTTCGACGGCAAGCCGCTGGCCGGGGCCATGGTCGGGGTGTTCAGGATCCCGGACGAGGTCCGCGTCCTGGACGTTTCCAGGCTGGGCCTGTTCTGGACGCAGCAGGCGGACGCACGGCGGGCCGGGGCTGACGGCTCCTTCCGCTTCGAGCGGCTGACCGAGGGCGCGTACGGTCTCTGCCTGCTCACCCCTCCCGGCAAGATCCCGGCCAAGGCGAAGCTCAAGGCCTCGAAGCTGCCCGGAGTCGTCAAGCTGTCGCGCGGCTCAGCCAGGGCCGACCTGGGCCTTCTGTCCCTGACCACGGGACGGTGACCGCGGCCCTCATCGCCGCGGCCCTGCTCCTGGCCCGGACCGCGGGCCCTTCCCTGGCCTTGCCGGTCTCTCCTGCTGACGCCAAGCCGGAGAACACCTGGGTCTTCATCGTCAGTGTCCTGGAGTGGAGGGCCTCGAGCTCCTACCCGTCCTTCACGAAGCAGGGGAGGCGCGACGAGGCCCTGGCCAGGCACTTTCTGGATGACAGGAAGGTCCCGAAGGACCATGTGGTCCGGCTCAAGGACCGGGAGGCCACGCTCAAGAGGATGAAGTCCAGGTTCGCGGGGCTCATCGGCCGCGCGAAGAAAGGGGACATCCTGTTCTTCTACTATGGGGGCCATGGGGTCAGGCTGGAGCCTGGCGTCACCTACTTCATCCCCTATGACGCGGGCTCCAGGACCGAGTCCACGGCCTGGGCTGTCCCGGACATCATCAAGGCCATCGAGGCCGGGTTCCAGGGAGACGCGGCATTCCTCGCCGCGGATTCCTGCCACTCAGGAGGGCTCTGCTCCGCCGCGCGGGAGAGGGGACGTCGCGTCTCGTACGCGTGCCTGGCTTCGGCGCAGTCGAGTTCCTATTCCACCGGGGAGTGGACCTTCACGGATTCGCTCCTGGCCGGGCTGACCGGGAGCTCCAGGCCGGACAGCAACGGCGACGGCAGGGTCGCTTTCAGCGAGCTCGCCGGGACCATCGAATCCGAGATGGCGTTCGTGGAGGAGCAGATGTCCGCTTCGGAGGCCACCGGAGGTTTCGGCCCGGAAACCACGGTCGCGATCGTGTCGCGGGCCGAGACCGCCCCGGCCAGGGTCCAGGTCCGCTGGGAGGACGGCGGGCCGGGCAGGGAGCATCCGGAGGGAAGCAAGGCCTGCGCGTCCTGGGACGACGGGTGGTACTTGGTGACGGTCAAGGGCTTCCGCCTTGGCCTCTACCGCGTCCACTATGACGGCTGGACGGACTATTGGGATGAGTGGCTCCCTCCTTCCCGCCTGCGTTCTCCGGGGACGGGGAAGAAGGAGCAGGATTGCGGCCGGGCTCCCCAGCCGCCTGTCAGTCAAGGGCCCCGGATCGGACGCCGGCCCTGATTCCTGGGTCCTTGGGCCCAGAATCGGCTGGGCCTTAGGCCCCTGACCGGGCTTCTGCCAGGCCGATAGACTATAGATATGAGGCCTGCCGCGATCCTGACCTGCGCGTGGTTCTTGCTCGGGTCGTCCGCCGCGGTCCAGGCCCAGGCTCCGGCCGCGATCCAGGACGTCTCAGCCAAGCGCGAAACCCTGCTCAAATCCATCTCGAAGTGGAAGGTCCTCGTGCCCGAGGCCAAGGACAACGAGGTCCGCAAGGCCTTCCTGCCCGAACTCGAGCGCATCGAGGCCGAGGCCCGCAAGCCCGAGGCGAACATCCCGGAGCTGGAGAAGGAGTTCGTCCTTTGGAAGAACTTCTTCTTCCTCGAGATGCAGTCTGTGGAAGGATTCAAGGATTCCAAGGCTTTCATCGAGATCGAGACCGAGCGCATGAGAGCGCTGTTGGCCGTGCGCCAGCTCGAGACCAAGGCCGGCGCCGAAGGCGTGCAGCGGGTCTCTTTCTGGAAGGCCAGGATCAGCGAGGTCAAGGACGCCCTGACACTCAGGCAGCTCTACGACAACATGCGGGTGGTGGAGAACCTGGTCCGGCCCGAGTCTTCGCGGAATCAATCTGAATATCGGACGGGCAGCGTGGCATACACCGGGCCCGCCTCCGCCATCAGGCCGGAGCAGGCCGCGCCTCCTCCTTACCCTAGGACCGACGGATTCAGCGCCGGCACTTTCGCGACCGTCAAGGATTACCTGCTGGCCCGGGGCGCGGCTCCCGGCGTGGTCGGACAGACCGTCCAGCTCGTGTGGGACGAGGTCAAGCGCTACGCCATGGACCCGACCCTGGTCCTGGCCCTCATCCTTCAGGAATCCGGCTACAACCCCAAGGCCCAGAGCGGGGTCGGAGCCAAGGGGCTCATGCAGATCATGCCCTCGACCGGGCAGGGCCTGGGCCTGCGCGGGTCCGATTTTTACGATCCGGTCAAGAACGTGAAGGCCGGGATACGGTACCTCGCCGAGATGCTGTCCCGGTTCAACGGGGACGTGAAGAAGGCGCTGGCAGCCTACAACGCGGGCCCTGGCGCGGTGGAGAAGTACAACGGCGTCCCTCCCTACAAGGAAACCAAGGGCTACGTCAAGACCGTTTACGCGACCTACCTCCAGCTCTACAGCCTCGTCTTCAACTGAGCCCTGCCGGCCCTGCTGGTGTTTAAGCAATAACAGCGTCCGTTTCTTAACGTCTGACACCATCTATGGGTAGGATGGCTTCGGCAAGCACGGAGTAGCCTTTCCGGGTGAGGTGCATCCAGTCGCTGCCGCCGTGGAGGAGTTCGGTCTTCGCCGCTGAGCGCATGACCGGCCGGGTGTCCACGAACCCGCACCCCTGGCGCAGGGCCGCTCCCTCGATCTTCCCGGCGATGCGGTCGCTGGCAGGCCCGACCTTGCGGGCCTCATGATAGGGCGCGCGCTCGTGATAGGCTTCGACGGAGACCCAGTCCGAGGCGAGTTCGTAGGTGGAGATGGGGGAGGGGATGTAGACCACGATGATCTTCGTCCCAGGGAAGAAATCCTTGAGCCAGGAGAGGGCCTGTTCGAAGACATACACGGCCAGATCGGCCTCCTCGGGCGTGAGTTCCAGCGAAGGGCCCTGGAGGCGGTCCGGCACGGGCAGGGTCCGCGATCCGAGGCGGATGTGGGTACCCTTGAAGGAGGCGGGGGCAAGGTAGCCGCTGGCGGCCGTGGAGAGCGGTCGTCCTCCGCCTGCTGAAGGCGCGGCAGCCGAGGCTTCAGGCACGACCCGGGAGAGGACTTCCCACAGTTTCCGGAAGGACGACTTGCAGAACTTCCAGAAGACCAGGTTCTGGTCGAGATGGAACCTTCTCGTCCTCTTGTAGGTCTCGTCCTGTTCCACCACGGCCTCGCGGATGAACCGCTTGAAGTACTCAGGGTCCTTGAGCCTGGCGGAGTCGTACTTGCCGGTGTAGCGGCTCGCCAGGTCGCGGATGTTGTTGTCCAGGTCGTTGCCTTCGTAGAAGTAGGCCAGCACGAGGTTGGGCTGGGGGAGCTTGTAGAGCACGGTCCTGTTGAGGAACGCGAATTTGCCCGCCGGGTCCCCGATCAGGCCTCCGAGGCTGCCGGCCCCGGCGTGTCCCATGGTGATGATGTCCCTGCCTGTCTTGGCGTGGAGGGCGGCCTGGGAACCGATGGCGCGGCGGGTCCAGCGGTTCATGTTGTCCCAGTCGTTCCCGAGGCCCACCGCGTAGGAGTCGCCCAGGATGAGGACGTAGTCCTTCGGGATGCGGTGGCGCTTCGTGCTCTGGGTGAAGACCAGGAAGGGCAGGTCCACGCGCCACTGGAGCTTGTAGGAGAAGTAGGAAAGGGCCACGGGAAAGACCGCCAGTTCGCACGCGACATAGGCGAAGAAGAGGGAGCCCAAAGACAGGGCGAACTTCGGGGCCAACTCGCGCAGCTTTCCCTTCCACCCGGCCCGTTGAGCCGATCTCCCGGCGGTCATCCGGACCCTCCGAGCCGGTAGAGGGTCGCGTGGACGCGGGGCGCGACCAGGACTTCAGCGAGCTTGACGGCCGGCAGCTTCCCCGAGTCGAGCATCTTCTGGACTCCGGCGTTGGCGCGGTTGAGGAAATCGTAGGATACGGCCAATTCGGCCGGCAGGTCGCCCTCGAACATGACGATGCAGGACGCGCCTTTGTCCTTGAGCCGGATGAGGGCGTCCTCGGCTGTCCTGCCTCCCTGGTTGAGGTTGACGAAGGCGTAATCCTGGCCCCGGGACGCTGAGAGAGAGGCGAGGTTGTTGGCGTTGAGGAGCGGGTGCTCGAGCCCGATCGCGACCACGGCTCCATCGGGAACCGCTCCAACCAGGGCCTCGAGGATCGCGCCCCGGTCCCAGCCCGCGTCCCGCGACGGTGGACCGTTGAAGAACATGACCCTGGGGGCCGGGAACCCGAGCGTCTGGCTCGAGAGCACGGCGAGGGGGGCCAGGGTCAGGGCGAGGACAGCGGCCTTTCCCCATTTCTTGCGGCCCAGATCGGCTGCCGCGGCTCCCATGACCACGGCCAGGGCCGGCAGGACCGGGGCAAGGTAGCGGACCTGCCGGTTCCCCGACAGCAGGACGAGCGCCACGGGCAGGGCGGCCCAGCTCAACAGGAACCGGCAGGGCTCTGTCATGCGCCAGGCAGAGGGCTTGCGCCACCATGAGGGCCACGCTGCCGCCAGGAGCGCGGCCGCGGCCAGGGCATAGGGCCAGGACATGGCGTGGGACACCATCTGTGAAAGGAAGATCCCAAGACCCGCGAGGGAGGACGCGCCCTGGCCGTAGTCCTTGGAGATGCTGCCGAAGCCGGAACTGAGCGCGTGGCCCAGCACGTAGGGGGCGTTGAAGGCGTACCAGGTCGCGGCCATGGCTCCGGCCACGGCCAGGACCTTGCCCGCGTGCGGCCAAAGCTCCCTGCGCCTGAGCCAGACCGGGCACAGAAGGAAGGCGGGGAAGCTCACCTTGGTCAGGGCCCCCAGACCGAGAGCGACCCCGAGCTTCCAGCCCGTGGAGGCATCGTCGGGGCGGGCCTCCAGGACGAGCAAGAGGCTCCAGGTAAGGAGCGCGATGAGCACAGTCTCGGGATAGAAGAAGCGGGAGAGTCCGTAGATGATGGGCATGAGGCCCACGCTGGCGGCAGCGGCCCACCCGGCTTCTTCTCCGTAGAGCCTGCGGCCCAGGCGGTAGGTCCACCACATGATGAGGGCCAGGCCCGCCTCGTTGACCCAGAGCGCGGCGCGCTCCCCGGGGCCGAGGATCGCGTAGAACGGCAGGGGCAGGACCGAGATGAGCGGGGCTTTCATGCGGAAAGCTCCGGCATAGGACTTCGCGAACTCCCAGAGCCCCTTCTTGAGCGCGTGATGGAACCGGAAGCTCCACTCGAGATACCAGCCGTCATCCCATGCGGGCGGCGCCTTCTGCGCGAAGATGTGCCATGCATTGAGGGCCAGGATGACGAGGCAGAGGAACAGGCCCGCGCGGCGCCAGGTCTTCATCGGAGGGTGACATTATACATCTGATGGCCGCGATGAGGGCGGAGCGGGCCCGGTCCTGTCCGCTCGACGGGATGGTCCTTGTAGATGCGACTAGAAACAACCTAATGATAATAAACGACACTATATGACCTTCACTTCCCAGGGCCCAGGAAGAAACTGCCCCCACGGGCCCAACGGTCTCTCCGTCGAGGATATAGAAAACGGCCCTTTTCCTTATCCTGGGACCGGGGAGTCGGGGCCCAGAAAGACCTAGGCCCAATAACATCCTTGTTTTGGGCCCATCGACCTGCGGGGTTCTCCAATACCCGGCAGTATAATCCTCTTGGGTATGGGAAAAGGTCCAAGCGGAGGAAGGAATCCATGAAGAACAAGTTTCTCGTCGCAGCGGCGGCGCTTTTCTGGTGCGTCCAACTTTCCTGGGCGCAGGGCGTGGCGCGTCCCGCGGCCGTGCGTACGGCTTCGGCGGCGGGCATCCCCGCGGTGAACCCCGCGCTCTTCAACGGGATGGCTGCTCCGGCCGCTGACAGCGTCTCCGGCCTGCCTACTCTCTCCCCGGCCATCCCTTCCCTGCCCAGCCTCTCCGTCGAATCCCATCCCGATTCCTTCCTCATCGGCGTGTCCAACGCGGCCGAGCTCCTCTACGCCGCCCCTGCCGCGCTCGGCTCCGCCAAGGACTTGGCCGAGGCCGTGGCCCCGAACCCTGCCGGCGAGGCCAAGTCCGCCGAGCAGATGCAGGGAGCCTCCCGCCAGTTCTTCGACAGGAACCTCGCCAGCCCCGCTGATGACGATGTGGATGCCTCGGCAGAGGCGGCCGCTGCCTCGGTCGGTTCCGCCGGCGCTGGCCTCGCTGAGAGCGCGGGCGCCAGCCACCTCGGCAACCTCTACCCTCGCGTGGTCTTCATCCAGGACGTCTTCAAGGGCCCGGCCCCGAAATCCGTGGCCGCCTCCATCGAGAAGCTCCTCAACGAGGGCGTGCGGGTCGTGTTCATGACCTGGCGGTCCGCCAAGGGCGCGGGCTCGGCTGACGAGGTCCTCCTCAACCAGCTCAAGTTCCGCCAGACCAACCCGGTGATCGTGGTCTCCCGGAACGGGGCGGTCGTGACGCCGCACAGCAGGGCCGCTCATCCCAGGCCCATCATCGCGGACGCCCCGGCGTTCCGGGCCGAGCATCTCGCGGCCTTCGAAGCGGCCGTGGCCAAGGTCGAGGCCAAGCTGGGCCTCTCCAAGGGCTCCATCGGACGCGTCCTCGACGCCGGCGCCGAGGCCTCCTACTCCTACTCGCTCGAACTGCCCTCCACGGTGTCCGACGCGGACGCGCCGGCCAAGCTGGCTGAGATGGTCCGTACCTACAACCAGTACCTCAAGGCCGCTCGCCTTCCCTATGCCATGACGGCCCATCCCTCCAACCCGCGCGCTGCCATCGCGTTCGCCATGCCCCTGCGGTTCGGCGTTCCCCGCATCTTCGAAGCCTTGAAGGCGCGCTTCCCCGAAGACCGCGTGGCCGAGTCCTCCTCCAAGTTCCTCGTCCTGGCAGACACCCGCAACTCCCCGAAGCTCGCCACCTCCTTCCCCAAGGAGTCCGAGATCCAGGCCGTGAACTCCGACGCCGGGGTCGAAGACGTGCTCGGCGCGGTGCTCGGCGAGCGCAGCCTCCCGACCGTGGGGGTCAAGCTCGCCAAGCTCCGCCAGTTCGTCGAGTACTGGGAGCCGGTGCACCGGCTCTCCCTGTCGGACGGCCCCTCCCGCTCCGGCTCGGGCGGCATGAAGGGCGGCTCTCCCGTGGACCAGAAGCTCGCGATGTACACCGGCACCGTCATCTACCAGATGATGGCCTACATCTACGACCAGATGTGGCAGGGCCAGCACAACTCCGTGACCCTGAGCGTGCTGCAGGCCAAGCTCCGCAGCATGTGGTACCTGCCTTTCAAGAACGGGGTCAACGTCAACAAGGGCCTCGCCGGCGCCATGAAGACCCAGGCCTGGAAGGCCCGCCAGCGCGGCTACCTCGAGAAGGCCAACGCCTACCTCACGAACTTCTACCTGCGCGAGTTCGGCGACTACGCCAAGGGCTCCCGCAACGTGCAGGAGAACCTGGTGGGGCTCTCGAGCTTCCGCAGCAGCCTCGTGACCCTGGAGTTCGAGTCGTCCGCCACGGGCAAGCTCTACAAGATCTTCACCCGCATCCCCCGCGTCATGAAGCAGGACACGGCCATGGGCCGCGTGCTCACGGCCTATTCGTACCGGACCGGCAAGGAATCCCCGGACGACGGGGAGGCCCTCCTCGCCCAGACCCTGGCCATCACCCTGCTCAAGGGCTACGGCCGCATCGGCCCGGACGGCAAGTGGCACCACGGCGCGGCCGACGGCCCGGTCCTCGCCGAAGTCCGCGTCCAGCTCGAGTACATGACGAGCCACCGGACCGTGACCTTCAAGCCCGAGCAGCTCCTCAGGACCGTGGCGGGGTCCAAGGCCGACGAGTTCGACATCATCCAGGGCCCGGTGGCGCAGACCATCACCAGCGCGATCGAGCGCATGGAAGCGGATGCCGAGTACCAGAAGTACTACGAGGAGCATGAGGAGGCCGCCTCGGCCAAGGACGCGGCCAAGAAGAAGCCCGCTTCCAAGAAGGCGGCCGCGAAGAAGGCTTCCGCCAAGAAGGCCGTCAAGAAGCCGGCCAGTGAGGAGTCCCGGAGGAAGGCATGAACCGGGCGTGGTCGGCAGGGGCGGTCCTGGTCTTCGTCGCGGCCTTCCCAGGGATTTTGGCGGCGCAGGTCCGCACCGCGGTGCCGAGGCTCCAGCCCATGGGCTCGGTGCCCTCCGTTTCCTACGGCGCCTTCAAGCTCAACGGCCAGCCCGGGGTCGGGGCTGTCCCGTCCCTGACCCTGCCTTCGGCATCCATGCCCGGAGTCTCCGTCGCGGCTCCTTTCGCCATGCCCTCTGTTGCCATGGCGCCTGCCCTGGCCGCACCGGCCGCGGTGACCCTGGACCAGCTCCATGACCTGGCGGCCTCCGTGGCCGCGCCCGCGGCCAAGGGCTCGGCTGCTGACGCGGGCCGCGCTTTCGACGGAAAGGAGAAGCTCGAGGACGCGATCGAGGGGCCTGAGGCGGTCGAGGCCGAGACTGTCACCCGCGAGGTCGCGGATCCCGTCCAGGAGACCCTGGAGCTGTGGGTCTCGGGCAAGGGCGTCAAGAAGCCCCTGATGAAGTCCCAGGTCTTCGGCATCATGCGCACGGTGCGCGGGAACCCAAGCCTGCGCTACTGGCAGAAGTTCGTCAAGGGCGCGCCGATCCGCGTCCTGCTGGGCAACTCCACGCTCTTCACCTCTCGAGTCGTGGATTCTAGGGTCAAGAAGGTCAAGGCCCTCACCAAGAAGGACCTCGAGGGCATCCTGCCGGCCTCCACCCTTAAGAGGAAGACCATCGTCCAGCTCAGGCGGTCCGTCATGACGGACCTGCGGGCCCGCGAGGCCCGCGCCTCCATGTACTCCGGCCGGGCAGGCGCGGTCATCACGCCCGAGACCGAGGTCAGCCTGATCCATTTCATGCCCTACGGCGAAGCCGCGGCCCTGCCGGAGAACTCCGAGAACGCGCCGGCCGACCCGCGGCCGCGCAGGCCGGTGACCATCCCGGCGGGGTTGGCCGACTCGTCCCGGTTCCTGCCCAAGGTCGTGTTCCTCGACCTGCGGGGCGTGCAGGGCCCGCTCTCCTACGACGTCATCGAGGACATCGGCAAGCTCATGAAGGCCGGCGTCTACTTCGTGTTCCTGAGCGAGAAGCCGGTGCAGGGCCCAGGCTCCATCGAAAGTCAGATCACCGGCAGCCTGACCCCGCGCCAGCGCGATCAGGTCACGCGCTACAAGCTCTTCTCCCTCGGTCTCGACGGCAACGAGTTCGCCAAGTACGAGGGGCGGTTTGCGAAGTCCCTGCCGTTCGCCCGGTTCGAGGGGCGCGACCTCGACGTCATGAAGCACGCGGCCCTGAGCCTCGGCGGGAGCGTGGCCCAGTCCTTCGGCAAGGAAGTCATCGTCTCCCTGCCCAAGGGAGCGGATGCCAAGGCCTTCCAGGCCGAGTTCGAGGCCCAACTGGCCGGGTTCTCGGTGCCGGCCAAGGGCTACAGCTTCACGCAGGGCCGGGTGAAGGGCAAGCCCAGCCTGATCGTCAGGCCGCATACCCTCGCGACCGCCTTCCCCATGCTCCTCGAGTCCCTGCGCGAGGACGAGAGCCTCTTCGTCAACGAGTCGGACATCATGGTGATCAGCGCGGACGCCGGGCTCCTGGCCGCCCTGCCGGGAGCCGTGAAGCCCGCGGCCCACATGCCGGGCGCCTCCTCCCCGGACCTCCTCGAGACCTCGCTCGCCGCCATGCTGGGCTCCTACCGCGAGAACCTGCCCGGCGACTTCGCGGCCTCGGCCTCGAAGATCGGCGCTTTCAAGAAGGGCTACCTCTCCGCCGGAGGCGGCGGGGGCAACATCTACATGTTCATGGGCCACGTCATGCACTCCGCCTTCAACTGGGCGGTGTGGGCCTACCGGAACACCGGGGTCCTGCCTGACGCCGACGCCCTGGTCCGGAAGGCGCTCGCCATCTGGGCGCGCGAGGACGCGGAGCGCTCCAAGAACCTCATGACCCATCCCGGGGAGTCCATGGCCGACCACCAGGCCACCATGGAGCTGCGCATGCGCACGATGCACGCCATGGTGGCGGACATCGTGAAGGCCTATCCCATCGTCATCGGCACGGAGCTCCCCAACCTGCGCGTGTTCGAGCGCTACAAGAAGGGCGCGCTCGCGGCGCGCGACGTCCTGCGCATGGTCTACGACTTCGTGGTCGCCCGGGAGACCCCCGAGGGCCTCGAGGTCGTCGTCGTGGATTTCAAGACCGGCCAGACCAAGAGCAACCAGACCTTCGACAAGGACGTCCAGGTCCAGCTCTACGACCTCGTGCCGCGCCTGGCGTGGCCTACCCTCTCCGCGCCCTACGGCGTGGGCGGGGCCCTGAGCAAGGTCGTCAAGGTCGGCGTCCTCTTCGTGTATCCCTCGGAGATGAAGGAAGCCAAGCTGACCGAGTGGACCCGCCTGAAGTACGAGAAGTACCTGCGCGGGGTCATGGGCCGGATGCGCAAGGCAAGCTCTCCTGCCAAGCCCAAGGAAGCCGGCAAGCCGGCCGCGAAGAAGACCAAGAAATAAGTGAGACCCTGGACTAGAACTGCCAGGAAATCCCTGTCAGCGGCGGTCTCCGCCGCTCTGGTCCTGCTGTCGTCCGGGTTCGAGCCTCCCCGCGCCCTCGGCCAGGTCGTGCAGGCCCGATTCCAAGCCCCGTCTCAGGCCGCGGGCCTGCAAGCGGTCCCTCTCTCCCTGTCCAGGCCGGTCCTGGGGTGCGCTCCCCAGGGGACGGCCTTCAGCGTGTCGCGGGAAGCCCTGCCGGGCGTCTCGGTCCCGGCCCTGGGAGAAGTCTCCGCTTCACCGGAGATCCGGCTCAGTCCAGCGGGACTTCTCTCCGGCACGGTCGGGCCAACGGAGCTGCCGGTCCAGGCGCAAGGCTCAGTCGCCCTGCCGCCCACGAGCGCCAACGCCCTTCCCGAAGTCGCTCGGGACGACGGCGCTTCCGCGCCAGCCCCCTCCGGCGATCGGAAAACGGCCCGCGCCTCCGGGGACGGCGGCTCTTTGCCGCCAGGAACGCCGGGCGCGGGCAGTTCGTCGATCGCGTCGCTTTCCGAGGACCTGGCTCCGCACCTGACCGTAGCGGCCGGTCTCAAGGATTCTGGGGCGGAATCAGCGAGCGGGGTCGGCAGACGCATCGAGGCGATCATCCTCGGCCTCAAAGCGGCGCCGGACGGGGAGTCCGCGGCAGCCCCTGCCCTGGCTGGCGAAGCCCCTGTTTCCGGGCTCAAGGCTCCGACGCCGAGGACCCTGGGTTCAGAAGAGGTCCGGGAAGGGTTGGAGACTCTCCCGGAGGCGCGGGTCGAGTCCCGATCGCGCCCGGCCAAGACCGGGGTCCTCGGCCGCTTCAAGCGCTGGATCACGGGCTGGTTCAGGGTCCTGCCGGACCGCGAGCGCAACAGGCAGTTCTGGAAGTTCCTGCTCAGCCAGTCCCTGGTCCTGCTCGGGTTCTCCTTCCACAACACGGCCATGCCCAACCTGGCCGCGCCAGCGGGCCAAGCCGCGAACCTGGGGTACGCTCGCGCGATCGGCTGGGCTTCCCAGGCCGCGGCCAACGCCACCACCGGGCCCATGATCGACCATCAGCCCGTTCAGCGGACCCTGGTGTGGGTGCACCTGGCGCGCACCGCGGCCTTGTTCCTCGTGCCGGTCCTGTTCTTCCAGGGACTGCTCTCTTTCGGTTTCCTCCTGACCGTCTTGTTCGCCGCCGGCTTCCTCGAGAGCATGAGCTTCTCTGCCGAGCAGGTGGCGCAGCTGCGCATCATGGCCGGTGACGAGAAGCACTTCAACCGGGTCAATGCCGTGACCGGGCTCGTCCACCACATCGTCGGGGTGGTGGCGCCTCTCCTGGCCGGGACCTTCATCGGGCTCATGGACGGCCTGCTCGGCCCCCTGGCGGGCAGCGCGCTCAGCTACGGGGTCTACGGGGTCATGGCCCTGGCTGGAGCTTTCCTCTTCAAGAAGTGGCTCTCCCTGCCCCGCGAGGGCGTGGCCAAGGCCAGGGCGCATTTCCGAGATTTCCTGAAGAACGCCAAGGACCGTTTTCCAAGCGTCCGGGGGGCTTATTCCGCCTCGGTCAAGGACGGCACCGTGCTGGTGGTCGAGGTTGCCGGAGACCCTTCGGCCCTCAACGGGATGCCTTCGGAGTTCGACGGCTACAAGGTCAAGGTCGTGGGCCGCAAGAGCATCAAGGACTCCTTCAAGGAGTTCGCGGACGGGTTCCGCATCCTCTGGAACGACGCCTTCCTGCGCCGGACCGCCCTGCTCTTCCCCGCGGTCTACCTGTTCGCGGTGGACTCGGTCCTCTACACGGCCCTGCCCCGCTTCATCTCCGAGGTCCTCAATGTCTCGGGCGGGGCCGCCTTCTTCGGCGGCATCCCGGTGCTCGGCCCCATGGTGGCCGCGCTCGCCACCAAGGCCGGCGCGTTCGGCCTCTTCCTGGCTGCCCAATCCCTGGGCATGGGTCTCTCCACCTTCTGGATGATGATGCGGCAGGGCCGGCCCGGCAGGGGCAACGACGTCCTGAAAGATTCTCCGCTGGAGCGCGACGGCAAATGGACCTCGTTCCTGCACGGGTTCGGCGCCCTGGCCTACTGGGGCATCTTCTTCACCACCGGGCTCTGGGGCTCGGTCGGGGCGATGCTTCTTGCATCGTTCCTCAAAGGCCCGGCTTCGGTCGCGTGGTGGAGCGTGGAGCAGAAGGTCATCCGGGAGCGCTACCCCGAGGACGCGGGCAAGGTGTTCTCAGCGATGTTCTTCTACTCTCTCATCCTTTCCGTGGCCGGTGTCCTGGCCTTCGGCCTGCTCATGGAGACCCTTCCCATCCTGACCGCCCTGTGGATCGTGGGGGGCACGATGACCGTGACCGCGATCCTGGATTTCATCGAGCCCTACGCGGTTTTCCCCATCTCCAAGCGCCGGGCCGTCAAGTAGGCCGGTTCCCGGCCGCGCCGGATCTACCCCTCGGTTGAAAATTGATACGATTGGTGCATGAAGCATCCGGCCCCTGCCGGGGAACGGAAGTTCGATCCGTACCGTCTCGACGGCGTCGGCTTCGTGGTGGTCATGGCGGCCGTGGTCTTCCTCGGACGGGAGAACCCGAACTTCGCCTATCCGGACATCCTCTGGTCCTTTGCCGCGCTCCTGCTCTTCAACCTCCTGACCATCAAGCTCCTCCTGCCCGGAGACCTCGCCGGGACCAGGCGCTTGGCCCTGTCCGTTGGGGTGAACCTCGGGCTGCTCACCGCTGTGGTGGAGTATTCCGGAGGCCGGGAATCCTATCTTTGGATCGGCTACCTCCTGCCGGTCTTCCACGGGTGCGTGTTCTTCACCTGGCGCGGGATTTTGGCTGTCACGGCAGGCGCCGCGGTCCTGCTCGCCTTGCCCTACACGGCGTACTTCCATGCCAGGCTGTGGGGGGGCTTGGTCGAATTGCTGGTGAAGGCCGTGACCATCGTGCTGGCAGCGGTCATCATCAGCAGGATCGCGCGCCAGGAGAGGACTTCCCGGGTCCGGCTCACCGCGGAGCAGAGGAAGATGGAGCGCGAGCGCGAGCAGACCCAGGCCCAGCTTCGGCACATGGACCGCCTGGCCACCATGGGGACCCTGACCGCCAGCGTGGCCCATGAGATCAACACGCCCCTGGCTTCCATCCTCGGCCACGCCCAACTCGCCCTGAGGGGCTCCTTGTCGGAGAGGGACGCCCGTGACGCCATGATCAAGATCGAGAAAGCGGTCCTGCGCTGCAAAGAGACCATCCAGAACATGCTCTCGTTCGCGCGTCGGGGCGTCGCAGAACGCAAGCCGGCGGATTTCAACGGTCTCGTGAAGGAATGCGTGAAACTGGTGAGGGTGGATTGGATCGGCGCGGACCTCGAGGTCGTGGAGGAGTACGGGTCCGGCATCCCTCCCGCGTTCCTGTCGCGGGCTGAGATCCAGCAGGTCCTTTTGAACCTGCTGGTCAACGCCAGGCAAGCCATCGAATCAGGCAAGGGCCGGGGGGTCATCACCGTGTCGACCTGCGCGTCGGACGGTGAGGTCCTGGTGACGGTCTCGGACAGCGGGCCGGGCATCCCGGCCGAGGTCATGGGCCGCATCTGGGAGCCCTTCTTCACCACCAAGGCCGCGGGCAAGGGCACCGGCCTGGGCCTGGCCATCTGCAAGCAGATCGTCGAGGGGGAAGGCGGACGGATCAGCGTCGAATCCTCCCCGGGCAAGGGCGCCGCCTTCATGGTCCGCCTGCCGGTCGCCCCCGATCTTCCCGGGACCGAGGACAAGAGCAGGGAAGCCTGCGGTCCAGGGGACATCCTCGTGGCCGAGGACGATCCGGCGGGCAGGGAGCTCCTGAACAGGCTGCTCGGGGTCCACGGCCGGCCCGTGGTCCTGACCAAGAGCTTCGACGAGGCCCTGGCCCGCATCCTCGAACAGCCCCCTGCCCTCCTGGTCACGGACCTCAACATGCCGGGCATGTCGGCCCTGGATTTCTTCAGGAATCTGGAACATCGTGGGCTGACGGCGCGGTTCAAGGTGCTCGTGGTCTCCGGTTCCCCTCCGGGAAGCGCCCTTAAGGACGTGATGGACGGCAGGGGCTACCCCCAGCTCCACAAGCCCTTTGACATCAAGGCCTTCGAGGAAGCCTCCTCCGCCCTCTTGGCGGGCAAGAAGGCCTGATCCGGCCTCGGTCCTGAGCCCGGGCCCTGGTTCCGACGCGCTTACGGAGCGGAGTGGGGCCCAGGGTGGGTCCATGGTCTGCCTTCCGTGGGCCCGGTTGTCCGTAATCAATGGGACCAAGGACTCTCTCCGATGGGCCGATTGTTGAGGTCCTATTGGGACCTAGGACCCGTACGGGTGCCGGGCGGTCCTGGATATAATGGAATAATGAAGAAGAACCAATCGGCCCTCATCGCCCTCTTCATCTCCCTTTGCGTTGCGAACGCCTCGGCCCAGGTCGTGACCGGCAGGGCCGTGACGAGCATCGGCTCCGGCGTGACGGCCCCGGTCGTCGCTCCTCTGGGCGGCGCGGGCCGCGTCAGCGCTCCTTCTTTCGGGGTCAGCCCGGTCTCCTTGCGCTCCTTCACCCCGAGCCTCGCGGTGCCCGCGGTCCTGCCGTCAGCGGCGGCTCCCGAGGCCGTGCCCGCGGCCATGGTCATGCCGGCGCCTTCGATTTCGCCCGCGGTCGTTCCAGCGGTCGGGGCTCCCCAGGCAGCGCCCAAGGCCGCCGAGCTCCTCGACATGAAGGAAGAACTCTCCCTCACCGGGGCGCAGGCTGCTGAGATGCCGGCGGACGGGGCGCACGCTTCCGGCGCAGCCATCATGGACAAGGTCCTCGGAGTCCGAGCCGTGCCGGTGAGCGCTGACGGCTCCTTCCTGATGCCCGGGGCCAGCTTCTCGGGGTCCGCAAGCTCCTCGCGGTCAGGCCTGACCCGGTCCAAGGGCTCCCGGCGGGGAATGCCGGTCGAGGACGACTCGGCCCGCGACAACGGCCCTGATGGGACGGACGGTCTCGATGACCTGGGCAACCCGGCCCGGCGTCAGGACGACGGTCCTGATACCGTGTCCGACGAGTTCGGCGGCGACCGCGGGGGCAGCAACGGCGCCTTCCTGGGCACGCCCGGCGATGTCTCCATCCAGGTCGGCATGCTCGGGACCCCCTCCAAGACTTCGGGCCAGACCGTGGACACGGACAAGCCCGTGGTCCTCATCGTGAAGTTCTCCGGCCAGGACGGCCGGAGGCTCATGACCGATTCCTTCCTCTCTTCGGTGGACGTGACCAAGCGCCAGGGCGTGCAGGCCTACGCCGACGCGCAGGACGGGATGCTCCAGCAGATCGAGTCGCTCGGGGTGGACCGGTTCGCCCTCTCCGACCTTTCGGCCACGCCGACCGCCACGGTCCGCAGGATCAACTCCGCGGTGTTCCGCGTGAGCTCGAGCCGGGTCCAGGAATTCACCTCCTTCATGGCGAGCCAGGGCCACCAGGTCTACGACAACGATTCGCGCAAGATCATCAAGCCCATCCCCGTCACCCCGGAGAACGTGGACCCCACGGCCCCGGCCGCGGTGACGCTCGACGAGACCCTCAAGATCGTCCGGGCAGGCTCGGCCCACCAGGCCGCGCTCGAGAAGTTCGGGCCCGCGGAGATGGGGCCGGTCACACGCCTGGCGATGAAGCTGGTCCGGTTCTTCACGGGCAGCGCCAAGTCCATCCCGCAGCCCAAAGTCGCGGTCATCGACACCGGGGTGGACACCAACCACCCCATGCTCAAGGGCGTCAAGGTCAAGAACGAGACCACCGGGGAGAACATCGACGACATCGGGCACGGCTCCTGGGTGACCGCCGACGTGCTCAACATCGGCCGGTGGCTCAAGGACGTGACGCACTACAAGACCTTCTCGAACGGCGGGGCGACCCTCGAGGACATCCTCAAGTCCCTCACCGACGCGGGCAACGACGGCAACATCATCATGTCGAACTCCTGGGGCTCCGACGACGGCGACCCGAACAGCCCCGACTCTCAGCTCGTGCGCAAGCTCGCGGAAGAGGGCCGGATCATGGTCTTCGCGGCCGGCAACTCCGGGCCAGGCAAGAACACCATCGGCTCTCCGGCCATCGTCTACTACAAGGACGCCAAGACCGGCGCGGTGCGGGTCCTCTCCGTGGCCGCCTCCGACCGCAAAAAGAAGATTGCCTACTTCTCCTCCCGCGGCCCCCGGAGCGCGGCGACCCAGGGCGACCAGGATTACCCGCACCGGCCCGACCTGACCTCGGTCGGCCACAATAAGGATAGCGCCTGGCCCACGAACCTCTCGGACGCGGACCGGACCGACCCGGTCTACGGCCCGGTGAAGGCCATCTCCGGCACCTCGATGTCCGCCCCGGACATCGCGGGCGCCATCGCGCACCTTGCCCAGCTTTTCGGCGTCACCGAGATCGGAGAGAAGCTCGACGCTGTCGTCAACGCGGTCATGGCCACCCTGGAGAAGACCGGCCAGAGTCCCGACCTCGAGGGCGACGGCTTCATCAACATGGACGCCGCATACGATCTGCTGAAGGAGACCATGGAGCCCGCGACCCCCGGCTTCGTCGCCAGGGTCGCGGCCAAGGCCGCGCGCTGGTTCGACGGCCTCATGGGCTAAGAGAGGAATCTGAAATGAGCACTGCCAAAACCGACAGGCTGGCCGGACTTTCGCTGTTCATCGTGGAAGACGACGACCATTTCCGCGAGACCTTCATCGACGCCATGTCGCTTTCGGGCGTCAAGGTGGAAGGAACCCGTACGGGCTATGAGGCCATCAAAGCGCTGGGCAAGGCCCTGCCCGGAGCCATCATCATCGACCTCCAGCTTCCCGACATCCACGGGTTCGACCTTTGCCGCATCCTGAAGAGGTCGGACCGTTTGAAGAAGGTCCCGGTGGTCTTCATCACCGCCTCGTCGCAGTACAACGACCCGCGGGACCGCGCGGAGATGCTCTTGTCCGGGGCGGCTTCCTTCCTGGCCAAGCCGGTCTCCATGGAGGCCATCCGCGACGAGATCGGCCGCATCCTGCCCGCCGGCAGCGCCTGACACCAGATTGAGTTGACTAATATAGCGGCACCTGCTATCATTTAATCCGCTCCAGCCGAGCCGTAGCACCCAACCAGCAGATCCTAGGAGACTCCCAAGCATGTCCCTCGACCTCCAGGTAACGGACGACACTTTTGACAAGGACGTCCTTCAGAGTCCTCAGCCCGCGGTGGTGGATTTCTGGGCTCCCTGGTGCCAGCCCTGCCGGATGCTGACCCCGGTGCTCGAGGATCTCGCCAAGGAATACGCGGGGAAGGTCCGGGTGGGGAAGGTCAATGTGGATGAGAACCCCGGCATTCCGGGCCGCTTCCGGATCCAGGCGATCCCGACCCTGCTGTTCTTCAAGGGCGGCAAGCTCGTGGACCAGCTGCAGGGCATGCACCCCAAGGCCGAGATCAAGAAGAAGTTCGATTCCCTGATTTCCGCAGGTTGAATCAGTCGCCGGACCGCCGCAACCGTTTCCCGATGAGGCCGCGCCTCTATCTCGTAGACGCCCACGCTTATCTCCACCGGGCCTATCACGCCCTGCCCCCCCTGACTTCCTCCAAGGGGGAGCCGGTGGGAGCCCTGTTGGGCTTTTCCAGGATGCTCCTCAAGCTCATCCGTGAGGAGAAGCCCGACCGGGTGGCTGTCTGCTTCGACTCTCCCGGCCCCACCTTCCGGCACCAGGCCTTTGCCGCGTACAAGGCGACCCGCAAGGAGACCGACGCTGACCTAGTCAAGCAGCTGCGCCAGGCTCCGGAGCTCGCCCAAGCCCTCGGGTGCGCCACCGTGGTCCTCCAGGGCTTCGAGGCGGATGACCTCATGGCGACCCTGGCCAGGAGGGCCGCGGACGAGGGCTATGACGCGGTCCTGGTGACGGGAGACAAGGACGCCCTGCAGCTGGTCGCGGGCGGGGTGCGCGTGCTCGACCCGAGCAAGGGAGTGTGGATGGATCCCCCCAGGATCGAGGAGAAGCTCGGGGTCGGGCCCGAGGCCGTGGTGGATTTTCTGGCCCTGACCGGCGACTCCTCGGACAACGTCCCCGGAGTGCGAGGCATCGGGCCTGTGGGCGCGCGCAAGCTC
Source organism: Elusimicrobiota bacterium (assembly GCA_016234805.1). Taxonomy (GTDB): domain Bacteria; phylum Elusimicrobiota; class Elusimicrobia; order UBA1565; family UBA9628; genus JACQWX01. The sequence continues at coordinate 21,650 of JACRNU010000007.1, forward strand.
CTCAAGGATTTCGGCACCCTTTCCGCCGCGCTCCGGGCGGCCAAGGAGGGCGACCCCCGCATCCCTGCCAAGACCTCCGCTCTGCTGGTGGAGGGGGAGAAGGACATGGAGGCCGCTCTGGACCTTATCCGTTTGCGCAGCGACGCTCCCGTGGAGTTCCAGGTCGCGTCCTGCGCGGCTCCGGCCCTGGACCTCGGAAAGCTCGGGCCCTTGCTCGAAAGGCTCGAGTTCCATGCACTGCTCAGGGAGTTGGGAGGCTCGCCTTCGGTCAACGGCGGCCAGGGGGCTTCAGCCGATGCCCCTGAGGGAGCCCCGGCCTCGGCCTCCGCGGTCTCTGTCTCCATCCCTCTGAAAGAAACGGACCTCCAGGCCGTGCTCAAGGAGGCAGCGAAGTCCGGCGTCCTGACGCTTTCCTGCGTGGCCAATGATTCCCCGGACCTCCTGGACAACCTGCCTGCCATGGCGGCGGTGGGCTTGGAAGACGGCAGGACCGCCTTCCTGAAAGGCAAGGACCTCTCCGACGCCAAGAAGGCGCTCGCCGGAGCCCTGTCCGGCAAGGCGCTCAAGGTCTGCCACGACGTCAAGGCCGCTCTGCCCGGCCTGAGGTCCCTCGGCCTGGCGCTTGCGGCCCCTGTCTTCGACACCATGCTGGCCGCGTACTGCCTTGACCCGGGGGCCCCGCGCGGCAAGCCCGCCAAGGACCTCGCAGAGGAGTTGCGCCGCCGCGCGGGCCTGGCCCTGGGCCATGCGGCGCTGGCCGCGGCCATGGCGGACAAGGGGGTCCTGAAGCTCTTCGAGACCATCGAGACCCCGCTCCTGTGGATCCTCATGGAGATGGAGGACGCCGGCATCGTCGTGGACGCGGCCTACCTCCGGACCCTCTCCGGGGATTTCGACGCCCAAATCCGGCGCTTGAAGGCCGAGGTAGACGCGCTTGCGGGAGCTGAGATCAACCTGAACTCGCCCAAGCAGCTCGGGGAGCTGCTCTACGACAAGCTTCAGCTGCCCGTGGCCCACAAGACCGCCAAGGGCGGCCGGTCCACGGACGAGGCCGCCCTGGCGACCCTGGCCGGCGTGCATCCCATCCCGGCCAAGGTCATCGAGTACCGCGAGCTGGCCAAGCTCAAGGCGACCTACATCGACGGGCTGCTCGCCCGGCTCGGCCCGGGCGCGGGCAGGGTTCACACCCATTTCGACCAGGCCGGCACCGCGACGGGCCGGCTCTCCAGCCTGGACCCGAACCTGCAGAACATCCCGGTGCGCTCCGAGCCCGGGCAGAAGATCCGCCGGGCCTTCACGGCCGGCCCGGGCATGGCCCTGGTCTCCGCGGACTACTCGCAGATCGACCTGCGGGTGCTGGCGCACGTGTCCGGGGACCGCGTCCTCTGCGAGGCCTTCGTCCACGACCAGGACATCCATGTGAGGACCGCGGCCGAGGTCTTCCACCTCGAGCCCGGTTCGGTGGATAAGGAGCACCGCCGCCGCGCCAAGGCCATCATCTTCGGCATCGTCTACGGCCAGTCCGCCCACGGCCTGGCGCAGGCCCTGGGAATCCCCCGCAACGAGGCCGCGGACTACATCAAGAAGTGCTTCGAGCGCTACGACGGGGTCGCTTCCTGGGTGAGGTCCAACATCGAGTCGGCCAGGGCTTCGGGGCTCGTGCGCACCCTCATGGGCAGGATCCGGCACCTGCCCGAGCTCGCGGCCAAGAACACCGCCCTGAGGCAGTTCGGGGAGCGGGCCGCGACCAACACGCCCATACAGGGAGGGTCCGCGGACGTGATCAAAGCCGCGATGCTCAAGGTGGCTTCGGGGCTCAGGGCCGAGGCCCACCGGTTCCGCGCGGTCATGCTCCTGCAGATCCACGACGAGCTCCTCTTCGAGGTCCCGGAGGGCTCGGTCAAGGAGTTCTCCGCCTGGGTCCGGGGGGTCATGGAGACCGCGGTGGCCCTGAAGATCCCCCTCAAGGTCGACGTCAAGGCCGGCCGGAACTGGCAGGACATGAGGCCCGTATGACCAGGGCCTTCGCCCAGTCGCCCATCGATTTCCGGTCCCTGCCGCCTGGCGTGAAGTGGCTCATGATGATCAACGCCGCGGTCTTCGTGCTGCGCGCGGTCGTCAACGGCGGCTTGGCGCCGGGCGCCTTCGACGGGCTCTTCGGCCTCGTGCCCCAGCGGTTCCTGATGGAGCGCTGGCTCTGGCAGGCCGTCACCTATCTCTTCATCCACAGCGGCTTCTTCCACCTGCTCTTCAACATCTTCTGCCTCTGGATGTTCGGCATGCCCGTGGAGTCCCAGTGGGGCACCCGCGAGTTCCTGAAGTTCTACTTCCTCTGCGGTCTCGGGGCCGCCGCGGCTTCGGTGGCGCTCCAGCCTTACTCCCTGTCCCCGGTGGTAGGGGCCTCGGGGGCTCTCTTCGGGCTCATGGCCGCCTTTGCCATGCTCTACCCGGACGCGGTCGTCTACCTCTATTTCTTCCTGCCTGTGACGGCCAGGCAGATGGCCATCATCTGCGGGGTCATCGAGCTCTTCTCCGCCGCGACCGAGTCCGGGTCCGGCATCGCCCGGTTCGCGCACCTAGGCGGCCTGGTCACGGGCTACCTGTACATCCGGTGGTGGTGGGTGCTGAAGATCAGGGCACAAGCCTGGATCAAGGACGCGGCTCCGCGGATGCCCGCTTCGCCGCGCGTCCGCTCCAAGGCCGGCGAGGGACGCAAGGCCGAGCAGCTGCCGGCCTCCATGGACGACGTGGACCGCATCCTGGACAAGATCATCGCCGAGGGCATCGATTCGCTCAGCGAAGATGAGAAAGCCGTCATGCGCCGCTATTCGGAGAGGAAAAAGCATTGAGGAGCCGCTTCGTCGTGGGCTTGACCGGCGGTCTGGCGAGCGGCAAGAGCCTGGCGCTCGAGACCTTCCGCCGCGCCGGGGCCGCCGTGGTCTCCCTGGACGGCATCTCCCGAGAGCTCTGCCGGCCCGGCGCTCCGGTCCTGCGCCGGCTGGAGCGCTCGTTCGGCTCCTCGGTCCTGCGTCCGGACGGATGTCTGGACCGGGCGAGGCTCGCGGAGCGCGTCTTCGCCAGGCCGGACGAGCTCCGGCGGCTCGAGCGCATACTCCACCCGGCCATCCGCGCGGAGATGCTCCGGCGCATCCGCCGGGCCCGGGGCGTGGTGGTGGTCGAGGTCCCTCTCCTCTTCGAGACCGGAGACCCGTCCCTCCACCGGAGGTTCGACGCGACCCTCCTGGTCCGCTCGGCCAGGAAGCTCCGCTTGGCGAGGGCTCGGGCGGGGGGGATGCCGGAGGCCCAGGCCAGGGCGAGGATGGCCGCGCAGATGCCCGACTCGGAGAAGGCGGCCCTCGCGGACGTGGTCGTCCGCAACGACGGCAGCCGGAAGGATTTCGTGAGAAGGATCTCGGAGTATCACAAGGCGTTCGAGTTGATCCGGCGTCGCGGGAGCAGGCAGTGAGGGGCGAATCATCGGAGGGTAAAGACATGGAAGGATCTGCGAAGGCCCAGCAGCACGAGTCCAAGGGGCAGGAAGAGCCGCGCGGGCAGAACGAGCCCCGCGAGGGGCGGGGCGGCAACGGTCCGCGCGAAGGCCGCGGCGGCAACAGCAACCGCGAGGGGCGCAATCAGGGTGAGCATCGCGAGCCCAGGAGCGGCGGCGAATCCCGCGGCCAAGGGGAGCAGCCCAGCCAGTCCGGAGAACCCCAGCCCGGCCAGCCCCTCAAGATGGTCGACGTCACCCAGCTGGTGAAGATGACCATCCCCGAGCTCAACGGCATCGCCAAGGACCTCCACCTCGAGGGGGTCTCGGGCCTGCGCAAGCAGGAGATGATCGCGAAGATCCTCGAGGGCCAGCTCAAGGCCAACGGCATGATCTACGACGAAGGGGTGCTCGAGGTCCTGCCGGACGGCTTCGGGTTCCTCCGGTCCCAGCAGTACAGCTATCTGCCCGGGCCCGACGACATCTATATCTCGCCCTCGCAGATCAAGAAGTTCGGCCTGCGCAAGGGGGACATGGTCGGCGGGTTCGTCCGGCCTCCCAAGGACGGCGAGCGCTTCTTCGCGCTCCTGCAGGTCAAGAAGATCAACGGCGTGGAGGCTGACCAGCTCAAGGAGCGGCCGTTCTTCGACAACCTCACCCCGCTCCACCCCAACAAGAGGTTCATCCTGGAGCACGACAAGACCGAGCCCACCACGCGCCTGCTCGACCTCATCGCTCCCATCGGCAAGGGGCAGAGGGGGC
>JACRNU010000008.1 GCA_016234805.1 Elusimicrobiota bacterium
CGCAGTCGTGCTCCACGATGGCGCCGGTGTTCACCACTGCGTTCTCCCCGATGGAGGCGCGGGAGTGGAGGACGGCGCGCGTCAGGACTTCGGCTCCTTCGGCCATGACCGCGTCCGGAGCGATGCTCGCCTCCGGGTCCCGGACGCAGGCGAAGGAATAGCCTCTCTTCTTGAGGCGCTCGTAGAGCCCGCGCCGGGGAACGGTCGAGTCGTTCAGGCCCACGCCGTTGACCAGCAGGATGGAGCCCGGAGGATGCCGGCGAAGCGCCTCCTCCTCGAGGAGGACCGGCACGCCGTCGAGGGACCCGCCGACGAGGCCGGGGTCCTTGTCCGCGAATGCCGAGACTTTCTTCCCGGCCAGGCGCAGGGCATGGAGCAGCACCCGGCCGTGGCCTCCGGCTCCCAAGATGAGGATCTTCACGGTCGGCCTCCGTGCCAGTCGTGGAATGGTTTGCGCACGCCCTCAGCGGGCAGCGGGAAGGTCTTGAGGATGCGCAGGATCTTCCCCGAGACCTCGCCTCCTCCGTAAGGGTTCTTCCCCTGGCAGCGCAGGCGGCGGAAGTCTTTCGAGAGGGCTCGGCGCAGGCCGCGGACGATGGCCGGCTTCGACGCGGGGACGTCGACGACAGAGGGCGCGCGCAGCCTGCCGGCCTGGCGGTCGCCCACATTGACGGTCGGGACCCGCAGGGTCGGGGCTTCGAGGATGCCGCTCGATGAGTTCCCGACCACCGCGTCCGCACGGGCCAGGAGGCTGAGATACCCGTCCTGCCCGAGCGAGGGCACGGCCCGACAGAGGCCGGGCCGTGAGGCGCAGAAGCGGCGCAGAGCCGAGTTGACGGCCCTGCCCTCCGCGTCGGCCTCCGCGTCGGCGTTGGCGTAGGTGAACACGGTCCGCAGGTCCAGGTCGGAGAGCGCGGCCAGAAGGGCGGCCAGGGAAGCCCGAGTCCTTCCGCCTCCCTCGGGATGGAAGGTGGCCAGGACCAGAGGCCCGTCGAGACGCATGCCGACCCGGAGCTCGAGGGCTTCCCTGCCCAGCGGCCGCAGGCGGGCGATGTACTCCAGCCCCGGGGCCCCGACGTTGAAGACCCTCCGCGGGTCCTCGCCCATCTGGAGGACGCGGCGGCGGTAGGGTTCGGCCGCGGTAAAATGGAGGTACGCCAGCTTGGTCACCGCGTGCCGGATCTGCTCGTCGATGACGCCCTCGCTCGATTCCCCGCCGTGAAGATGGGCGATGGGGATGCGCATGGCCGTGGCCGCGGCGGCCGCGGCCAGGATCTCGAATCGGTCCCCGAGCACGACCATGAAGTCCGGGGAGAGCCTTGAGAGGGCCTCGGCCATCCGGGTCACCCCGGTCCCGAGCGAGCGCGCGGTATCGAGGTCCGTGCCCCCGCGGACGTTCATGTCCACGCGGGCGGCGAGGGGGATGCCGTCTTCGATGATGAGCCGCTCGGTCCTGCCGAACGCGGCCGAGAGGTGCGAGCCCGTGGCCACGACCTGGAGCCGCACCCCGGGGTCGGCTCGGGCGCGGCGGATGAGCCAGTACAGCAGGCCGTAGTCGGCGCGGCTCGAGGTGAGGACCGCGATCTTGCGCCGGGTCTTCACGCGATCCTCCGCCTTCGGGGACGGCGGTCCCTTGCCGCCAGCCCCCTCCGGCGAGCGGAGCACGTCCCGCGCCTTCGGGGACGGCGGTCCCTTGCCGCCAGGGCGGCCCAGGTGAGGGTCTCGTCCTCGGCCAGGTCCCGGGACAATGTCCTGCCCACGACCGCGTGGAGCATGGAGGGAGGGATGCCGGTGCCGGGCCGCTTGACGGCCAGGTCCGAGGACTTGAGCACGCTCCCTTTCGGGAGTGCCGTGACCAAGGTGAGGCTGCGGCGTCCGACCGCAAGGTTGCGCCGCTCGCAGGCCGCGGGCCGCTTGGCGCCGTTTCCCAGGGCGGCGACGGCCGTCCGGACGTCGGCCGCGAAGGCGGCGAAGGCTGCGGGCTCGAGGGAGGCCGCGTGGTCGGGACCGGGCAGGGTCCTGTCGATGGTCAGGTGCTTCTCGATGATCGGAGCGCCCAGGGCCGCGGCCGCCACCGAGACAGCGGATCCCTCGGTATGATCGGACCAGCCGACCGGCAGGTGCAGGGCTCGGGCCATGGTCAGTATCGCCTTGAGGTTCGCCTGGTCCGGCGGGGCCGGATACTCGGTCACGCAGTGCAGGAGGACCAGGGGAGCTTTCGAGACCGCCTTGACCCAGCCGACGGCTGTCGCGACCTCGGCCAGGGTGCTCATGCCGGTCGAAAGGATCATCGGCCTGCCCTTGGCGGCCACGTGCTCGAGGAGCGGCCTGTTCGTCACCTCGCCGGAGCCGAGCTTGAAAAGGGGGACCCCGATCTCGTCGAGGAGGTCGGCGCTTTCGGAATCGAAGGGAGTCGAGAGAAACAGGATGCCGGTCCGGGAGCAGAGCTTCTTGAGCTTCTCGTGGGCGGCCCGGTCGAGCTCCAGGGCCCGGAGCATGGACGCCTGCGAGTCAGGGCCGCGGGTCCGGGCCTTCTGGTAGTCCGCCTTCGGAGCCGAGCGGGACACGAGGCTTCCGGTCCTGAAGGTCTGGAACTTGACCGCGTCCGCGCCGGCTTTCTTGGCGGCCAGGACCAGCCGGGCCGCGAGGCCCAAGTCCCCGTTGTGGTTGACGCCGGCCTCGGCGATGATGAAAGGGTGGGGCCGCCTCCCGCCCAGGCAGGCCGGCAGGAGTTCCCGGACGCTGGGTCTCATGAGACCTGGTGCTTGAGCCTCCACCCTTTCTTGGTCTTCTCCCAGAGGTGGGGCGGCCTGAAGCTGTCGACGACCTCCCAGAATCTCTTCTCGGAAAGGCCAGTGTAGTCCAGGAACTCGAGGAAGTGCTTCTGTGGGAACTCCCCGTCGTAACGGCGCACGAGCGCGACCCCTTCCTCGCGGGTGATATGGCCGTCGCGGATCTCGTGGGCCGCGTCCGAGGTCGTCCGGCCGATGCCGAACTTGATGTAGCCGAGGTAGTAGTGGTAGCCGTCGGTGCGGTCGTCGAGGCTGGCGTACTTGGAGTAGGTCCCCTCGGAGCGGCCGTCCGGGTTGGCCGCGAACCCCGTGTTCTCCACGGAGTAATAGTAGTTCTCCTGGGGGATCCACTTCTTGTAGTAGCCGAAGAAGCGGATCTCGAGCTTGGCCGACTCGACCTCCTTGCGCGTCGGGGGAAGATAGGCGTGCAGGTCCTCGCGCCGCACCCCGTGCTTCGTCCATTCCAGGGGTCCGATGCCGGAGAAGTAATGCTTGATGAGGTCCTCGGAGGCGTCGTGTCCCGAGCGGTCGGTCGCGTTCGTGTCCCCGCCGTATTCGACCTCGCCGTCCTCTCCGTACATGACGAGGCCGGCCTTGTGGTGGATGGCCATCCTCATGGGGAAGGCCTTCTGCCCGTAGATGAAGGGCTGGAACGGGTCGCCGAGGCGCTCGAAGGCCAGGCGCGTGAGGACCCGGTGGACCTGGCCGTTGGGCGTGCCCAGGATGTTGTCGAAGCCCCCGATGTGGATGAAATTCTGGAAATTCTTCCACCCGATGTCCGTGTAGAGGTGGGGAGACCAGGTGACGGTGAGCGGGTGCATCCCGTACTTGTACTTGAGCTGGTGCGCCGTGAACGCGGAGTCCTTGCCGCCGCTGGCCGGCACCACGACGTCGTAGGAGCCGTCCGAGCTGCGGTGGCGGTCCAGGAGCTTCTTGAGCTCGGCCTCCCGCGAGGCCCAGTCGATGCCCCTCTTCTTGTGCTCGGCGAACCTGCAGGCGCTGCAGACCCCGTCCGAATCGAAGTGGATGCGCGGCCGCTGGTTGGAGATGACGCACTTCCTGCAGTAGCGGACCTCCGCCGGGAGCTTGTATTTGGCGATCACGGGGTGCGAGGCTGCGGGGGAGGCTGTTCTCATTCTGGACCTCATAAGGCGTGTGGTCGGAATTATACCAGATAGCGGGGCGAGGGGGGCTGGGGCTCCATTTCGCTGAAAAAAACGCGGGGCCGTCCTTTCGGGCGGCCCCGCGTTTCCGGCCTCCGCGGTCAGCGTCGCCGCGGAGGCTCCGTGTTTATAGTCCCTTCCAGAGGTCCGAACCCCGCAGGCTCGAGAGCGCGGACCCGGGCGCCGAGAGAGCCTTGCCGGCTTCCGCCATCACGGGCACGCTCATGAGCGCGGGCTCATCCGCCGGAGGCTTGTACCAGCAGCGGGGCCGGATCCCTACGGTCTGGCCGGTCTTCTTGTTGCAGGTCCCGGCGAAGACATCCTTGTCATTGACCTCTTCCGAGACGGTCCTGCCGCAGATCGACCCCTGCAGGTAGGTGTCCATGCGGCACTGGGTCTTGGGATGCTTCTCGTACATGGCGCTGACCACGGCCGGGTCGGGCGTGTCGAACTGCGGGTCCTTGGGGTCGTTGCTGAGGGCCTTGAACAGGGCGCTCACGGACTTGCCCCCCATGGAGCCCCTCAGGCAGATCATCTTGTCTTCCTTCGAGGAGAAGGCCTTATCGCAGGCTTCGACCGCGAGCGGGTCGTCGGCCAGGGGCCGGGTGAACCCGGCGCTGGCCAGGTCGGTGAAGACCTTGCGCAGGCACTTGAGGTTGCCGCCGTAGTCGGCCTGCCCCTCGATCGAGGCCCAGGAGCCGAACCAACCCGCCCCCTTCGGGGCGCCGCCGAGGTGATGCGCCATCTCGTGGCACGCGACCAGGGCGAAACCGTCCTGGGTCACGGCCGCGTGGCGGGCCAGGCCGCCGAACATGGAGATCATCCATTTGCCGCCCTGCTGCTGGGCGTAGGCGTTGACCGTGCCGTCGTCCCACTTGCGCTCGATGACCAGGGTCGCGCCCTTGGCGGCCACGATGGGCTTGTAGATCTTCTCCACCACGTCGAGGACGTTGTTGAACTGAGCCTGCGTGATGCCCTTGTCCTCGAACGAGCCCACGTCGATGCGCATGTCGTTCTCCGGCAGGAAGCCCTCGCAGACCTTGCGGGACGGCGTGTACAGCAGGACCGCGGCCAAGAGGACCGCGCCGACCACGGACGCCACAGCATGACGAACCATTGTTCCACCTCCAACCATTTGATTTCCCCTCATTTTGCCATCTCCACGGCGTATGCCACGGCCAGCTTCGCGAACTTGAGAGCGTGTTTGGAATGCCCGCCGCTCTGGGCGAGCGTGTCCTGCGCGGTGTGGATGTTCTTGTTGTCCTCTCCGAACTTCGCCTCGAACGGGAAGGACGCTGCGAAGCCGTTCTTGGTCCACGAGGCGTGGTCGGAGCATGCGTAGCCGCAGGCGGTGCGGCCGAGCTTGTAGGAAGTGTAGGTCTCGACGAGCTTGCCCACGAAGGCGTTCTGCGCGTCATTGGTGTGGTCCGTGATGAGGAAGATGTCCTCGGCCGAGCCGTTGAAGTTGGTCATGTCGAGCTGGAATGCGCCCTGGACCGCCACGCCGTCCTTCTTGAAGGAGGCCGCGATCTCCTGCGAGCCGCGCAATCCGACCTCCTCGGCCGCGTAGGCCATGAACTTGAGGGTCTTCTTCGGCCGGTAGCCGGTGGCAACGATGATTCGGATCGTCTCGGTGAGGGCCGCGATGCCCGAGGCGTTATCGTCCGCCCCGGGGGCGGTCGCGTCCTCGCCGCCGTACCAGCCCGCGATGGAGTCCGCGTGGCCGCCCAGGACCACGACCTTCTCCGGCTCAGCCGAGCCCGTGACCGTGAGGATGACCGATTCCTGCGTCCAGCCCGAGTGTTTGAGCAGGGACACGCTCATGTCCGTCCTGCCCTGGGAGAGCTCTTTCCAGTGCTCGCCGATCCACCGGGAGGACTCCGTCCCGGTCTTGGACCGGTAGTAGCGGTTCTTAAAGGAAGCCAGACGCGTGATCGTCTTGGTGATGCTCGGCTCGTCCGCGAGGGCCACCATGGCGGGGACGACCGCGCCCTGGTCGATGGTGAGGGCGCGGGCCGCGGCAGCCGGCGCGGGCTCGAGGTCGGCCTTGGCGGCCTCGAGGGTGCTGTGCGCGAAGAAGCCGCCGCATTTGTGGAGCTTCTGGTGCATGGCCTCCGAGAGCTCGTCGAGCTCGGCGGTCCGGGCTTGGTAGATGGAGACGCCCGCGCCCTGGAGGATCACGGGGCGGTCCGGGAGGCCGAAGGCTTCGCCGAGGACGCTCACGTCCTTGTCGGCCACGCTGATCCACACCGGGACGTCGTCGCCCTTGGCATGGGCCCTGGAGGCCGCGGGAAGGAGGCTGCCTGCGGCCGCGACCGCGGCCTCCAACACGGGCTTGTGGTCCACGCCCTGGTCGAACTCCTGGTCAGGCGCGGCCCAGGACAGGCCCGCGGACAAAGACAGCGCGAATGAAACGGCGAAGAACAGCCACGGTCTGCCCATTATTGCCTCCCAACCCCTTGGGTCTGGGCCCCTGCGGGGACCATTAGGCCTATTATCGCATAGGACCTATGGTCCCTGTCAAGTCCTTTCTTGCGGGCCTCAGGTTCAGACGATCTTGGGCTTGAACAGCCGGACCATCCGATCCTTTCCCCGGAGCTTGAGCCCCATGGCGAAGACGAACTCGGCGGGCCGGTCGAGGCGGGAGTAGGTGGACTCGGAGATTAGGAACGTGCCCGGCTCGGCGGAACTCTCCACGCGCGAGGCGGTGTTCACCACGTCGCCGATCACGGTCATGTCCTTGCGGTCCGCGGACCCGATGTCTCCCTGGATGACGGACCCGCTGCTCATGCCGATGCGGACCTCGACCTCCGGGAACCCCTTGGTCGCGAGGGTCTTGTTGAGGGAGGGCATGCCGCTGGTCAGGATGTCGCGCGCGGCGTCCACCGCGTCCTGGGCCGAGATGAACACGGCCATGACCCCGTCGCCGATGTACTTGTCGATGTCGCCCGAGTGCTGGCGGATGATGTGGGCCGTGAGGGTGAAGAGCTGGTTGAGGAACCCGACCACGGCGTCGGGGGGATGCTGCTCGGAGAAATGGGTGAAGGACACGACGTCGAGGAACAGGACCGTCAGGTCCCGGGTGGAGGCGTTCATCCCGCCTTCCTTGGCGGCGGACTTGAGCACGGAGTCGTAGTTCCCTTTGACCGTGTGCAGCTGGATGGCCTTGTCGACCTGATCCTGGAGAGCCTGGAAGCGCTCTTCGGCCGACGGGTCGCGGCATATCTCGAGGTCGCGGGCGACCGTTTCCGCGATGGAGTCGTAGGTGGCCTTGGAGATGTACTGCTGGACGAGGCGGTCGAATTTCCGCTGGCGCGCGTAGAAGCGTTCCTCGGCCGAGACGTCGCGGAACACCTCCATGGCTCCGACGATCCTGCCGGCCGCGTCCCGGACCGGGACCGAGTGCACCCGCGCCGCGAAGCGGTGGCCCGCCTTGTGCATGGGATAGATCCTTTTCCTGACCGGCTGGCCGGTCTTGATGGCCTCGGCCAACGAACACGCGCCGCCGCACAGGAGGTTGCCGTTGGCGTCGATGTGGTTGAGGACTTCGTCCATGCAGCTCTTTCCGACGACCTCGGCCGCGGGATACCCGGTGAGGGCCTCGGCGCCCTTGCTCCAGAACAGGATGCGGCGCTGAAGGTCCACGATGTAGACGCCGTCGAGCATGCTGTCAAGCAGGCGCCGGGATTCCGGGGTGAGCAGGCCCCCGAGGGGATCGGGCAGGATTGGCTGCCCGCCCTCGGGCAGGGGTGGCTTGAGCATCGTTCGGCGCTACTGCGTTTTCTGCTGGGGACCCAGGATCTTGACGAAGCACCAGACGGTCAGGACCGTCAGCGTCGTCCAGCATGCGACCATGAAGAACCAGCCAGTACCCGTCATGGGGCCTCCGTGAGTTCTTTGAGCCTCTTGGACTTCGAGACGAGCCAGCACAGGCCCAGGAACACCCCGAGCAGGGCCAGCCTCGCTGCCCAGCGCCAGGCCTGGTCAGCCGGGGCCACGCCCTTCATGGCCAGGACATCCGGGCCCTGCTGCACGGTCCAGGAGACGAACAGGAACAGCAGGTACACGGGCGTGACGTACTTCATGATGTAGTAGAAGATGCGCGGGGCCGGGACCTGCGCGCCTTTCTCGATCTCGGCCCAGGCATTGTCCGGGCCCAGGACCCAGACGAAGAGGATGGTCTCGGCCAGGGCGAAGAGCGCCACCCCGAAGGTGCCGGACCAGAAGTCGAGCTCGTCGAGCGCTCCGGCCTGGAGCCCGAAGATGGCGATGTGCGCCATCAGGAAGGTGAGGCAGGCGGTCGCTGCCAGGGCTTTCTTGTGCGTGTAGCCGAGCTCGTCTTTAAGGAAGGTGATGAGGGGCTGCATGAGCGCCACCGAGGAGGTGATGCCCGCGATGAAGAGCAGGAGGAACCACATGGTGCCCAGGAGCTTGCCGAACGCCAGCTTCTGGAAGATGATGGGCATGGCTGCGAAGCCCAGATTGAAGGAGCCGCCTTGGGCGATGGAGAGGGTCTCGGCCCTGCCGAAGAACGCGAACGCGATGGGGATGGCGAGCGAGCCTCCGAGGATGACTTCCACGAACTCGTTGGTCATGGTGGTCGAGAGGCCCGTGACCACCACGTCGTCCTTTTCCCGGAGATAGCTCGCGTAGCACTGGATGGCTCCGAAGCCCACCGAGGTGGTGAAGAATATCTGCCCGGCTGCCGCGAGCCACACCTTGGAATTCGTCAACTGGGAGAAATCCGGGTTCCAGATGAAGCCGAGCCCGTTCCAGATGTTGTTCTCCGGCACGGCCGGATCGGGGGTGCCGAGCGTGAACACGCGGATCACGAGCAGAACCGCGAAGATGAAGAGGATGGGCATGCCGATGTTGGCCAGCCTCTCGATGCCCTTGGAGATGCCGCCTGAGAGCACCCAGATATTGAGGCCGAAGGTGATGAGGAAGAAGATGTAGCCCATGGGGGACACGTGCCAGGGCGAGCCGATGCCCTGGAAGGTGTTGAGGAACTGCTTCATGGATCCGACGTCCGCGATGCCGAAGTATGCCCCGGTGAGAGAGAAGAAGCTGTAGGCCAGGGTCCAGGCTTCCACGTAGTTGTAGTAAAACACCACGCCCAGGGGGAAGAGGATGCCCAAGACGCCGATGTACTTGGCCAGGGGGTGTTTCCATAAGAGAGTGAAGATGCCTGGGGTGGTGCCGTGGCCCTTGCTGCCCCCGAGCCGGCCCATGGCCCACTCGCACCACATGAGGGGCACGGCCAGGAAGATGAGGGCGCAGAAGTAGGGGATCATGAACGCCCCGCCGCCGTTCTGCGTGGCCTGCACCGGGAACCGCAGGAAGTTCCCCAGCCCGATGGCGTTGCCCGCCATGGCCAGCACCAGGCCGAGCCGGGTGCCCCAGGTCTCGCGCGCGGAAGTGGTCTCGCTCATGGCTGGATTATATCACTAAACGGCCGCGGGCGGAGCCGCGGCATTCTTGACCGCCCCCAGGGCCAGGGTGATGTAGGCGGCGGTGATGGCAAAGCCCGCCAGCAGGACCGTCCCGGCGTTGAGTCCCGCCGGCGTGAACAGCATGATGGCAAAAAGCGTGGACGGCAGGGTCTGGCCGTAGAGCGCGACGGAAGCGAGGGCTTCGGGGGCCAGGCCCGCGTCCATGCTCGCGTTGAGCAGGGACGCCACCAGCCAGTAGAGGAGAGTGGCGCAGGCCCGCCAAAGGAGGAAGCCGAAGAAGGCCAGGATCCCGGCCACGATGTAGATCACGATGGGGAATATCTTGGCGAACTCACGGTAGAACTGCGGCCCGATCTCCATGGGCGGGCCCTTGGTCTTGGACAGGTCGTTGACCTCCACCTTGCCGGGCCGGTTCGCCAGGTACATGGCGTTGCCGGTGATGTAGACGCGGACCTTGCTCTCCTCCATCATCTGCGGGGTCACGGGTTCGGTGCGCGTGGTGTCGATCATGACTCCGAGCTCCGGGAAAGAGGGATGGCGGACGATCTTGGGAGTGTCCACCGCGGAGGTCACCTTGCCGTCGCCGAAGGTCATGGGAGGGACGTTCTGGGCCATCCAGCCCATGAGGTCCTTGAAGGGAGGCACGATCCTGAGCCAGCAGAACACCATGAATGCGGCCGTGAACAGCGTTGCCAGGTACATGAGGTAACCGATGGACCGTCCTATGGATTGGACAGCGACCTTCCTGTAGAACTGGATGCTGGTGACGGCGTTGACCGGGTCGAGGATGAACATGTGCCCTCCGTGACTCCGAATATTATAAAATAGATGGCAGGCAAGACATGACACCGACCCAGGAAGCCGTGCAGGAGCGTCTCGCGGTCCTGGAGCGCAGGTTCCTCGAATCAGCCGAGGAGATCCGCGGCTTGCGCGAGCGCCTCGTAGAAGAGACCAAGGCCGAGCTTTCCGAGATCAAGGACCAGTGGCTCGGGGTCCATACCAAGTGGTGGGCGATCACCCTCTCCGGGGTGCTGGTCTTCTTCGTGCTCTGCTACGCCTTCTACACCCAGCTCGGGTGGGTGGCGGACCAGCGGCGCCTGCCCACCGGGTCGGATTGGCTGCTCCGGCACCTGCCCGTGGTCAACACCCTGCCGGTGCTCTCCTGGGGCTGGCTCGGCCTGCACCTCGTGCTCGGGGCCGCGGCCATCGCGTATTACCCTCGCCGCATCCCCTTCCTGATGTTCCTCCTGGGCGTGTACATCTTCATCCGCACCCTCTTCGTCTTCCTCTCTCCCATCGGCCCGCCGGTGGGCATGATGGACATGCGCAAGCTCGACTTCGTGTTCTCCCGCATCATGGGGACCTGGACCTTCAACAACGAGTTCGTGTTCTCGGGGCACACAGGCATCCCTTTTTTGTTCTTCCTGTTCTTCGAGACGCGCGTGCTCAAGACCATCTGCCTCGCGGGGTCCCTCGCCATGGGGGTCTGCGTCCTGCTCTCCCGCAACCACTACACCGTGGACGTGCTCGGCGCCTACCTCGTGTCGTATTCCATCTTCAAGCTCTCCGAGCACCTCTTCTACCGCTACATCAGGCCCCTGTTCCTGACCCGGCCGAGCTCGGACCGGTACTGACTCCTCCCGCGTTCCCCGATATGGGCCTTCCGGGCAAGCGCGGCATGGGCCTGTCAGTCCTTCCGTCTGGGTCTTCCTTCACTGGAGGAACCCTTAAAATCTTGGCATATTAGTACTATGACACGATTCCTCACGGTCCTTGTCGGGCTTTTCATCCTCGTTCCTGGTCGGGGGGAGGCCGCGTCCGCCGAGGCCTGGACGCCGGAGAGGCTTTCCGCTTTCTTCGACGGTGCCAAGGCCGGCCCGGGCGCTGGCGTGCCCGTGCCCGCCCCGTCGGGACAGCGGCTCAACCTCGCGGATCCGGATGGCGGGGACAAGGGCTCGCCGTCTCCGGCCAATATCCAGATCCAGGGCAAGGTCACGCCGATCGACGAGATCCCGGGCAGCGACTGGCGCACCGTGGGCCACATCGAGGACGCTGTCTCGGACGGGAACCTCTCCTCCCGCGAGAAGCAGGACTTCTGGGATAAGCTGCGCAACGGCGCGTTCTGGAACGACATCGGCGATCAGATCTGCAGGCAGGCCAAGATCCCCCTGAAATACGACCTCAATCTCGGCGACATCGCCCACGTGAAGCCCTCGTTCGAGCGCTACCTGCGCACGGGCGTGGACGGCAGGATGGTGCTGGTGGACCGCGCCGAGCTGGGTCTCAGCATCGGCAAGGGCATCCCGATCCTGACCTCCGGGGCCCTGGGCGTGTCCGTGTCCGGGAGCGCCGAGATCAAGGGCATGTCCTGGGTGATGCGTCCCTTGAAGGGCGCCAAGGCCTGCGGCGAGCTCGACGAGCTCATCGATTTCCGGGAGGTCAAGACCGTCTATCCTCTCAGGGCCGACCGGTTCGCGGCCATGCAGGTGGGCGAGCTCTGGGCCATGCCGCTCACCCTCCGCGCATCCTTCGGCGCCGGCGTGGGCTACCCCGTAGCCGGGGTGACGCCGGTGACGGTGTCCTGGGGCTATTCCAGGGAGGGCGGGGTCAACGTGACCGTGCGCCGCTTGGATAAGGACGCCTTGCGGGTGCGCATCCGCATCGACCACGCCAGGGTCACCGGCCCGGCCATCGGCTTGGACTACGCCATCACGGGCGCCCATTTCTACGACGAATACAAGACCCTGGGCGAGAACGCGGCCCGGGACTCCATGGGCGACCTCGTGGGCAAGAACGTCTTCAGGCTCGTGGAGCGGCCCATCCGTCGGGAGCTCGAGAAATACCTCGCCATGCGTCTGCAATGGCTGACCCAGTACATCAAGGAGGACCACGCGGTCATCGAGTTCGTGCTCGACCCCAACGACGCCAAGCAGATGAAGGGGCTCGAGGACCTGCTGTCCGGCGGGAGGTTCGAGGTCATCGACACCCTCTACCAGAGGCTCAAGATCGCGGGGCAGGCGTGGCTCAATATCGACACGCTCAAGGACCAGATGCCCAAGCTCCAGGAGACCTACGACGCGGCCTTGAAGGAGCTCGGCGCCGGGGCCCGCAGCTTCCTGGGCACGGACCGCGCTGAGAGCGTGGTCAAGGGCTTCCGCCTCAAGTTCCCTTTCCTGTTCGACTACAAGCGCAACTCGGGCGTCCGGGACGACAAGATCACCATCCTCGACGACTCCGGAGGCGAGTACGGCATCTACAAGGGGCACAAGGAATCCGAGCGCGGCTTCATAGGCATCCCCTTCCTGGGCCAGGTCTACAACTACAACCAGCGCCGCAGCGTCATGACCTACGTCCGTACGGCCAAGGACGGCAAGGCCGATGCCGCGGGCCTGGTCTTCGTCCAGCAGGCCGGCTACACCTCCCACAGCGAGGATTCGGCCCGCAGCCTGGCCGTGGACGCGCACGACCTCATGAAGCTCGTCGGGACCAGGGGCCAGGGGACCAATCCCAAGACCGCCCTGCCCCTCGACAAGGTCTTCCCCATGACGCCGCGCAAGGAAGAGGTGTGGGACTCGAACGGCCCGCCTCCGGGCAAGGACACCGGCCCCAACTACGACCGGGGCATGGGCGCCTTCACCTTGGTGCTCGGCCCCAGCGCGGTCGAGGACATCCTCAACGCCAAGCCCGAGGATGTCATCCGGTCCTATGTCGTGGCGTGCGACTCCTGGGAGAAGGAGGCCATCCGCTGGGCTCTCGACAACGGCAAGTTCAAGGCCGACGGTTCGGTGGAGTACAACTGGCGCAAGAGCCCCTATTACCAACGCTACCGGAGCAGCGACGAAACCCAGAACGACCCCGAGGGCGCGGTCCGGTGGGCCTTGGCCGACGCCAAGAAGCTCGTCAAGCGGCTCCAGGAGATCCGCGCCATGCGGCCCGACGGCTCCACCGACCCCAAGGCGGCCGAGATGCAGGCCCAGGCCGTGCGGGACATCGTGGCCGGCAAGGGCAAGGGGAGCCTGGACCTGGAATACGATGAGATGCTCAAGGTCTTCGTCCAGCTCACGGACGCCAAGAACGTCACGGCCGAGTTCCTCGTGTCCGCCAAGCCGAGCGCCAAGGGCAAGCCCGTGGTCGAGGGCCGCTACCTGCTCAACCGGGGCATGGCGGACGACGAAGCGCTCAAGGCCCTGGCTGAGACCTCCAACAAGTTCAACAGGCCTTCGGAATATAGCGACTGAGCCCCACCCGGGCCCATACACTGGGGTTGCCTTGGAGCGCCTCATCCGCGAGGAGGTTGAGAACCTGTCTCCGGAGTCATTCGTCTTCATGAAGTTCCGCAGCCGCAAGGACCAGGATATCGTTCGTCGAATGCACCAGGGACGCAAGACCTTGGGCGATTCCGGGCCTTGAACTTGGAATGCCCAATTCGTCAGTTGGCGGACGCATGAAAATCGGTGTTCAGCTTCCGCAAATAGGCTAAAATGGGCTCCTGGCCCGTTTGGGCCCGTGCCATGCCCATGGAGATCGCAGCCGCCGGAGGCCAACGCTCTTCCCGAGGGCGGCCGGGACACGCTCGGTCTCCGGCCTGGACCGCGAGCAGCCGCTACACCTCCTCGCCATCGTGGGCGCGCTCAAGGTCGCGGGGATGCTGACAAGATGATTAGGGTACTCATCGCCAGCCACAATCCCGACTTAGTGGAGTTGATCCGGGGTTTGCTTGTCCAGGAAAGGTTCCTCATCAAAGTTGTGCTTGATGATGGCACGGAAGCGCTTGAACGAATCCGCTCGAATCCCCCCGATCTTGCTTTGCTTCAGCAGGGGCTGAGCCGCATGAGCGGGTGCGCGGTATGCGATGCGTTACGTCGCGATTCCGTCCTCAAGCATCTTCCCGTGGTCATCATATCTGGGACGCCGGGGAACAGGGCTTTTGCCCTGACCGCTGGCGCTGACGACTTTCTGCTCCTGCCGCTCGATGTTGTCGAGTTTTGCACGAGGACTCGCGCGGTGCTTCGGCGCTGTGGCGGGGATGCGGTGCGGGCCGAGGCCCGCGACTGGAAGCTGCCTCCGTTGGCGACCCCGAAGCCTTCCTCCAACGATCAGAGAAAACCTGAGAGCCAAACTGAAGTCCAGTTTCCTTCCTCCCTTGCCGAATCTCAGACCCTCTCCATCCCGTCGGAGGTGGTACAACACGCCGGAGCGCCTAACATCCCAGGCTATGTCCTGACCTCCCCTCTGGGCCGCGGAGCTTATGCCCAGGTCTGGAAGGCCTGGCAGTCACGCACTCGTAAATGGGTGGCGGTCAAAGTCTTCCTTGAGAGGACGGGTGTCAACTGGATACTCCTTCAGCGCGAGGTCGAGCGATTGATCCGCCTGGACAAGCATCCCCACGTGGTTTCTCTGCTTGACGCCGAGTTGACCGGGGAAATCCCATTTTATGTGATGGACTTCCTGGAGAAGGGCTCACTGGAGCGGTTCGTCCATCCCGCAAGCGCGGTCGCGCCCGAGCTGGCCAGCCGTTGGATGCGGGAAATGGCCGAGGCCTTGAGCTATGTCCATTGCAAAGGCCTTGTCCATTGCGATCTTAAGCCCGCCAATGTGCTTCTTGACGAGGAGGGCCGCATCAGGGTCGCGGACTTCGGCCAGTCGCGTATCGTGACCGAATCCTCCGGCGCATTGGGAACGCTTTTCTACATGGCGCCGGAACAGGCCGTTATTCTCCAGGACAACGAGCAGGCTCAACCCAATGTCAAGTGGGACGTCTACGCGTTGGGCGCCACGCTGTATTCGATCCTCACGGGAAAAATCCCCTACGAGCACGAGAGCAAGATGGCCTTACTCAAGACTTCTTCCCTACGGGAACGGCTGAAGGCATACCGCGAGTTGGTTTTTTCCAAACCGCTCCCGGAATGCGCGAGCGCGACTCGGGGCTGGGTGGACGAGGACTTGGCGGCGATGTTGGCCAAGTGCGTCTCGGCCGACCCCGAGCGCCGTTATGCGGACATGGCGGAGGTGCTCGCCGACCTCCAGGCAAGGACCGATAGGAAACCAGTCTCCCCCTTGGCCCACAAGCCTGGCTACAGGGTCAAGCGGTTCCTGCAGAGAAACGCGGTCCTCGTGGGGGTCACATGCGCGGCTCTGGGCGGCCTGATCTGGGCCGGAACGCAGATCGTCAGGAAGAAGGCGCAGCTTGCCGAACAAAGCCTGGTCACCCAGGACATGAGCCGGGACGCCAAATATCGGCAAGCGCAGTCCCTTCTTCTCCGTGCCAAGAAATCATTGGGGGAGGGAGACGAAGGAGTCGCCGCGCTTTGGTACGCGAGGTCAAACTTGGTCTCTCCTTCCTTTTCAGCGCGAACTAATGCGCTTTCGATTTTGCAGTCCATGCCGTCGTTGCTGAAGATCATTCAGAGCACGGAAGGATTGTCACCAGTCATCAGCCCGGACGGCAAGCGCGCCCTGCTGGGGAGCCGCGCAGGCACGCTCCTCGTGGACCTGTCCGAAGTCAAGGTCCTCGCCCTTTTGAACCGGCGCTACGACGATGCCGCTTTCAGCCCTGACGGCGCGACCCTGTTCCTGAGCAGATCGGAGCAATGGAAATCCCTTCAGGAGGGTCGCTATGGGAGAAAAAAGCTGAGACATTTTCTCGAGTTCCGGGACGGCATGACAGGCAAGCTCCTGAGCGCCACAGCGTTGGAGTCCCAAGAAGCTGACTCTGACGCCCCCACAAATCGGCCTGAATTCCGGTTCGCTTCGAACGGCCGTATGGGGTTTTTCATGAAGGCTGGGGTTGGCACACTCCTCGAAGTGAAGACCGGCAGGTTCCATGGCCCCAGAATCCCACTTGACCCTGTGTCGAATATCCACGAGGTAGCCATCAGCCCGGACGGGAGCAAGGTCTTCGGGTCGGCTCCAGACGGCACAGGCCGGCTGTGGGATTCGGCCACTGGGCACCTTTTTGGGAAGCCGATAGAGCGCTACAGCAGCCTGTTGCGGGGCGCCCTTCCCCGCAAAGAAGCGGAGTCTCTCATCCAGGGTGAGAGAAGGGAGCGATGCAGAATCATCAGACTTCGTTCGGATGATGCCCGCCCCATTTCCGTCCCGTTTGGAGTGCCAACGTTCAGCCCCGACGGAAGATGGTTGCATGCCTCGGACCACGGGACGAGCCGCATTTGGAATTCTCGCGGGATGATTCCCGTCGGGGACCCGATCTTCTTTGTCAAGGGAGGAGACGCAGTTAGGACCGTGGCATTCAGCCCGCGCGGAAACTTGCTGGTAGCCGGCCTTCGAGACAATACCGCGCAATGCGTGACAATCCCCCCCGAGGCTGAAGCGTTGTCCGCCAGGACAATCCTGAGGCATCCCGGTGCAGGCGAAATTACGCAGGTTCTGTTTAGCGATGATGGTCGAGCACTCCTGACGGGCAGCAGCGGCGGCCTGGCTCGCGTGTGGGATATGAAGACATGGGGTTTCCCGCCGCTATCCAACTGGATTAGGCATTCGGCGGGATTGATGGCGTGCGCTTTCGGTCCCGGAGAGGGCCAAATCTCCACCGTTACCAGCGGCAGCGATGCCAAGACCCTATGGGTTTGGAACACTCGGGGGTTCGCTGCATCAGAGAGGATTGCTATGCAACCTCCATTCGCCCCCCCGGCTTCGGTCGAGTTGCTCACCGTGAACGCCGCTGGGGACAGGGCGCTTGTACAGGGACAAGATGCGGATGGCGGGACTGTGCTGCGGCTGTTGGACACCCAGACCAGCCGGTTCATTGGGCCGCCGGTGTCGGTCAGGGGGATGGTCCAGCGGCCTCAATTCAGCAAGGACGGAACCTTGTTGCTAGTGACTGTGGCTGAGCAGTTCCTGCGTTGGAATGCAACGACTGGCGAGCCTTTGCCGGCCATGCAGTCCGACGGGGAATCGTGGGCCCATTTGACGCCGGACGGGAAGGCAATGCTCGTGGTGAAGCGCCCGAACATGAACTACGCTGAAAAGCAGATCATGTACTACGACGCCTGGACTGGCCGGGCAACCGGGAAAGTCATTCGGAGCACAGTGTCCATCCCCGTCCTGGACATCAGCGGTCTGGACATCAGCGGGAACGGGAAGATGCTAGTGATCACGGCATGGAATTGTGCAAGTCTGTGGAGTCTCAGTGACGCCAGGCCTCTGGGCAGCGAGGTCTGCCTCGATGGATATTTGACGCACGCGAGATTCCATCCGGACAACCATCGCGTGGCGTTGTGGAACCGTGAGACTGCTCGCCTTTGGGATCCCCAGAGCCCTACACCGCTTGGACGCCCAATGAAGAACCCTTTCGATATTGCTGATGTCGGTTTCGCCACCGACGGCTCGCGCATGTTCATTCGTGGCAGCGGAAAGCTCCGAGTGTGGAAGGTTCCGACTGAAGAAGCGACCGGAATGGCCCTGGAGGATGGGGCAGATGTCGACAATGCGGCGTTCAGTCCCGACGGCAGGGTCGTGATGGCATCGGCCGGGGACAACATGGCACAGAATGTCTCATTCTGGGACGCGCGCACAGGCGAAGCACTAGGCAAGTTGCCTGGAAACCGACATGTTGCGGGAGCGGCATTCATCTCAGGAGGAAAGCGTCTCATCTTGGGGGGGGAAGGTGTGGAGATATGGTCGTTGGACGGGCTGCTGAGAGAGCCTTCTCCGGAAGAATTGATGGACCGCGCACGCCGGAAGAGTCTGCGCGAACTCGACTCGCGCGGGGAAGCCGTATTCTTGAGTTGGGAGGCTTTGAGAAATATCGCTACTCAGCGGCGGGCGGATACAGGTGTTTCCCTCACAGTCGATGGAACTGTTATTCCCGATTCCCTTCTCAAAGCCGCATTGCCGGGCGCGTTCACTGCGGGGAAGAAGAGCGATGGGAGTCCGATGGCCAATGACAGCCATTCGGCTATTCGCAATAATTCGCTGGAGGATGCCATCAAATGGGAGATCATTCGCCGTCGGCTGGACGAAACAGGCTTCAAGCGGCCCGCGGATGAACAGATAAGGATTCTCAAAGGGGAAAGGGTCGAGAGCAATCTCAAGCCCCCTTCTTCTGGAGATTCGGCGGAGGCTATCAGGGATTGGCAGACCTTTTTGGCTTTTGGCCTCCTGTGGAATTCCAACGTCAGGTCATTACGTGGTCAGCCCGATATCGAACGGTACCTGGAAAAGGAGCCCAGGCTTCACGGATTCTTTGCCAAGGTAGTGGACCCGGAGGCCAAGAAGGCCGCGGCTCGCGATCTTGCCAGGCTCAAGAGCTGGCTCATTTCTGCTCCGCCTTCTGCGGTTTCGAATGACCCAGACGCAGAAGAGCTTGCAGAATTGGCCGAGCGCCTAAAGAAGATCGGACAAGGCGCCGCCTTGGTCGTCAAGTTTGAGAGATGGATCGTTGAGAAATTACTCGACAGGGAACGGGCTCGTTACTTGGACGACCTAAGACAGCAAGCTGTCGTGAGGGGCGATTTCCTATTGAATCCCGAATGGGGCCTCGAAGTGCTCAATTTCTCTCAGGATAAGTCGAAGGATTGACAGGTCATGAGATTCCTGCTTGATGTGGTCATCGATGGAAAGCCCGTCGGACGATATCCTGTGCCTGCAGGCCGGTCTATCGTCATCGGCCGTGGCGAGCAGGCGGACTTGTGCGTCGAAAGCGAGCCGAAGCTGAGCCGCAGGCACGCCGAAGTGTGGCTTGAGGTGACCAAGCTCAAGGTCCGGCGCCTGCCGGGCTCGTTTAATCCAATCTTCCACGGGGGCGAGCCCAAGGACGAATTCGAGATCGAGCAGGGAGCCTTCTTCGTGATCGGGAAGACTCGGTTCCGGCTTGTTGCCGAGGAAGCTCCGGAAGTTGCGGCAGAAGTCCCTGCCCCGGAGGAGGCTCATATCCAGGACACGATTGGGTCCCAGGAACTCTACGCCATCGGAGCGTCCTCTGACCGGCTGCGTCTCTTGGACCTGTTGGAGCTTCCCGAGATACTGCGGACGAAGAACCGCAACGACTTCTATCTCCATATCGCGGGCATGCTCAGGCTGGCGACCGGGGCAACATGGGCCTGCGTCGCCTCGGAAGAAGGCAAGGTCCTCGGGCAGGATTCATCGGAGGACACGGCCGTCCGGCCGGCCTTGAGCCGCACACTGGTGGGCAAGGCATTGGGCGTCTCACCACAGCCGACCCTCTATTGCTGGAACAAATCGCAGGACTACCACGCCACGGCGGCTGAGGGAGTGGACTGGGCGGTCTGTGCCGCAGCCAGGATTGCCGGAGAACCTTCGCTCGTCTTCTACGCGGCCGGGGCGGGGAACCAGCCCGTGGGGGTTTATCGAGAGAGCGCTCGCTTCGTGGGACTCGTGGCAGACATGGTCGGCCGGAGCGTCTCGAACGACCGTCTCCAGGAATGGCAGGGCCGCCTTCGCCATTTCTTCGCAGGGCCCGTGGTCGAGAAGATTCTCAGCTCCCGCGACATCGCGGCCCTCGAGCCGAGGCTGGCCCAGAGCACGGTACTTTTCTTCGACATCCGCGGCTTCTCGCAGAGGACCGAGGAGAAAAACCAAGGCATCCTCGCCCATGTCCACGAGCTGCGCGACGCCATGACAGTCATGACGCGGATCATCCTTGACGAGAAAGGAGTCGTCCTTCAATACATGGGGGATGGCATCCTGGCATGCTGGAACGTCCCCTATGACGACCCGGACCATGTGGACCGGGCCTGCCGCGCTGCCCTGGCGATGGCGGCAGAAATCGGGCGGGCAACTGGCGGGTGGAAGTGCGGGATCGGGATTCACACGGGCGAGGTCGTGGCTGGCGCCATCGGCTCGGAACAGGTGTTTTCCTATAGCGTCTTGGGAGCGGTCGTGAACCAAGCATCGCGTATCGAGGGCCTCACCAAGCTTATCGGGGTGCCGATCCTGGTGACGCGGGAAGTCACCCAGTGCGTATCGGTTCGGACCGCCCTTTGTCGGCGGATCGGCACGATCATCCCGGCCGGCACCTCTACGCCCCTGGAGTTGTCCGCGTTGGCCGAACCTGGGCAGCCGCCCGCAGACCACGCCATCTACGCCGAAGCCCTCACGGCCTTCGAACAAGGGAATTGGGATCGGTCGATCGTTCTGCTCGCCCGGTCTCCAATCGAAGACGGGCCTGCCCAGTTCCTTGTCAGCCACGCAATCGAGAACCGCCGGTACCCTCCAGCAGACTGGCGCGGCGTTATCCGTATCACCCAGAAATGATCGCTGGTCGGACATCATTCCTTAACAGCCCTGACCCCAATCCGTAACACCCCGCGTCTATAATACAGCTCGCATGGACAACAGGGACAAAGAGCAGTTCGACGCCTCCACCATCAACGACCTCGACACGGCCAAGCTGGCCCTGCGCTGGGCGCTGGAGAAGGTCCGCGGCCTGTCCGAGGAGCTCTCCGCCCTGCGCGAGGAGAAGGACAAGGCCTCCAAGCACGCGGCCCGGCTCACCGAGGAGACGGCCCAGAAGGACCAGGCCATCGAGAGGTGGAAGGCTACGATCGCCCTGTGGGAATCCACGATCAAGGAGCAGAAAAAGCGCGAGGACGAGCTCAAGGCGGAACTGCGCAAGGAGATCGTCCGCGAGGACGACGCCAAGACCAAGGAGGAGCGCCGGCAGCTCGAGCTCCGGGTGGACGCCATGAACCGCGAGCTCGCGGAGAAGGAGTCCTCCCTCGGCGCCATGCGCCACGAGCTCATCGACGCGGTCAAGACCGCGCGCCTCGCCGCGGAGAAGGAGCTGCGCGACGCCCTGGCCCACCAGGAGCGGGCCCTCGAGGACACCAAGCAGTCCCTTTTCGAGCGCCTCAAGATCCAAGCCGACGTGGTGCGGTCCAAGGAGAAGGACCTCGAGAGCCAGCAGCGCCTGCTCGACGACGAGATCAAGGCCAAGGAGATGGAGTTCCGCCGCAAGTACGAGAAGGCCGAGGACGAGCTCCTCCGCCACAACCGGGACATCCTCTCCCGCGAGGAG
Organism: Elusimicrobiota bacterium; assembly: GCA_016234805.1. Lineage (GTDB taxonomy): Bacteria > Elusimicrobiota > Elusimicrobia > UBA1565 > UBA9628 > JACQWX01. The sequence continues at coordinate 21,407 of JACRNU010000008.1, forward strand.
CGCGAGCTGGCGGAGCGACACGAGCTCAAGGTGACCCAGGCCGAGGAGCGCGTCCGGGCTCATGAGGCCAAGCTCGAGGCCGCGGCCCAGGCGCGCGAGGCCGAGCTCGACGCCCGCCGCAAGAAGCTCGACGAGGAGCACGCGGAGCGTCTTGGCGCGCTCGACCGGGCGTACCAGCACAAGAACGAGATCGAGTGGGGCCGTCTCCAGGAGCGGCTTGAGGCCGAGCGCCGGTTCCTAGAGGACCACTTCCGCGAGAAGGAGGGCAAGCTCGATCAGGGGGTCGTGGAGCGCCATCGCGAGATCATGACGCACTACGAGCGTCGCGAGGCCGAGATCATCGAGAAGTACCAGGCTTTGGAGGACATGCTCATCCAGAAAGAGAAGGAGCTCGGCCGGCTCAACCAGCGCAAGCTCGAGGAGAGCCTCGCCAAGAGCCGCTCCGAGCTCTCGGCCCAGCGCGACGGTCTGGAGAAAGAGTACGCGCAGAAGGAGCGCGCCCTGGTGGAGCGGACCCGGGAACGGGAAGCGGAGCTGGAGAAGGCGGCGGAGGAAGGCTTCCGGAAGGAAGCCGGGCTGCACGAGCAGTACCGGGCCAAGGAAGAGGAGCTCTCCAAGCGCTTCCGCGAGATGGAGGCGGGAGTGGGGGCCAAGGAGAAGGCCGAGTGGGAGAGGGCGCAGGAGCGGATCGCCGCCCTGATGGCCGACGGCCGAGCGAAGCTGGAGGGCGAGCGCGAAACCCTCGAAGCCCAATATCGCCAGAAAGAGGAGAAGCTCGTCGCGGAGAGGAACGAGGCCGAGGAGGTCCACCGCAGGTTGAGCCGCGAGCTCGAGTCCCGCTACGCGGCCAAGCTCTCCGAGCTCGACGGCCAGCACCGGGCCAAGACCGAGGACCTTCAGAGGGCCCACGCCGCCAGGGAGAAGACCCTGGAGGAGCGCGCCCGCGCCCTCGAAGAGCGCCTCGTCCGGGAGTGGGACGAACGCGAGAAGCTCATCAAGGCCGAGCACGAAGGCGCCCTCGACGCCGCGAAGGAGTCCCACCGGTCCGAGTTCGCGCGCGAGCGCAAGGCGCTCGAGGATTTCCATAGGAAGAAGGAGGATGACCTCACGGCCTCCCTGCAGCAGCGGGAGAACTCGCTCCGGCGCGACATCGTGGTCGAGCAGGAGCGCTGGCTCAAGTCCCACGAGGAGGCCGAGGTCTCCCTGCGGCGCGACCTCACGGACCGGGCCCTGGCCGAGTCGGCCTCCCTCCGGTCCCAGTGCGACCAGAAGCTCTCGCAGCTCGACGACGACTATCGCAAGAAGACCGCGCAGGCCGACGCGGAGCTTTCGGCGTCCTACCGGGCCAAGGAGAAGGCCCTCGAGGAGCGTCTGCGGGTCAAGGTCCTCGAATGGGAGAACGAGAGAGAGAAGGCCGAGCTCGAGGCGGTCGAGTCCCGGGAGGCGGAGCTGCGGATCGCCAGGAGCCAGCTGTATTCCGAGCGGACCGACCTGCAGGCCAAGTACAAGAGCCTCGAGCAGGGGCTCGAGGCCGCGTTCCTGGAGAAGGAGAAGGCCCTGCGCAACGAAGCCTTCATGAAGGAGGCCCAGCTCAAATCCGAGGTGGCTGCCCGGGAAGAGGCTTTCCGCAAGGCGTGCGGCGCGCAGCTCGCCAGGGAGGGTGCGCTCCTGGAGGAGCGCTGCGCTTCGGCCGAGGCGGCTTTCCGCGAGAAGTTCGCCAACGACCAGTCGGCCCTGCAGCATGCCTGGGCCCAGCGGGAGAAGGAGTGGGTCGGCCAGCGCGAAGCCATCCTCAACGCGGACCGGGAGCGTCTCGAGAACTCCCTTCGCGAGAAAGAGTCCTCGCTCGACGCCGCGCGCCAGGAGCTCGAGGATAAGGCCGCGGCTTCGGCCCGGCAGATGGAGGCCGAGTCCGCCCGCAAGTCGGCCGCGCTCGAGGAGTCCTGGCAGGCGCGGCACGCGGAGGTCGAGAGCCTGCGCGTCCAGCTCATGCTCGATGCCAGGGGCCGCGAGGCCCAGGCCGCGGAGAAGGCGCGCCAGCGCGAGGCCGAGCTCAATAAGGCCGTGGACGAGAGGATGGCCGAGCTCTCGGGGCTCGAGGCCAAGGCCCAGGCCGCCTGGGTCCGCAAGGAAGCGGAGCTGTCTGAGAGCCTGTCGGCCCGCGAGGCGCAGTGGATGAAGGCCCAGCGCGAGGCGTTCGTCCGGGAGCGGACCGAGTGGGAGAGGCTGAGGGAGGGCGAGCTCGACTCCCGGCGCCGCGAGCTCGAGGCCGCCTTCGACGCGCGCCAGAAGATGCTGGAGGAGACGATGCGGGCCCGCCAGAAGGAGGCGGAGGCCGCGCGCGCTTCCAAGGAGGGCGAGCTCATCCGCGCCTACGACGAGCAGTTCCGCAAGGCCCGCGCCGACTTCGACGCCTCGTTCCGCGCGAGGGAGGAGGCGCTCGAGCTCAAGCACGCCGAGCTCGAGAAGAAGCTCACGAGCGACTGGTTCGCCAAGGAGAGCGCCTGGAGCCTGCAGAAGAAGGAGCTCGTGGAGCGCGAAGTGGCTGCCTTGCGCGTCCAGTCCGCCGCGGCCCAGGGGGAGCTCGAGGCCCGCACCGCCGCCACCGAGAAGGTCCTGTCCGACCGCAGGCTCGGGCTCGAGGAGGAGTTCGAGCGCATGACCCGCGAGCTCGCCGCCTCGTCCGCGGCCGAGCGCGACAGCCTGCGCCAGCAGCACGAGAAGCGCGCCAGGGAGCTTTCGGAGTCCTTCCGCGATAAGTTCTCCCTGCTCGAGGCCGAGAAGTCCAAGACCGCCAACGTCATCATGCAGAAGGAGGCGGAGGTGCTCGAGCGCTACCAGAAGCTCGAGCGCGAGCTGCGCTCCGAGCTCAACCAGACCAAGATCGACCTCTCCCAGTCCTACGAGGACAAGGTCCACAAGCTCAACGAGGAGCGGACCTCCCTGCAGAAGGACTACGAGAGGCGCCTGCGCGACCTCGAGCGCCGCGAGCGCGAGAAGGACGGCGGCACGGGTTCCCGAGACTAGAAGCGTTCCTGACGAAGGGGGCGGGCCATGTTGTAGAATTATCCCACCATGAGCATGCCCACCACGCCGCCGTCCGGCTTTCGCGATTTCCTGCCCCAGACCCAGGCGGTCCGGACCAAGGCCGTCGAGACTGTGTCCCGGGTCTACCGGTCCTTCGGGTTCAGCGAGATCGGCACGACCTGCGTGGAGGAGCTCAAGGTCCTCACGGGCAAGGCCGGCTCCGAGAACGAGAAGCTCATCTTCAAGATCCTCAAGCGCGGGGAGAAGCTCGAGCTCTCGCAGGGCACCGACGAGCTCGCGGACCTCGGCCTGCGCTTCGAGCTCACTCTTTCGCTGGCGCGCTACTACGTGCGCCACGAGAGCGTCCTGCCGCACCCCTTCAAGGTCTTCAACATGGGTCCGGTCTGGCGGGCCGAGCGCGCGCAGAAAGGCCGCTATCGGGAGTTCTGGCAGTGCGACGCGGACGTCATCGGCTCGGACCACTGGGGCTGCGAGATCGACGTCATCTCGGCCATGACTTCGGCGTTCCTCGAGCTCGGCATGGGCTGTCCCACGGTCCTGCTCAACGACCGCACCCTCATCGCGGCCCTGCTCGACTCAGCCGGCGTGCCCGCCGAGAAGCGCGTCGAGACCATGATCCTCATCGACAAGCTCGACAAGGTCCCTGAGGAAAAGGTCCTCGCGGACCTCACCGCCCTGGTCGGGCCCGACTCAAGCCGCCTCATCAGGGAGCGCGTGGTCGCCGGCGTTCCGGACCTCGAGCGCTTCAAGGACCTGGCGCCCGAGGCCGTCTCAAGGCTCGGACGCATCCTCAAGACCCTGGGGAGCGCCTTCGGCGAGGCTGACAAGTTCAAGCTGGCGCCGAGCCTCATGCGCGGGCTCGATTATTACACGGGACCGGTCTTCGAGTTCAAGTACCCAGGCCTGCCGGGGTCGGTAGGCGGCGGCGGCCGCTACGACGGCCTCATCGGCAAGTTCTCCGGCCGGCCCGTGCCGGCCTGCGGCGGCTCCATCGGGCTCGAGCGCGTCATGCTCATCCTCGAGGAGCGGGGAGCCGCGGCCGCGGCCGGTCCGGACGCGTGCGTGACGGTCTTCGCCGAGGAGCTCCGGGAGCGGTCCGTCCAGGCGGCCACGGCGCTCAGGAAGGCGGGCCTGTGCGCGGACGTCTATCCCGGCCACAAGCCCTTGCGCGACCAGTTCAAGTACGCGGACGGCCGCGGCGCGGCCTTGGTCCTCATCATCGGCCCGGACGAAGCCGCGGCCGGCAGGGTGAAGGTCAAGGACCTGAAGAGCGGCCAGGAGTGGCTCGAAGAGGCGGCCGCCATCGGCGCGAGCCTCAAGGCCAGGCTGGGCCGGAAGTAGCCCTCCCAGTTTTCGGGGAACTTTCGGGCGCCTCTCGTTCTACGGCTTCTCCGCCAAGGCGCGCCTCGCGGTATCGGCCACCTCGGCATCGGGATCGCTCGACAGCTTCCTAATCTCTTCGAGCGCCTCGGAACGGCGAGGGCCTTCGCCCAGCTGCCACGCGGCGGCGCTGCGGACTGTGGGCGACTTGTCCTTGAGGGCGGCCAACAAGGCGTCGTAGACGGGCTGGGAAGAGGCCCAGAGCCCCAATGCGCCGGCCGCGTAGCCGCGGACATGCTCGTCCTTGTCTTCCTGGAGAGCCTTGAGCAGCGCGGGCACGGCCGCCTCGGCGCCGGGATCCCTGAGAGCGCGTGCCGCCCCCCGACGGGCTCCCTCCTTGAAGATGCGCCGCTCGCCCTCCATTCCCCCGATGGTGACGCGCTCCACGATGTCCTCGGTGTCCTTGAGCACGGCGATCAGGAGAGGGACGGCTTTGGCCGCGTCAGGCCCCAGGCCTGTCCTCGCGAGCACGTCGCCGGCGTAGGAACGAACATTGGGGACAGGGTCCTTGAGGAGTTCGATGATGGCGCCGCGCACCGCCTCTCCGTCCTTGGGGATGAAGGTGAAGACCTCGAGGGCTCTGGCGCGAACCTCAGGGTCCGCGTCCTTGAACCGCGCCAGGATTCCAGGCAGCACGGCTTGCCTCGTCTCGGAAGGCGAGTCCCTGAGCTGCCGCAGGGCATTGCCGCGGACCTCATGCTCTCCCGAGAACATGTCCGCGAGAAGCTCCTGCGCGGACGCGGGAGCGGCCTTCTTCGGCTCCGAAGGAGCCTGTCGGCAGGAGAGGCTGAGGGTCAGGGCGATCGTGAAAAGGACTCCTGCAAGCCTCCGCATCCTCAGCCCCGACCCCGGTCTATGGAAGAGCGAGGACCCCCCATGCGGCCGAGCAAGCATCTCCGCTATTGACTCCTCGGGCAGGGATGAAACGCCAGCCATTGATGCCCTTCCTGCCGACTAGCCGACCCGGCTTGAGCCGGCTTTGCCAGCTCCCATGGGTTCTTCTCATGCTACCATATCCCTGGGGCCGGTCCGTGGGGGCTGGAGCCCGGGAAAGGAGGAGTCAGGTTATGAAGAGGATCGTTCTGTCCGTCTTGATGATCGCCGCCATGGGCTGGGTCCAGGCCGCATCCGCGGGAGCGGGCGCGCTCAAGGTCGAGAAGGTCGTGACCGCGGCCGGGGTCAAGGACCGCGCTCCCTACGGCATCGCCGCGGCCTTCGAGGCCGGGACGACCGAGGTCTTCTGCTGGGTACAGCTTTCCGGGGTGAAGCCCCCGGTCAAGCTCAAGTTCGTCTGGTCCCGGGGCGGCAAGGTCATCAGCGAGTACACGGCCGACATCAAGGTCGTCACGAACGGCTGGTGGGCGCAGAAGAAGGTCCAGCCGGGCTCCTGGAAAGTGGAAGTCTTCGCCGAGGGCGGGGAGAGCCTCGGCTCCGCGAACTTCACGGTCGGACCCGTTGCCGCGGAAAAGAAGGCTCCCTAGGCGGCCAGCCTGCGCTCGGCAAGCCGCACCACGTTGGAGAGCAGGACCGCGGTGGTGACCGGGCCCACGCCGCCCGGCACCGGGGTGATGACCGAGGCGGTCTTGCAGGCGGATTCGAAGTCCACATCCCCGCAGATGCGTCCGTCCACGGAGTTGATTCCGGCGTCCAGGACGACCGCGCCCTGCTTGAGCCAGGAGCCGCGGATGAAGCGCGGCCTGCCGAGGCAGGCCACCACGATGTCGGCCGCTGCCAGGCGAGACTCGAGGCGCGGGGTCCGGGAGTGGGCTAGGGTCACGGTGGCGTCGAGGATGTTGAGCAGGTGCGCGGCGGGCTTTCCGAGGATGTTGGAGCGGCCCACGACCGTCGCGGTCCTGCCCGCGATCGGGACCTCGGCGGACCGCAGGAGTTCGATCACGGCGAAGGCCGTGCACGGCAGGATGCCGGAGGCGGCCTCCGCGTAGGTTTTCGTGAGGAAGGTCGCGCCGTAATTGGCCGGGCTCATGCCCTCGGCGTCCTTGGCCGGAGGGATGGCTTCGGCGACTCTGCGGGGGTCGGCGTCGTTGGGGAACGGGCGCACCAGGATGATCCCGTCCACCGCGTCGTCCCGGCCCAGCGTGCCGATCAAAGACAGGATGGCGCCTTCGACCGGGGGCATGGCGTGGACCGCGGCTTTGATGCCCACGGCCGCGCAGGCCTTGAGCTTGGCGCGGATGTAGGCGGAGGTGACGGGGTTGTCGTCCGCCGCGATGATGGCCAGCGCGGGGGTCCTGCCTGAGGAGCGCTTGAAGGCCGCGATGCGGCCGGCGAGGGACGCGCGCATCTTCTGCGCGAGAGGCCGACCTTCCAGGATGAGCGCGCTCATACCGCAAGCCTCATGCCGCAAGCCTCCCCCCATGGGGGAGGCGCGCAGTTGTGGGGGGATGAAATCCGTCTCATTGGTTTTTCCTTCTTGATAGGGCCGTTCGTTCCAGTCTCCCCACCACCCTCGCCAGCATCTCGATCGTGGGGACCGGGATGCCGAGCCTGCCGGCCGCGGCCAGGATGGGGCCGGCGATGGCGCGGATCTCGGTCCTGCGGCCGGCGCGGAGGTCCTGCAGCATGGAGTTGAGCTGGCGGCGGGTGGTCCGGCAGCCGCGGGGGATCGTCTCCTCGAGGCGCGCCAGGGGGGGGTGGCCGGCGGCCTTCGCCACTCCGGTCCCCTCCCGGATCAACAGGCTCAGGATCGCGGCCAACCCCGGGTCCCGGGCGAGTTCACCGTTGGGGACCGCCGCGGCGGTGCCGAGGAGGTTGACCGATGAGTTGGTGACGAGCTTGGTCCAGAGCATGCGGGCTTCGTCTTCCACGAGGCGGACCCGCCAGCCGGCTGCGGCCAGCAGGCGCCCCGCATCCGCGGCCGATCGGGCATTGGCGCGGCTGGAGGCGAGCAGGATCTTGCGGCCTCCGGTGTGGGCGACTCCCCGCTTTCCTTCGGCGGCCGCCGCCACGTAGCAGGAGCCGATCACCGTGCGGCGGGGGCCGAAGGCGCGGCGGAAGCGCGCCTCGTGGCCGAGTCCGTTCTGCAGGGCCACGACCGTGGTCTCCGGCCCGATCCAGGGCCGGGAAAGGCGGATGGCCGCATCCACCTGGGAAGCCTTGACGCAGAAGAAGGCGGAGGCCGGCGGAGGGACCCTCGGCCGTGCACGGGCGGGGGAGCATCCCCGGACCAGGCGGCGTCGGCCGCGGAGGTCCGTGAGGGCGATCCCCCGGGCCAGGGCGCCTTCCTGCCGGGCCGCGCGGGCCAGCAGGCGAACCTTCCGCCCCCGGCCGGCCCAGCGGGCTGCCAGGAGGCGGCCGATGGAGCCGGGCCCCACGATCAGCACGCCGGAGTCTTGGTTCATGGTTTCAGCGAGGGTCCGGCGTGACCAAGGTAGTGATTTTGAACGCGGCCGTCAAGGGACAGCCGCAAAGAAAAACCCCCGGAGGGTCGAACCATCCGGGGGTTTCCCTTGCTTATGTGCGGATTTAGGCGTTGATCATCTTCGCGCGGGAGATGTCGCCCTTCTTGTCCAGGTAATAAAGGTAGCCCTTCTCTTTCTTCAGGCCTACCTTCTGGACCTTCTCGGACTTCCCACCCGGCTTGCCGCCGCGGGCCATCTTGGCGCGGGAAACGTCACCCTGCTTGTCGATGTAATAAAGGTACCCGGTCGCGCGCGTAATCCCACACTTGGTCACTTTCTCTGCCATGGTATTTGTCTTCCTCCGTGATTTTCTCGGCGACGAGCGTCGCCTCGTCGACGAGACTATACCATATCCCCCGACGGAACGCAAGGGGTTTCCGTCGGTCGTCGAGAGGAGGGGATTCCCTCGTCGAGGAACGGGGCTATTTCTGCCGCGGAAAAAGGGTGTACTGCGGCTCTTCGGAACGGGTGATGAGGCGCTCCTTGAGCCAAGCGTCCACGAGGGCCTTGGAGAACCGATACTGCCGGCCGATGCGCGAGGCGGGGACCTTCCTCTCGCGGATGAGGGCGTAGATCTTGGACCGGCCCATGCCGAGATACTGCGCGAGGGCCTTGATGTCCATGACTTCGGGAGGGGGACCGTCGTAGGCCCGCTGGAGGACTTTGCGGCGCTTCTTCATGGTCGGAGGTGGATGACAGCGTACATCATACGCCATCCCTTGTCAAACGCGCGGAGGGCTCAGTCCCGGGCCGGGGAAAGGACCTTGAAGGAGAGCAGGGCCTGGCGGCACGGCCCCTTGATCTTCTCGAAGTCCCTGGCCGGGGACTTGCAGGTGAGGGTCCAGAACCGCCTGCCTGCGTCGACCATGAGCGTGAGCGTCTTGAAGCCTTCCCCGGCCTTTCCGTTCTTCTCATTGTGGAGATAGGTCAGAAGCCTGCCATTCCTGCCGTCGACCTTGACCTCCTCTTTGAACCTGAGGATGAAGTCCGGCAGGCCTGACTCGAGTTCCCGTTCCGCGGTTTCGAGGAACGATGGGAAGTCCTTGCCCGGTTCTTCGCGGACGGAGAGGCTCGCCCCGCCCTCTTCGTCCGGGGGGGAGGCCGGGCCGCGGAACAGCACCGTCCTTCCGCGGGTCTTCGAGGTCCATCCTTGCGGAGGGACGAGAGAGAAGCCTCGTCGTCGGTACTCTTGCCCCGGCGCGGCGGCTTGGAGTTTTCGCCGCGCGGTGTCGGTCACCCAATCCGTCAGCCAGAGGCGGAAGAGGCCCGGGCCCTCCAGGGCCTGGGCCTGGACCGTCCGCTCGAACTGCCTGCCCGCCGCGGACTCGAAGAAGGACAGCGCGGTGTTCCTCGTCCGGTCATCGGCGGCCTTGAGGTATTGCCGCGCCGCGGCGTTCCGGACGGAGGCCGGGTCGGCCGTGATCCCGGCCCCGGCAGCCTTGCGTTCCAGGGCAGACCGGCACCGGTCGAAGGAGCCCGCGGCGTCCACGAGGCGCAGGGCTTTGGCGAAGGCAGGGTCATCCGGGACCGGCTCGCGGAGCAGGGGCTTCCAATAGGGCCCTGGAAAGCCCTCCGCGGCGCGAAGGTAGCTCTTGCCCGGCTCGGAGACGAAGAAAGAGATGGCCGCGTCGAGGTCCTCCTCCACGAAGTCCCGGGCCCAGAGGCGGGTGAGGGCGGTCCTCAGGGAGGTCACGTCCATGTTGGCCTGGAGCAGCGCGGCGTCCTCCTTGGAGACGGTCCTGGCCTGGGATTCCTTGAACTGCTTCCAGATGGACCGGCGCAGGGATTCCGCGTCCTGCTCGCCTGCCAGATCCATGAGGCGGCGCGCCTTGACGAACTTGGGGTCGTTGGAAGGCTTCGTCATGGCCTCGGGCAGGCCGCTTCCCATCGTCTTTGGAGGCGGCACGCCCTCGCCAGAAACGCCGGGCTCGGGCAGTCCCTGGCCGGCGGCCTCTGCAGTGAGCGTGAGCGTCAGCGCCAGGAGGATCAGCGCCGCTTGAGGCAAGGGTTTCCCCTCCGGAAGACCTGGCGGAAGGCTTCCGCTTCCGAGATGCCCTGCTCCTCCTGGCTCTTGGCGAAGGCCTTCCGGCACGCATCGGGACAGCACCCCTTGACCGGGTTCTTCTCGCAGGGATCGAGCTTGGAGACGCAGGAGCCGAACGAATCGCCCTCGTCGAAGCACTTGTCCAGGAAGGCGAAGCAGGCGGGGGCGTCGAGCGGGTCGGAAGCGTCGGCGGTCTCCGGGTTCTCGGCAGCAGGTTTCCGGGGGGCGCCGCCGGTCGGCTTGGGCCGGGCCGGAAGAGAGCAGGCGTCCGTGAGGCCCAGTTCGCAGGCGTGGCCGAAATCCTCCTTGGCGAACTTCTTGTCGCCTAGTTTCTGGTAGGCGCGGCCGCGCGCCAGGTAGGCTTCCTTATAATCGATGTCCAACGCGATGGCTGCCGAGAGATCCGTGATGGCTTTGCGCTCCCTGCCCGTCTCCGCGTACGCCCTCCCCCGGCGCAGGAGGAGGTCCTTGTCCTTGGAGGCCAGGCGGATCGCTTCCGTCAGGTCGCGGAGCGCGTCCGGCCACTGTTTGAGCACGGCGTGGGCCGAGGCCTTGGCCTTGAGCGCTTCGAGCTTGGCGTCGCCGCCGTCGCCTTTCTTCCAGAGGCGCAGGGCGTTGCCGTAGCATTCGGCCGCGCGGGCGTGCCGGCTGCGGCGCGAGGCCTTGTCCGCGTCCTTCATCCATGATGCGAAGCTTTCAGCGAAGACGGGCGGGGCCAGGGCGATGAGAAGGGCAACCGTCAGCGTCGCAAGGCGCATGATTCTCCTCGAGGGCGATTACTATACCACATTTTTCTTGCCCCTGGCCGCGCGAATTTGTATACTGCTTCAAGACGCCGAGTCCTTAAGCGTCGGGAACCCAACTATGCGCTTATACGAGACCGTTCTTATCCTCAAGCCCGCGATGTCGGACCAGGAAGTGACCGATTTCCTGGACAAGACGAAGGGGGTCATCACCGGCGGCGGCGGAGACATCGTCAGCCAGGACAATTGGGGCCGCCGCAAGCTCCTCCACATGATCGGCAAGGCCCGCGAAGGCGTCTACCTGTACTTCAAGTACCGGGCCTCCACCGCCCTGCTGGAGAAGTTGGGCCACAACTTCCGGGTCTCCGACTCGGTCCTGCGCCATTCGTTCACGCTGATGCGTGAGCGCAAGGTCAAGGAGAAGAAGCCCAAGAAGGCGAAGGCTTCGGCGGCTGCCTGACATGATCGGCGTCCGCCTCCCCGAGCAGAACCAGATCTTCCTCGTCGGAAGATTGACCCACGACCCCGACGTGCGCTTCACGCAGAAGGGCTCCGCGATGTGCCGCTTCAGCATCGCCGTGAACCGCCGCTACAAGGACAGCGCCACGGGGGAGTGGAAGGACGACACCTCCTTCATCCCCGTCGTGGTATGGCGCGAGGTCGCCGAGCGCTGCAAGGAGAAGCTCTCCAAGGGCAGCCCGGTCCACGTCGAGGGGCGGCTGAAGAGCCGCGAGTACGACGATCCGAAGACCGGCCAGAAGCGCACCGTTCTCGAGGTGGAGGCCCGCCGGGTCCAGTTCCTGGCGCTCTCCAAGCCCGGCGAAGGCGCCGGCGCCGCGGGGACGGCCGACGCCGCTCCCGTTGCCAGCGGGAAGAGGCAGGCCGGCGCCGTCGAGGATGGCGGCGGCGCGGCCGCCGATGACATGGAGGAGGTTCCTTTCTAGATGCCCGAAGAAATCGTCGAGTCCAAGACTGACGCGGCTCCTGCCGAGCAGGCCGCCGCCCCCGATCCCCGGCAGGTCCGGAGGGGCGATCCCTCGGTCCGCCGCCGCGGCCCCATGGCCGCCCGCCGCAAGGTCTGCCGGTTCTGCGCCGAACGCGTCGTCGACGTGGACTACAAGCAGATCCAGGTCCTGCGCGTCTTCATGACGGACAGCGGCAAGATCCTTTCCGGCCGGATGACGGGCAACTGCGCCCGGCATCAGCGTCAGGTGCGGCGCGCCATCAAGCGCGCCCGCAACCTCGCGCTTCTGCCGTACGTCGTGCTGTGAGCCGGCCATGAAAGTCATCCTGAAGACCGACGTCGAGCGCGTGGGCCGGACCGGGGACGTCAAAGAGGTCTCCCCGGGCTACGGCCGCAACTTCCTCCTGCCCCGCGGCATGGCGATGCTCGCCACGCCCTCCGCCATGAAGTGGTGGGAGAAGGGCAAGGAGCGGCGGGCCAAGCTGGTGGAGCGCAAGGCCCAGCAGGCCAAGGACCTCTCCGGCAAGGTCGCGGGCACGACCCTTTCCTTTGCCCGGCCCGTCGGCGCCGAGGGCAAGCTCTTCGGCTCCGTGGGCAAGAGCGACATCGTCAAGAGCCTCAAGACCTGCGGGTTCGAGGTCGACAAGGCGGCGGTGGTCCTGGGCGAGGCCCTCAAGAAGGTCGGCGAGTACGAAGTGGAGCTGAAGTTCCGGCCCGAGATCTCCGCGAAGATCAAGGTGTCGATCGTCGCGCGCGAGTAGTCGCGCGCGACGCCTCCTGTTCCGCGCAAGCCATAGGGGTATTCCTTTGACCACCAACATCAATCTTCCCCCGCAGGCCATCGAGGCCGAGATGGCCGTCCTGGGCTCGATGCTCATCGAAAAGGATGCCGTCGAGAAGGCCCTCGACGTCCTCCACGAGAACGATTTCTACCAGGAGTCCCACCGCAAGATCTTCCGGGCCATGGCGAGCCTTGTCTCCCGCAACCACGCCGTGGACGTGGTGACGGTCGGCGAGGAGCTCCGCAAGGCCAAGGCGCTCGATGAGGCCGGGGGCAAGCCCTACCTCGTGGAGCTCACGAGCCGGGTCACGACCGCGGCCCATATCGAGCATTACGCCCGCATCGTCAAGGAGAAGGCGGTCCTGAGGGACCTCATCCGCGCCTCGACCGCGGTGGTCTCGAGCTGCTACGCCGAGTCCAAGGGCGCCGGCGAGATCCTCGACGAGGCCCAGAGCAGCATCAACAAGATCTCCGAGTCCCAGGCCGGGGGCGAGATCATCGAGATGAAGTCCCTGACGCACGAGGCCTTCGAGCGCATCGAAAAATCCCTGCACGCCAAGCAGAGCGTCACGGGCGTGCCCTCGGGCATCATCCGGCTCGACGGGACCACCACCGGCTTCCAGGGCGGCGAGCTCGTCCTCGTCGCCGGGCGGCCGGGACACGGCAAGACGGCCTTCGGCCTCAACATCGCCATGAACGTGGTCCTGGGCAAGAAGCCCAAGTCCGTCCTCTTCTTCTCCCTGGAGATGAACCGGCACGCGCTCATGGACCGGCTCGTCGCGTCCCGGGCCCGGGTGGACCTCAGGCAGCTGCGCACGGGCCACTTCCGGCGCGACCGCTGGCAGGACATCACCAACGCTCTCGCCCAGTTGCAGACCGCCCCGCTCTACGTCACGGACCGGCCGGGCATGCCCATCCTCTCCATCCGCGCCGAGACCCGCCTGCTCAACACGCGCCTCAAGAAGGAGACCGGCCACGGCCTCGGGCTCGTGGTCATCGACTATCTCCAGCTCGTGACCGGCCCGCGGCGGGAGAACCGCCAGCAGGAGGTCGCGGAGATCTCCAAGAACCTCAAGTTCCTCGCCCGGGACCTCGACATCCCCGTCATCGCCCTGGCCCAGCTCAACCGGCGCTCGGAGAGCCAGGACCGGGGCGAGGAGCGGCCCAAGCTCTCGGACCTGCGCGAGAGCGGCTCGCTCGAGCAGGACGCGGACATGGTCCTCATCGTCTATCGCAAGTCCCTGAACAAGCCCGACGACCCGACCCTCGACAACCAGGCCGAGATCATCGTGGCGAAGAACCGGCAGGGCCCGACGGATGTGGTGAAGGTGTCGTTCATCCGGGAGTACACGCTCTTCGGCAACCTGGTCACGGACGCTCCCCCCGAAGGCGACGAGGGGTCCTTCCAGGAGGCTCAGGAGAGCTTCGCCTAGAAGCTCCCGTGAAGCCCTTCCTGCGTCCGACCTGGGCGGAGATCAGCCTCCCGGCCCTGCGCGCCAACCTCGAGCGCCTCCGTTCCCGCCTGGCTTCGCGCACGAAGCTGATGTTCGTGGTCAAGGGCGACGCCTACGGCCATGGCGCCCTGGCCTGCTCCCGCCTGGCCCAGAAGTCCGGGGCCGCGGATTGGCTGGGCGTCTCCTCCGTGGAGGAGGGCTCCCTCCTGCGGGACAACGGCATCCGCCTGCCCATCCTGGTCCTCGGGAGCCTCTACCCGTTCGAGAGCTTCCGCGCCGCCGCTTTCTACAATCTCGTCCCCACCGTGGCGAGCCTGGAGTCCGCCCGCCGCCTGGCAGGCATGATGCGACGCATGGGCCGGAGGATCTCCTGCCATCTCAAGGTCGAGACCGGCATGGGCCGCATCGGCATGTCTCCCGGAGCGGCCCTGGGAGCCCTGGAATTCCTCTCCTCGCGCCCGGAGGTCTCGGTGGGAGGCATCTACACCCATTTCTCCTGCGCTGAGACGAACCGGCAGTTCACCCTGCTGCAGCTGGACCGCTTCAAGGCTGTCCTGGCCGCGGCCGCGGCCAGGGGGTGGAAGACGGGCTTGCGCCACGCCGCGAACTCGGCCGCGGCCCTGGGTCATCCTTCCACCCGGCTCGACATGGTCCGGCCGGGCCTGGCCGCCTACGGCCTCATGGACGGGTTCCAGCCGGTTTTGACATTGAAGACGAAAATCGTGTTTATTAAGACCGTGAAGCCAGGCACGCCCATCGGCTACGGCGCCGCCTATCGGGCCAGGCGCCGGACCCGCGTGGCCACGGTCCCCATCGGTTACGCGGACGGGTTCTCCCGGGGCCTCTCCAACAAGGGCGAGGCCCTGGTGGCCGGGACCCGGTGCCCCGTGGCCGGCGTGGTCTCCATGGACATGACCATGCTCGACGTCACCCGGGCCAGGGGCTGCCGGGTCGGCGACGAGGTCGTGCTCATCGGCCGTTCCGGCGCTGAGGAGATCTCCGCGCGGGACGTGGCCCGCAAGCTCGGCGCCATCCCCTACGAGGTCGCCTGCGGCATCTCGGCCAGGGTGCCCAGGACGGCGCTGTCATGATCCAGGGAGTGATGGGCTCGTGGGGCGGCTGGCTGCTCGAGACCTGCGAGTCCGCGGGGCAGTTCGCCCTGATGGTCAAGTCCGCGTTGTCCTGGCTCCTGCGCTCGCGGGTCGAGTGGCGGCAGGTCCTCCTCCAGATGCTGCGCATCGGGGTGCAGTCCTTCCCGGTGGTCTGCATGACGACCCTCTTCACCGGCATGGTGCTCGCGCTCCAGACCGGGGCCTCCTCCAACGCTCTGCTCAACGAGCCCTTCTTCGTCGGCACGGTGGTCGGGTTCTCCATGGTGATGGAGCTGGCGCCCGTCATGAGCGCGCTCGTGGTCTCCGGCCGGGCCGGCGCCGCCATCGCGGCGGAACTCGGCACCATGAAGGTCACGGACCAGATCGACGCCCTCTACACGCTCGGGACGGACCCGGTGCGGTATCTCGTGATCCCGAGGGTCCTGGCGTTCCTGGTGATGCTGCCCATCCTGAAGATCATGGCGGACTTCACCGGGATCTTCGGAGGCTGGGCCATCGCCTACTTCAAGCTCGGCATCCCGACCAACACCTACTGGCACGACATCTTCGATTACATGGACGTCGACAATTTCATGCACGGGTTCCTCAAGTCCTTCGTGTTCGCCTTCGCCATCTCCTTCATCTGCTGTTTCAAGGGGCTCACGACCACCGGCGGCGCCGAGGGCGTGGGCAAGTCCACGACCGCGGCCGTGGTCATGAGCATGACCGCGGTGCTGGTATTGGACTATTTCGTGACAGCCTTACTGGTCGCTTTCGGAATCACATGATCGACGCCGTGGGCGTGAGGAAGGGGTTCCGCGGCAGGCCTGTCCTGCGGGGGGTCGACATCATCGTCGAGGAGGGCGAGACCCTCGCCATCATCGGAGGCTCGGGCTGCGGCAAGAGCACCTTCCTCAAGTGCGTCATCGGCCTCCAGCGGCCCGACGAGGGCTCCATCACCGTGGACGGGATGGACATCACGCTCCTGAAGACCGAGGCGGAGATCGCCCAGTACCGGCGCCGCTTCGGCTATCTCTTCCAGGAGGCGGCCCTCTTCGACTCCCTGCCGGTCTGGGAGAACGTCACCTTCGGGCTCAAGTACCTCACCGACACCCCCCGGTCGCGCTACCGCGGAATCGCCGGCGACAAGCTGGCCCTCGTGGGCCTCAAGGACATCGAGGACATGCGGCCCTCGGAGCTCTCGGGCGGCATGAAGAAGCGCGTGGCCCTGGCCCGGGCCATCGCCGCCGACCCCTCCTATATTTTGTATGATGAGCCGACGACGGGGCTCGACCCCATCATGTCGGACGTGATCAACGACCTGATCATCGACCTCCAGAGGAAGCTCAAGGTCACGTCGATCGTGGTCACCCACGACATGAGGTCGGCCTACAAGATCGCCAGCCGCATGGCGATGCTGCACGAGGGGAAGGTGCTGCAGGTGGCGCACCCGGACGTCATGAAGATCAGCACCAACGCCCATGTCCGTCAGTTCGTGGACGGCCTGAGCGAAGGGCCGATCAAGATGAGGCTCAAAGAGTATGAGCCTCCTGAGGATGAGCAAAAGTAGGAAGAGTTTGATGAAACGGAAACTTGCCCCCACAACTACTTGCCTCCCCGCGGGGGAGGCAAGTGGCATATGACCACTGAAGCGAAAGTCGGTTCCTTCGTCCTGCTCGGGATGGTCCTGCTGGCCACCGCCATCTTCCTGCTCGGGGACTTCACCTTCGAGAAGCGGTACCCCCTCAACGTCTATTTCACGGACGTGGCGGGCCTCTCGCAGAACGTCCCGGTCAAGCTCTCCGGGGTCGAGGTCGGCCAGGTCAAGCAGATCCTCCTCGAGGGCAACAAGGTGAAGGTGATCGCGGCCATCCGGGAGGGGGTCGAGATCTACAAGGACGCGGCCGTCACGGTCGGCATCACCGGCATCATCGGGTCCAAGTACCTGGAGATCACGCAAGGGCACCCGGAGGCCGGCATCATCCCCGCGGGCTCGACCCTCGGGGGGGTGGACTTCGTGCCCCTCGACAAGGCCATGAACAATGCCCTGACCAGCGTCGAGAAGCTCCTGCAATCCTTCAATTCCACCGACCCCAAGCCGGGCACGCTCGCCCGCAACCTCAACGACACGGTCGCGAACATGCGCGATCTCACGGCCAACCTCAACGACCTCGTCGAGACGACCCGGCCCAACCTGTCCAAGGCCCTCTCCAGGACCGACGCCATCACCGGGAAGCTCGACGAACTGCTGGCCAAGAGCAACCAGGTCATGGCCAGCCTCTCCACGGACAAGGGCGCGGTGGGCGCCCTGATGAACGACCCGAAGATCAAGGACGACGTCAAGGAGACCGTGTCGAGCATCAAGGAGGCCGCCGGCACGGCCAAGGACATGCTCGGCCGGATGACCCAGTTCAAGATCCACTGGAACCTGGACTGGCGCTACGAGCACGTGGCGCGCGCCGCCCGGCTCGACGTGGGCCTCAAGATCTCCCCGCGCGATGGGCGCTACTACTACGTCGGCGGGGCCAACATCGGCAACGAGAACGACGCCCGGCCCAGCAACAAGGACTACGCCAAGCTCAACACCATCGACGCCCTGCTCGGCTGGGAGAAGGGGCCCTTCGACTTCGGGGTCGGGGTCCTGCGCTCCGGCGGGGGCGGCAGGGTCACGGTCACCCCGTTCTACAAGCACCCCATCGGGCAGAAGTTCAGCCTGACAGCCCAGGCCTACGACTTCAGCCGCGACCGCGTGTCCGAGAGCCGTCGGTTCAACCACCCGGTCTACGACGTGGGCCTGCTGGCGAGGATCCACCGGTTCTTCGGCATCGGCGTCCGGGCCGAGGACCTCGCCGAGGTCAAGCGCTACCAGACCTGGGCCAACGTCATGTTCGAGGACAAGGACCTCGCCTACCTCTTCGGCGTGGTCAGTTTCGGCGCGGCCGGGACCAAGGGCCGGTCGAAGAAGTAGCAGGCCCCCTGATCTCGTAGAGGCCGATGGCCCTGCCGGCTGACGCCGCCGCCTCCCATTGGAATCCCAGGTCGTCCGGCTCCGGGCTGACGCGCTCCTCCACCACGGTCCTGAGGTCGAACTTTTCGTTCATGAGGCGGCAGAAGGGGTCCAGATAGTCCTCCGGAGGAGGGATGTGCGGCGCGTGCCGGCGAGGCGCCTGGCGGTGGCACGGCACGGCCTGGTAGTAGAACAGCCTGGCTGGCGGTCCCGATCCCCGGGTCCCGGGAGCTTCCTCCAGGAAGCGCCTGATCCCGATCACCCGTCTGGAGCCGTCCGTCTTGGACAGGAACCGCGCCAGGTAGTCGCGCTCCAGATGGTGGGTCTCCGCGGCCATGTCGTCCGGAGCGTCCTCGTTCGTCAGGCACACCACCGTGCTCCCCGGTGGGATGGAGGCGTAAGCCTTCTCCAGCACCAGGTACTCGACTTGGCCCGGAAAGAGCCGCTTGAGCAGCCCCGTGTACGGGCGGTAGGAGACGACGAAAAGCGAGGCCAACCCCACGGCGCACGCGGCCAGTCCCCACCGGCTCTTCCGGAGCCTCGCGAACACCTCTGCCAGGCCGCAGCCTGCCACGGCGATATACAGGAAGCCTGTCATGAGGCTCACGCGCGTGTAGGTGGAGCGGTTCTCGTGGTACCCGGCGTAGAACCAGCCGATCAGGACGGCGTTGGCCAGGAGCAGGACGCACGGCCGTCCGCGTCCGTGTGCCGCGGCCGCGATGCCTGCCAGGAGGAGGGCCGGGTAGATGAGGGGAGTGTAGGAGGAGTTGAAGAAGGCGTCCGGGACGCGGGCGTAGTCGAAGGGATGGGGGAAGGGCCAGAGCGCGTGGAGGCTCAAGGCGGTCGTAAACCTCGAGTCTGCAGACGACCGCAGATGAGCCAGCCACGGCAGGGTCAGGGCCCCGGCCGCAGCCAGGCACCAGACCGCTTGCCGGTCCCAGGGCCGGCGCTTGCTGCTGCCCCACTGGAGCGCGAGGATGGAAAACGCCGCGCTCGCGGGCCCCAGCATCAGCCATTCAGCCCGCGTCTGCATGAGGAGGAACAGGGACCCCAGCCAAAGGAGCAGATGCCTGCGCCCGCCATCCTTGAGGTAGAGGACCAGGAACAGGAGTTCTGTTGCCAGGAAGAACCTGGCCAGGACGAAATGCACCTCGCTGGCAGACAGGCGCAGGGGCAGGGGGGCCACGGTGAGCAGGAACCAGCTCAGTCCTGCCGCCAGTTCGCTCTCGAAGAGGACCCAGGCGAGAAGGAAGACCACGATCCCGGTCGCGGTCGAGACAAGGAAGTCGGCGCTGAAGACTGAAAGCTTGCCCCATGAAAGGGCCCCCAGACACTTCATCAGCTCGTAGTAGACGTGGCCGTGGGTCTCGCTCAGGTTCGGCATGGCCGCGTTGTCGCGCAGATCCGAGATGACCCTGATCCCGTGGTTGTTGCTGTACCAGACGTTGTGGGCCACCATGGGCTTGAGCAGGAACAGGGACGCGAGCACCCCTGCCAGCAGGAGGATCCAGGTGGAGCGCCTGATGCCGCGGAACCGGCTGCCGAGCGAGGGCAGGCTCACCAACAGCCCGGCGGAGAACGCCGTGAGCGCGGCCTGCGCGAAGACTCGGCTGACGGCATACGGCGAGACGCCGTTCATGGCCCCGCTCACGCTGAAATCATAGCATGAAGAGCCGAATAACGAACCGCTCCGCCCAGGACCGCGTCCAAGCCGCGACAGACCCCTTCTTCCCCAGGCAATAGTCGCACGCCCCGCACCCTTCCGGACGCCCGTACGGCGCCCCAAAATGTCCGGCCAGAAGCCGATGACGGCACGCCATCGCCGCCCCATAGCGCCCCATCTCCCCCAGCTGACGCAGCACCACTCGCCGGCGCGCCTCGGAAAATCCTTCGTCTGCGCGCGCAAGCCTCCGCAGGCGGACCAGATCCGACACCGCGAACAGCAAGACGCACTCTGCCGCCAGACCATCGTGGCCCGCGCGGCCCGACTCCTGCTGGTAATGGTCCAACGAGGCCGGCGTATCGGCATGGACCACGAAGCGCACATCCGGACGGTCGATGCCCATGCCGAAAGCCACCGTCGCCGCCACGATGTCGAGTCGGCGGCTGACGAAGTCCTCATGGACGCGCCGTCTGCGGTCCGCGGGCAAGCCCGCGTGGTAGGCCGCGCAGGAGACCCCCGCGCCATCAAGCCCCTCCGCCAAGCGCTCCACATCCTTGCGCGTCCGGGCGTAGACGATGCCGCCCTCGCCGGGATGGCGCCGCACGACCTCCAGCACCTGAGCCGACTGCTCGCGGCGGGGGCATGCGCGATAGACCAGATTCGGGCGGTCGGGATGGCCGATCAAGCGCGCCGGGGCGCGAAGGCAGAGCTGGGCGCAGATATCGTCCTGCACCGAGGGGGTGGCGGTCGCGGTCAAGGCCATGCGCGACGCATGGGGGAAGCGTTCGAGGACCGCGGCCAGGCGGCGGTACTCGGGCCGGAACTCGTGGCCCCAATGCGATATGCAGTGGGCTTCATCTACCGCCGCGAGAACCAGGCGCGCGCGGGCGGCGACCGGCAAGCCGCCGGCCAAGAGGCGCTCGGGGCTGAGGAAGAGCAGTTGGGTCCTTCCCGCCGTCAGGCGCCGCCAGGCTTCGCCTCGGCGACCGTTCTCCATTTCGGAGTGAAGAGCGTCGGCGGCCAGCCCCAACCGGCGCGCGGAGTCCACCTGGTCATCCATGAGGGCGATGAGCGGCGAGACGACCAGGACGAGCCCTCTTCCCATCGCGGCCGGGAACTGATAGCAGAGGCTCTTGCCGCCGCCCGTGGGAAGCACGACGAGGCAGTCGCGCCCGGAGAGCGCCGCCTGCACGGCTTCTCGCTGCAGAGGACGAAAGGCGGCATGGCCCCAGCCGCGGCGCAGGGCTTCTTCCAGGGACAGCGGCGGACCGGATGGCGAAGGCATTCACTCTATATACGACCGAGGCGATGAAAAGTTCCCATGGAACTTATTCGAGGGGTCGCTCGTATAGTGGTATAATCATTTCCAGAATATATGAAAAAACAGGGGACTCCCCGCCTGCGGGCCCAGTACCGCTGCGCGGAGTGCGGCTACGCGGCTCCCAAGCCCCTCGGCCAGTGCCCGGACTGCCAGGCCTGGAACTCGATGGAGGAGGAGGTCGTGGCTGAGGAGTCCAAGACCAAGGTCTCCCGGGGCCTGGCTGATTTCTCCTCCGCGCCCACGAAGCTCTCCGACCTGGCCGGGGAAGGGCCTGTTGCTGCGCGGTCCGCCACGGGGATAGCGGAGTTCGACCGCCTTCTGGGCGGCGGAGTGGTTCCCGGGCAGGTCGTGCTCCTGGCCGGGCCTCCGGGCATCGGCAAATCCACCCTGATGCTCCAGGCCGCGGCGCGTCTCTCACCCGCGTTGAGCGTCCTCTATGTGTCCGGGGAGGAGTCCCTCAAGCAGGTCGCTGACCGGGCCCGGCGCCTCGGGATCAAGGGCGGCGCCATCACCTTGCTCTCCGAGACGGACCTTTCCAAAATCCTGGCCGCCATGGACGAGCTCAAGCCCGGGCTGGTCGTGCTCGATTCCGTGCAGACCGTCCACCATCCGGACTGGCCCGGCACCCCGGGGTCGGTGTCCCAGGTCCGGGAGTGCGCTGCGGAACTCTTGCGCACGGCCAAGGGCAAGGATACCGTGGTCTTCCTACTCGGGCACGTGACCAAGGAAGGCGCCCTGGCCGGCCCCAAGCTCCTCGAGCACCTGGTGGACACGGTCCTCTATTTCGACACCGAGCGCCACGACCTCCTGCGCGTCCTGCGCGCCCGCAAGAACCGGTTCGGCCCAACGGACGAGATCGGGCTCTTCGAGATGGCCGCCGGAGGCCTGGAAGAGGTCAAGGACGCGGCCTCCCTCTTCGTGGACTCCGCCGGGCCCGGGACCTGCGGCCGCACGGTCTCGGTGGCCATGGAGGGCTCCAGGCCCATCCTCGCCGAGGCCCAGGCCCTGGTCGTGACGACCCGCTACCCTTTGCCGCGCAGGACCGCCACCGGGCTCGAGTACAACCGGACCCTCATGCTGCTCGCGGCCATGGAGAAGCACCTGCGGCTGAGGCTCGAGGACAAGGACGTGTTCGTGAGCCTCGCGGGCGGCCTCAAGACAGGCGACCCCGCCATGGACCTGGCTGCCTGCATGGCGGTTTTGAGCTCCGCGCGCGACGTTGCCATGCCCGCGGACACGGTCTACATCGGCGAAGTCGGGCTCCTCGGCCGGGTCGGCCGGGTGCCGAACCTCGAGGGCCGGCTCAAGGAGGCGGCCAAGGCGGGCTTCAAGAGGGCCGTGACCCCCGCATCCGGGGGAAAGGCGGCTGCGGGCCGGCAGGCAGGACTGACGGTGGTCCCTGTTGCGACTCTTCAGGAAGCCGCGGAAAACATAGATGGGCATAAGGTCGTGGATACGGGAACCATAGACGGACATAATGCGTAAAATCAGCTGAGAAAGGAGCCACCGGAAAGCGGAGCTTTCCGGCGGGACACATGGGAATCTGGATATTCAGGTTGTTGGTCCTCATCGTCTGTCCGGCGCTGGTGTATCTTCAGATCAATCCGACCCCCAAGGGCATCGTCCTGGGGGTCCTCATCGGGATCATGATCGTGGGCGTGGAGTTCCTCGTCGAGCAGGTGAACCTCCTGACCGCGGTGTCCGGGATGCTCGGCGGAGCCGCTGGCATCCTGCTGTCCCAGGTCATCGACTACCTCGTGATCCAGATGAACATCCACGCGATCTCGAGGTATTGGGAGTCCTACGCCGTCCTCCGATACTTCGCCTTCGGGGTCCTGGGGATGATCGTCACCATCAGGAAGTTCCCCGAGCTCGACGAGCTCGACAAGGACGTCTTGAAATTGAGCCGGCGCCGGGGAGCCGAGCTGAAGGTGGTCGACAGCAGCGCGATCATCGACGGCAGGATCATGGACATCTGCGAAACGAAGTTCCTCACCGGCACGCTGGTCGTGCCGCGCTTCGTCCTGGTTGAGCTCCAGGGGCTCGCCGACAGTCCGGACACGCTCAAGCGCGCCCGGGGCCGGCGGGGGCTCGACATCCTGGCTCGGCTGCAGGAGAATCCGGAGATCCCGGTCCGCGTCATGGACAAGGAGTACCCCGGAATCCCCGACGTGGACGGCCGGGTCGTGCGGCTCGCCAAGGACCTCGGCGGCCGGGTCCTCACCACGGACTTCAACTTGAACAAGATCGCCGCCCTCGAGAGCGTCATCTGCCTCAACGTCAACGACCTCGCCCTGTCGCTCAAGCCCGTGGTCCTTCCCGGCGAGTCCATGTCTGTCTTCATCATGAAGGAAGGCAAGGAGAAGGAGCAGGGCATCGGCTACCTCGACGACGGGACCATGGTCGTGGTCGAGGAGGGCAGGAAGCACATCGGCAAGAGGCTGGAGGTGGGCGTGACGTCCATCCTTCAGACCTCGGCCGGCAGGATGATCTTCGGCAAGAGCAGGGGAGAGCGGGCATGATGAGGGGCGCGGTCAAGGCCGGGGCGCTCGTGCTGCCGGCGCTCGCTCTGCTGGCGCCGGTCAGGGCTTCCTCCCAGGAGACCGCGACCTGGGCGGGGCACGGAGCGGCCGTGCTCTGCATCGCGGTCTCCCCGGACGGCGCCCTCGCGGCGTCGGGCGACGCCAACGGGGAGATGCGGCTCTGGGACGCGGTGAAGGGGGTGGCCGTCGGGGCCTGGCCGGCGGGCGAGGGGCCCGTCACGGCCATCGCGTTCTCGCGCGACGGCAAGAAGTTCTTCCTCAGCGTGGGACAAGGGGAGATCGGCGTCTGGGGGGTCGATGGCGCCCGGACCCACGCATGGCCGGCGCACACCGCGCCCATCTTGGCGCTTTCCGTCTCGTCCAACGGCCGGCTCCTCACTTCCGGGGGGAAGGACGCGACCCGCAAGATCTGGAGCCTGGCGAAGGGCGGCATGGCCGCGCAATGGAAGAAGCGCGAGGACGCCGCGGTCCTGTCCGCGGAGTTCCTGGCTGACGGCAAGTCCATCGTGTTCGGCAGCGAGGACGGGACGGTGCGGGTCTGCGCGCTCAGCAAGAAAGAGAACGAGATGGCCCCGGCATGCGATGTCTTCAAGTTCGACGGCTGCGGCCTCACCAAGCCCTTCCCGGACGGCCGTCTAGCGCTGTCGGCCTGCGCCAATGGAGACCTCGTGAGGTGGGACCTTGGGCAGGGCAAGGACCGCGCGACCACCAAGGGCGGAGGGTCCCGGATCAACGCGATGGTCATCTCCGCGGACGGCAGGCTCGCTGCCACGGGCGGGGACGATGAGACCGTCAGGCTGTGGGACGTCCTGGCGATGAAGCCCGTCTCGACTTTGCGCGGGCACAGGGGCATGGTGACGGCGGTCGCCTTCTCCCCGGACGGCAAGGTCCTCCTGTCGGCCGGGGAAGACCGGGTCATCAAGTCCTGGGACGTGCAGGGGGAGTTGGCCTGCGCGGAGAAATTCGCGGCCGGGCGCGCGTTCCTCGATGGAGGCAAGTCCGCCGAGGCCCTCCAGGCTTTCGAGGAGGCCGTGGCCTGCCGCCCGGCCAATGTGGACTTCCTCAACTGGCTGGGCTCCGTGTACGGCGACCTCGGCGACCACGCCAAGGCGGTGGAGACCCTGCGGAAAGCGGCCGCCATGTCGCGGGCCGCGGCCTGGAATTTCTACCTCGGCCGGAGCCTTTTGGCGCAGGGGCAGCTGGCCGACGCGAAGGCCGCTCTCGTCGCGGGCCTGACCGAGTCCTTGCTCAACAACCGCGGCATGGACCGCCGCGGCGATATCCGCGTCCTCATGGATAAGCTCGAGGCCTACGGGAAGGCCCTGGATACGGCCAACGCGCGCCTCGCCGAAGGCCGCCTCGAGGAGGCCCGGGCCGCGGCCGAGGCCGCCCTGGCCCAGATGGACACCCTTCAGGCCAAGGCCTTGCGGGACGACGCGGTCTCCAGGATCGCGGCCGAAGCGCGCAGGAGCCGCAACCGGATGATGGGCATCCTGGGCGGGCTTGCCGCGGCGGTCCTCGGCGGGGGTTTCTATGTTTGGCGCCGTCGCCGCGCCGCCAAGATCGAGGCCGGCGAGCTCGACGCCCAGCCGAAGGATTCCCCGACAGGCTTCCCGCCCCCTTCAGGGCCACAGAAGCGATAATGCCGGTCCAACGGACCCTGGACACACGGGTGCCGGTCCTCATCTGGACCGACGACGCCGACCCCGAGTCCCTCCGCCAGCTCAAGAACGTCGCCTCCCTGCCTTTCGTCTTCCACCACGTGGCGGCCATGGCCGACGTCCACGCCGGCATCGGAGCCACCATCGGGACCGTGGTGGCGACCCGTGGCGCGGTCATCCCGGCCGCGGTCGGGGTGGACATCGGGTGCGGCATGGCGGCCCTGAAGCTTCCTCTCGAAGCGGGCGTCCTCGAAGGCCGCCTGTCCGGGCTCAGGCGCGCCATCGAGGGGGCTGTCCCGACCGGCTTCGACAGCCACCGGCACCCCGTGCCCGCAGCCCGCTCCTGGGCGGGCTGGAGCCGCTTCAAGGACCTGCACCCAAGGGTCCAGGGCCTTCGCGACAAGGCCCTTTGCCAGCTCGGAACCCTGGGCGGGGGGAACCACTTCATCGAGCTCTGTCTCGATGCCGACGAACGGGTCTGGGTCCTGCTCCATTCGGGCTCGCGCCACGTGGGCAATCGTCTCGCGGAACTGCACATCGACTCGGCGAAGGCCTCCGTCCGGCGCCAGGGCGGGCATCCGCCGGACCCGGCCCTCTCCCATCTCGAGTCCGGAACGGCCGACTTCGACGCCTACATGCGCGACCTCCTGTGGGCTCAGGAGTACGCCCTGGAGAACCGCCGCGTCATGCTCGACCTGGTGCTCAAGGAGCTCTCCAGCCACCTCAACGCGGGCCGCCGCCTGACGCCGGAGGCCGAGATCGACTGCCACCACAACTACGCCGCTGCCGAGCGGCATTTCGGCCAGGACGTCATCGTGACCCGCAAGGGCGCGGTGCGGGCCGGCGCGGGCGAGATGGGCATCATCCCCGGCTCCATGGGGACCAAGTCCTTCATCGTGCGCGGGAAGGGCTGCGTCGACGCCTTCGATTCGTGCAGCCACGGAGCGGGCCGCCGGATGTCGCGCCACGAGGCCAAGAGGCGCTTCACGGTCCACGACCTCAAGGAGGCCACCCGGGGCGTCGAGTGCCGCAAGGACGCGGGAGTGCTCGACGAGATCCCCGGGGCCTACAAGCCCATCGACGAGGTCATCGCCAACCAGTCGGACCTCATCGAGGTCTGCGCCACGCTCAAGCAGGTGCTCTGCGTCAAGGGCTGACCCCTCCTCCTCCGGCCCGGACTCAGAACCTGAAGAGGCTCAGGCCGAGCCAGACCAGGAAGAAGCCGAACGCGTCCAGCGCCAGGCCCAAGCGCATCATGTCCTTCAAGCGCACCCGGCCTGTCCCGTAGACAATGGCTGGGCGTTCGCGGGCCGAAAAAGGCGGGTTCGTGGGTTTGCTACAATAAGCCATGCGCTCGAGCTTCCTCGCGTGCCTGACAGCGCTGGCACTCCTTACGCAGGGATGCGCCACCCCCCCCGCCCCGGTGGTTCGCATGAGCTATCAGCCCATGACGGATCCCCGTCCCCTGAGACTCGAAAGGAAGCCCACGATATCGCTGGCCAAGATCGAAGACCAGACCGGTGGCGTCGATGTATACTCCTTCGCCGCCGGCGGGGCACGTCTGCTCCTTCCACTCTCACCCCCGATGGTCGAGACTCTCCAGAAAGCCTTGACTCTGGAATTGGGCCGCCTCGACGTCCCGATCGTCGCGACCCCGGAGCAGGCTGACGCGACCCTCAGTGTCAGGGCGACGGAAGCGCGCATGGAAGGCGGCGGGAGCCTCTCTCTGTCCTTGACCCTGAAGAGCCGGGACGGCCTCCCATTGTGGTCGAAACGCATCCGTGGACAGAGCCCCGGAGAAGGGTCGCTCGACTCCGTCATGAGCAACGCCTTGGCCGACGCGATGACGCAGGTGGGGTCCCTCTTCGAATCGGACAACGTGGCCTCGTTGATCCTTGCCGGCGCCGCGACGCCGCGCCCCGCGCCGGACCCGGGCAACCCTCCCCAACAGAGCGTTCAAGAGCGGATCTCGGACATCGATGACCTGCCCGCCAACCGAGGGCTCACGCGCCCCAATGCCCATGCGGTCGTCATCGGGATCAGCGGGTATCGGCAGAAGCTTCCAGCGGCGGGTTTCGCGGACAGCGACGCCCGATTGGTTTCCAGGTATCTGACCCAGGTCCTGGGCTATCAGGACGAGAACGTCGCCACCTTGATCAACGAGCATGCCAGCAAGAGCGACCTCGAGAAATACTTCGACCGCTGGCTTCCCAACCGCGTCGAGGACAACGACGAGGTCTTCGTCTTCTACGCGGGCCATGGCGCGCCCAATCCCACGACCGGAGAAGCCAATATGGTCCCTTACGACGGCGATCCCACCTACCTGAAGCAGACGGGCTACCCGGCGGCGCGCCTCTACGCCGCCCTGGCCAGGCTTCCCGCCCGGAAGATCACTGTGGTCCTGGACGCGGGGTTCTCAGGGGCGGGAGAGCGTTCCGTGCTGGCGAAGGGGGCCAAACCGCTCGTCGTGACGGCATCCGAAGAGGACATCCCCTCCAAGATGGCCATCCTCTCCGCCTCGGCCGCGGACCAGGCCATCCGGGACTACGAGGAGAAAGGGCACGGGCTTTTCACCTACTTCTTCCTGAAGGGCGTCAAAGAGAAGTCCGTGAACGGCAACGTGAATCTGAGAAGCGTGTTCGATTACGCTGCGGACCAGGTGAGCAAGACTGCCCGGAGGGACTACAACGCGGACCAAGTCCCCCAGTGGCGGGGGGCCAATCCGTGAAGATGACCGGCGTCGGAAGGATGCTTGTGTCGGTCGCTTCGCTCCTCGTCTTTGCGGGATGCGCCGTAGCACCGGTGACGATGCGATACCAGCCCGCATCTCAGGCCCGGCGCATCATCTCCGACGAAAAGCCCCCGAAAATCTTCCTGTCCGCGATAGAAGACAAGATCCCCTTTAAGACACCGATAGCCTCTTTCCACACAGGGCGATTGACGACGCCTTTCGACGCCGGCCTGCGCGAGGCCCTGACGACGGAACTGCAGCGGTTGGGCTTCGAGACCCCTTCGGACCCCGCCCCTGCCGATGCGATCTTGACCGTCTCGGTGAACACGAAGAAGATGGAGATTTCCGGCGACAAACGTGCAGCCAAAGACCGGTGGTTCCTTCGCACGACTCTGGCGATGACATTGTCACTGACCGGAAAGGATGGTCGTCAGTTGTGGACGGGCGATTTGTCCGGCAGGGGAGACAACGAAAACGCCCCCAACGCATATTCGCCTTCCAGCATGTATACGACCAGCCTGAACGAGGCGCTGGCGGATGCGTTAGGGAAGCTCGGGAGCATCCTCGAGCAGGACATGGTGGTTGCGCTGATCTCCCCCACCTCAAGTCCTCGCCCCGCGCTGCGAGCCGAGCCGGGTAGGCCCGCCGCGCCGGCCAAGGAAGCGCCCGAACGCGTCGTGCACTCGGACATCGACGACCTGCCCAGTCGCGGGGCCGCGGCCAAGCCCAACGCCCACGCCGTGGTCATCGGCGTCCGCAGGTATCGCCAGAAGCTTCCAGAAGCCGACTTCGCTGACAGCGACGCCCAGCTCGTTTCCAGGTATCTGATCCAGGTCCTGGGCTACCAGACTGAGAACGTGGCCGTGCTCATCGACGACCAGGCCCAGAAGAGCGACTTCGAGAAGTATTTCGAGCAATGGCTCCCCAACCGCGTCGAAAAGGGCGACGAGGTCTTCGTGTATTATTCCGGCCACGGCGCCCCCAATCCGACCACCGGAGACGCATATTTAGTCCCCTTTGACGGCGATCCCACCTATCTGCCCGAGACAGCGTACCCCCTCAAGAAGATGTACGCCGCGCTGGCGGGCCTGCCCGCGAAGAGGACCACGGTGGTCATGGACTCCTGCTTCTCCGGGGCGGGAGGCCGCTCTTTGCTCGCCAAGGGGGCCAGGCCGCTCGTCATGAGCCTGTCGAACGGCGTCGTCCCAACGAACATGGCGGTCCTGACCGCCTCGGCCGGGGACCAGATCACCTACGCGTACGATGAGAAGGGCCACGGCCTCTTCACCTATTTCCTGCTCAAGGGGATCAAGGAAGGCCGGGGCGACGGCGGCGCAGGCTTGAGGGGTGTCTTCGATTACGCGGCCCCCCTGGTCAGCCGCATCGCGCGGCGCGAATTCAACAACGACCAGGTCCCCCAGTGGCAGGGGGACCCCCGGTAATCCGGGTCTCTTTGCGGTCCTCTGAACTCCTGAGGACCGCGCTCAGAACCTGAAGAGGCTCAGGCCGAGCCAGATCAGGAAGAAGCCGAACACGTCCAGCGCCAGGCCCAAGCGCATCATGTCCTTCAAGCGCACCCGGCCTGTCCCATAGACGAGGGCGTTCGGCGGGGTGGAGACAGGCAGGAGGAACCCGAAGCTCGAGGCCAGCGTGGCTGCCAGGGCCGGGTAGACCGGGTGGACGCCCACGGCCTTGGAAAGGGCCAGGGCCGTGGGCACCGCGACATTGGCCGAGGCGGTGTTGGAGGAGAGCTCGCTGGTGACCAGGGCGAGGGCTCCGTAGACCCCCGCGGTCCCGAACGCGGTCTTCACGCCGAGCAGGCTGACGAGTCCTTTGCCCAGGCTGTCGGCCAGCCCGGTGTCGAAGAGGAGCCCTCCCAGGCTCATGCCTCCGCCGAACAGGAGGAGCACTCCCCAATCGATGCGGCAGGCCGCCTCCCAGGTGAGGGTCGGCTTGCCTCCTTCATCGGGCAGGAGGAAGAGGAGGCTCGAGGCCAGGAGGGCCGAGACGCCCTCGGGCACGGCGTCCCCGGCGAAGAGCCAGAGGCACACGGCGCAGGACAGGGTGAAGAGCGTGTTCTTCTCGCCCCTGGTCCAGGGCTTGAGCTTGAGGCCCTCCTAGGACAGGTACTCCCTGAGCCGGCTCCAGCCCGCGGGAGTCTCGATGCCGCGGCACAGCAGGAACGCGGTGAATCCCAGGGACGCCAGGGACAGCGGCACGCCCATCCTCATCCAATCGAGGAAGCTCAGTTTCGTCCCGGCCAGGCGCTCGAGCATGCCCATGCCGATGAGGTTGGGCGGGGTGCCCACGGGCGTGGCCATGCCCCCGACCGAGGCCGCGAAAGCCAGCATGAGAAGGAGCCGGGTCTCCAGCTTGGGGTCCCTTGAGGACTCGGGGAGCGCGGAAAGCATGCCCAGGGCCACGGGCAGGAGCATGGCCGTAGTCGCCGTGTTGGAGACCCAGGCCGAGATGGCCGCGGCCGCGCATCCGAAGCCAGCGATGAGGGTGCT
>JACRNU010000009.1 GCA_016234805.1 Elusimicrobiota bacterium
CCTCGATGTCGGCTCATCACATCCTCCCGCTGGAGCAGGTGGGAAGGGTTGGGCTGTTCGCCCATTAAAGTGGTACGTGAGCTGGGTTCAGTACGTCGTGAGACAGTACGGTCTCTATCTACCATGCGCGTTAGGAAACCTGAGGGAAGCTGGCCACAGTACGAGAGGACCTGGCTGGACGAACCTCCTGTATGCCGGTTGTCCTGCCAAGGGCATAGCCGGGTAGCGGAGTTCGGAAGGGATAAACGCTGAAAGCATCTAAGCGTGAAACCCGTCTCAAGATTAGGTTTCCCGTCCGTCCCCGCAAGGGGTCGGGCCTGAAGGGCACCGGAAGACTACCGGTTTGATAGGCCGCGAGTGGAAGCGCCGTAAGGCGTGCAGCGAAGCGGTACTAATCGCCCGAGAGGCTTGACCGTATTCTTCGATCGTTGCGTTCCCCCGCCCGAGTCGGGCTGGGAGGGGCGCCGGCAGTGACGCTTCAATGTTCTCCAATTGATTTCCAGGGTCTCGTGGGACCGGTGACTATTCCGACAGGGAAACACCCGTTCCCATTCCGAACACGGCAGTTAAGCCTGTGAGGGCCGATGGTACTGACGCCCAACTCGGCGTCGGGAGAGTAGGTCGTTGCCG
Source organism: Elusimicrobiota bacterium (assembly GCA_016234805.1). GTDB lineage: Bacteria > Elusimicrobiota > Elusimicrobia > UBA1565 > UBA9628 > JACQWX01. The sequence goes on from JACRNU010000009.1 coordinate 631, forward strand.
GGCCCACCGGACCCTGGAACCGACGGCGGGATCCCATATCGATGCGGGGCTAGATTTCATGGGGTTCTTCGACCGTCATCCATCCGGGTCCGTCGCTGGCCGGCGCATCCGAGGGCTTCGTCTTGTACGGGCGGCAGCCTTCGGATGGCGTTTCGTTTTATGCCTGGCGGCGGGCTTGACGCCCTCTTTGGCGGGGGCGCAGGTGCTCGCGACAAGCGCGCGCCAGATGCCTAAAGGTTCTTTGAAAATCCTTGGTTTCTACCAGGGAGTGAGCGGGCAGGACCTCAAGTTCTCGCTCAACGACGCCGGGACATGTGTCGTGGGTCCGACCAACCCCAACAACGTCTCCTTCCCCTGCGGTCAAGGGGGGGATATCGATGTCGAGGGCAACGGGGCTTACGGGACCGTCAAGGTGGTCTACCAGCCCTGGGAAACCATGCAATATTACGCGGCGGTCGGGGTCGGGGAGTACGCACTGAAGGTCCCGTCGACGACCGTGACGAACAGGCTCAACGGCGACACGCCGGGCGTCTCGTACACGCTGGGTGCCAAGGCGGTCATCTTCCCCGACAGCGTCGGGATGCCGGCCCTGGCGGTGGACGCGAGCGCGTCCTGGGCGAGGCAGGATTTGAATCGGCAGTCCCCGGGAGGGACGCCGAATGTGAGCGGCAACATCGACCAAAGGCTCGACCTGCTGACCTATCAGGTCTCCGTGGAGGCGAGCCACCTTTTCACGGTGGTCGAGAAGGACAAGCTGGACCTGGTGGCGCTCAAGGGGGGCGTGAGGTTCGAGCCGTACGGCGGAGTCCGATGGTCTCGGACCGTGGCGGACCTCAAGGACCTCGTGGACGGCGGGCACGCGGGCGGCAGCCAGGATGTGGTGACTCCCTTCCTGGGGCTGCGTGTGCCGTTGTTCGAGCACGAGGCCGTGTTCGCCGAGTCGTCGTTTGTGGGCGGGTTCCACCACGCCTTCGGACTGGAAGTACGATTTGAGTGAGGGGTTCTTGGCATGAAACTGACTAGGACGCAGAAAATCGAGAAGGGCAAGTCTTTGTCGGAGCGGCTGAAGGCCGCCCAGCATCTGTTCTTCACGGAGTACCAGGGCCTGAAGTTCCATGACCTGCAGGCGCTGCGCACCCGGCTCAAGGCCGCGGGCGCCCGCTACGCAGTGGTCAAGAACTCGATCGTGCGCCACGCTCTGAGCAACGCCGGCGTTGCGGCGGCCGAGGCCGGCATGTTGAAGGGCCCGGTCGGCATGGCCGTGGTCGAGGGCGAGGATCCGGTCGTGGCGGCCAAGACGCTGGCGACCTTCGGGAAAGAGTTCCCGAAGCTCAAGATCAAGGCCGGTTTCGTGGAGCGGAAGTGGATGAAGGCTCCCGAGTGCGTCGCTTTGGCCGCGCTCGGCTCGAAGAACGAGGTTTTGGGCCGGCTGGCGTCGGCTCTGTACGGCTCGGTGGCGCAGGCGGCGAGCGTCCTGCAGGCCCCGATCAGGGATTTCGTGCTGGTGCTGAAGGCGTTGGAGGACAAAAAGAAAGGCGCGGCCGCCGCCTAAGACGACGGCCGGCAGTCCGGGGTGACCCGATAAGTCCCAGATAGGGGCGCTGTCAGAAAGGGAGAACGATGGCAACCGCAACGAAGTTGAACAAGGAAGAGATCGTCGAGGCGATTTCGGGCTTGAGCGTTCTGGAGCTCTCCGAGCTCGTCAAGGCCGTTGAGGAGAAGTTCGGCGTGAAGGCCCAGGCGGCGGTCGGCATGGCGATGCCGATGGCCGGCGCCCCTGCGGCAGCTGCCGCCGAGGAGAAGACGGACTTCAACGTGATGCTGTCCGGCTTGGCGGCGCCCGATAAGAAGATCAGCGTCATCAAGGTCGTGCGCGAGCTCACGGGGCTGGGTCTCAAGGAAGCGAAGGATCTCGTCGAGGCGGCGCCCAAGGCCGTGAAGGAAGGCGTCGCGAAGGCGCAGGCCGAAGAGATGAAGAAGAAGCTTGTGGAGGCGGGTGCCACCGTCGAGCTGAAGTAGCCGCAAGCCTCGTGTCGCAAGCCTCCCCCGGGGGGAGGCGCGCAGTGAGGGGGCGAATAATCTTTTCATTGAGATATTCCTTAGGAAGTTGATAGGCGTGCATAAGGACTGCGCTGCTGAGACGTGCAGGCCGGCGGCGCAGTTTTTATTGTGGAGATGCTTTGATAAGTTGCGTTCGACTTTGTCGAACGCGTCCGAGGTGAGCGAGTGAAACAGGTCAAATTCGGGAAAATTCCGCAGGCGATGGGACTTCCGGATCTTCTCGAGATGCAGAAGAACTCCTTCAAGGACTTCATGCAACTCGACGTTCCCCCGGAGGAGCGCAAGCTCATGGGGCTGCAGGCTGCTTTCCTCGACGTCCTGCCCATCGAGTCGGCGGACGGCAGCATGGTGCTCGATTTCGTGCGCTACGAGTTCGGCGACCCGCGCCACGCCTCCCCCGAGGAGGCCCAGGCCCACGACGCGACCTTCTGCCGTCCCTTGAAGGCGATCCTGCGGCTCTCCTCCCGTCAGCCCTCCGGCAAGCTCAAGGAGATCGTGCAGCAGGAAGTGGTGCTGTGCGAGATCCCGATCATGACCGAGACGGCGTCCTTCGTGATCAACGGCGCGGAGCGGGTGGTCGTCAGCCAGCTGCACCGCTCCCCCGGCATTATCTTCGAGGAGGACGACGAGAAGAAGATATCTTCCTACGGCAAGAAGCTCTTCTTCGCCCGCATCATCCCCTACCGCGGGGCGTGGGTGGAGTTCGAATTCGACCTCAACAACGTTTTGTACGTCCGCATCGACCGCAAGAAGAAGTTCGAGGCCACGACCTTCCTGCGGGCCTGCGGCATCGAGTCCGACGCCGAAATCCTGAAGATCTTCTACCCTTACGAGGAGGTCAAGGTCTCCTCGGAGACGATCGTGGGGCTGCTGCACCGCATCTCGGTCGAGGACGTGGTGGACCAGGCCACGGGCGAGATACTGCTCGAGGCGGGCCGCAAGATCACGCACGAGGCCACGCGCCGGATGCTCGACAAGAAGATCGAGAACGTGAAGGTCCTCGCGGGCGATCCCGAGAAGGAGGATCCGGCCATCGTCGAGACCCTGCGCAAGGACAAGATCAAGAGCGTCAAGGAGGCCCAGCAGGACATCTACAAGAAGCTCCGCGGCCAGGAGTTCATCGTTCCCGGCCAGGCCGAGGCCTATCTCGACAACCTTCTGTTCAAGAGCCTTCGCAAGTACGACCTGAGCAAGGTGGGGCGCCACAAGGTGGCGGCGAAGCTCCACCGGCTGCTGTGGGGCTTGGCGGCGCGCAAGGACGTCATGGTCCGGCCGGACAACCGGCGGCACAAGCACTTCTCGCTGCCCGCCTACACCCGGCGGACGCTCTGTCTCGAGGACATCATCGCCACGATGCAGTACCTCATCGCCCTCAACTGCGGGGCGACCCACTTCAGGGGCTTCGACGCCCATTCGGCCCAGGCTCCCCTCGCGAGCGAGCCCTACGAGAACAATGCCGAGTTCAAGACGGACCTGACGGGCTTCGCCAAGAAGTACAGCCCGGAGGCCCTGTCCCAGATGGTCGTCGTGGACCTCCATGAGAAGGAGACCGAGGAGGACGCGGATGTCGCCAAGGCGGGCCTCAAGAAGGACCGCTTCTCCTACCATGAGATCGGCGCCACGGTCGACGACTGGAAGAAGGCCGTGGCCGGGTTCATGGAGAAGAACTACGAGGTGAAGCTCGACGACATCGACCACCTCGGCAACCGCCGCGTGCGCGCGGTGGGCGAGCTCCTCGAGAACCAGATCCGCGTGGGCATCGCGCAGATGTCCCGCGTCATCCGCGACCGGATGAGCGTTCAGGACAAGAAGCTCCTCACCCCCAGGAGCCTGCTCAACACCGCGCCGCTCGTGGGGATACTTCGGAAGTTCTTCGGGAGCTCCCAGCTGTCGCAGTTCATGGACCAGATCAACCCTCTGGCGGAGATCACGCACAAGCGCCGCCTGTCGGCCCTGGGGCCCGGAGGCCTCAACCGCAAGCGCGCCGGCTTCGAGGTCCGCGACGTCCACTACACCCACTACGGCCGCATCTGCCCCATCGAGACCCCCGAGGGCCCGAACATCGGCCTCATCACGAGCCTCGCGGCCTACGCCCGGATCAACGAGTTCGGCCTCATCGAATCGCCCTACCGCAAGGTCGTCAAGGGCAAGGTGACGGGCGAGACCCGGTACCTCAGCGCCGACTCCGAGAGCGACAAGATCGTGGCCCAGGCCAACACCCCGCTCGAGGGCGAGAAGATCGCCTCCGACCAGGTGTCCTGCCGGTTCCGCGGCGACTTCCCGGTCACGGACCCGGCCAAGGTCGACTACATGGACATCTCGCCCATGCAGGTCATCTCCGTCTCCGCGGCCCTCATCCCGTTCCTGGAGCACGACGACGCCAACCGCGCGCTCATGGGCTCCAACATGCAGCGCCAAGCCGTCCCGCTCCTCATCTCCGAGGCGCCGCTCGTCGGCACCGGCATCGAGGAGGCGGTGGCCCGCGACTCCGGCTCCTGCATCTGCGCCAAGCGGCCCGGGACCGTGATCTACTCGGCCGGCGACCTCATCGCGGTGCACGCCGACGGCAAGGGCAAGGAGGAGTCGCAGATCGATCTCTACCCCATGCGCAAGTATCGGCGGTCCAACCAGGACACCTGCATCGACCAGCAGCCGCTCGCCGCGACCGGCGACAAGGTGAAAGCCGGCGACGTCCTGGCCGACGGCCCGGGCACCCACGGCGGCCAGCTGGCCCTGGGGCGCAACCTCATGGTGGCCTTCATGCCGTGGGAGGGCTACAACTTCGAGGACGCGATCCTTGTGTCCGAGCGCCTCGTGCGCGACGACGTCTTCACCTCGATCCACATCTCGGAGTTCGAGATCGAGGCGCGGGACACCAAGCTGGGCGCCGAGGAGATCACGCGCGACATCCCCAACGTCGGCGCGGAGGCCCTCGAGGCGCTCGATGAGAACGGCATCGTGGTCCCGTCCACCTACGTCCACCAGGGCGACATCCTCGTGGGCAAGGTGACGCCCAAGGGCGAGCAGCAGCTCACCCCGGAGGAGCGCCTGCTCAAGGTCATCTTCGGCAAGAAGGCCGAGGACGTCCAGGACGCCAGCCTCCGCGTGCCCCCCGGGGTCTCGGGCAAGGTCATCTCCGTGCGCGTCTTCGTCCGGCGGGAGAAGCTCGCCAAGGGCGAGGAGAAGAAGCGGACCGACGCCGTCCAGGACAAGCTCGATGCCGACCTGTCGGCGCTCAAGACCCACCGCAAGAACTCGCTTGAGGGCATCAAGGAACTCCCCGCCGCGAAGCGGTCCTCCGAGGAGGACCGCCTCGAGACCTTCTACCGGGTCATGGAGAAGAAGCTCCGCGACGAAGCCAACCGCGAGAAGGATTCCATCAAGCGGGGCGACGACCTGCCGGTCACGGTCAACAAGGTGGTCAAGGTCTACGTGGCCTCCCGCCGCAAGCTCCAGGTCGGCGACAAGGTGGCCGGCCGCCATGGCAACAAGGGCGTCATCGCCAAGATCCTTCCGACCGAGGACATGCCGTTCATGCCGGACGGCACCCCCATCGACGTGGTCCTGTCCCCGCTCGGCGTGCCGTCGCGCATGAACGTCGGCCAACTCCTCGAGATGATGACGGGCTGGGCCGCCCACGTGCTCGACACCCGGATGGTCAACCCGGTCTTCGACAGCGCGACCGAGGCGCAAATCGGGGAGATGGTGCGGGAGGCCAAGAAGTTCCTGCGCGCCAAGGGCGCCCCGGAGAAGTACCTGCCCAGCGACGACTGCCGCATGACGCTCTACGACGGCCGGACGGGCGAGCCATTCGACGAGAAGATCTCCGTAGGCGTCATGTACATCCTCAAGCTCATCCACCTCGTGGAGGACAAGATCCACGCCCGGTCCACGGGCCCGTACAGCCTCATCACCCGCCAGCCGCTGGGAGGCAAGGCCCAGTTCGGCGGACAGCGGTTCGGCGAGATGGAGGTCTGGGCCATCGAGGGCTACGGCGCGGCCTATGCCCTGCAGGAGTTCCTCACGGTGAAGTCCGACGACGTGCAGGGGCGCACGAAGATGTACGAGTCCATCATCAAGGGCGAGCCCCCGGCCCAGCCGGGAGTGCCCGAGTCCTTCAAGGTCCTGGTGCGAGAGCTCCAGGCCCTGGGACTGAATGTCGAGCTGATGAAGCTGAGGGACGAAGAGGGCAACATCAAGGGTGATGGCAAGGCGGAGCCGAAAGAAGCCGCTTCAAGGAAGGCATAATGGCACACATCGCGACTGCGGAAAAGAAGCTCTCGTTGGGCGGCAAGCGGAAGAAGAAGGGCGACGACATCGACTTCTACAACTTCGACGCCATGCGCGTCTCCCTGGCCAGCCCGGAGCAGATCCTGGCCTGGTCGTTCGGCGAGGTCAAAAAGCCCGAGACGATCAACTACCGGACCCTCAAGCCCGAGCGGGACGGCCTCTTCTGCGAGCGCATCTTCGGCCCCGTGCGCGACTTCGAGTGCGCCTGCGGCAAGTACCGCTGGATCAAGTTCAAGGGCATCGTGTGCGACCGCTGCGGCGTCGAGGTCACCGAGGCCAAGGTCAGGCGCGAGCGCATGGGCCACATCGAGCTCGCCGTCCCCGTCGCCCACATCTGGTTCCTTAAGAAGACCCCGTCGCGCATGGGCATCGTGCTCGACATGAAGACCTCGGACCTCGAGCGCGTCGTCTACTACGCGATGTACACGGTCCTGGAGGACCTCGTGGACCAGTCCGGCCGGATCGTGTTCCGCGCCAAGGACTTGGTCTCGGAGGAGGAGGTCCGCAAGGCCCGCGCCGAGTACAAGTCCAAGCTCAAGATCGACATCGGCGCCGGGGCGGTCCAGGCCCTGCTGGCCAAGGTCAAACCCAAGGAGGAGGCGGCCACCCTCCTGGAGACGATCCACGGCGTGACCTCCGAGACCGAGCGCTCCCGGCTCATCCGCCGGCTGCGCATCCTGCAGGGGTTCGTGGAGTCGGGCAACCGGCCCGAGTGGATGGTGGCCACGATCCTGCCCGTGATCCCGCCGGAGCTGCGGCCGCTCGTTCCCCTCGAGGGCGGGCGCTTCGCGACCTCGGACTTGAACGACCTCTACCGCCGGATCATCAACCGGAACAACCGGCTCAAGCACATCGAAGCCCTCCGGGCGCCGGAGGTCATGATCTTCAACGAGAAGCGGCTGCTCCAGGAGGCCGTGGACGCCCTTTTCGAGAACGGGGCTCGCGGCCGGGTCGTCATCGGCGCGGGCAACCGGCCGCTGAAGTCCCTGTCCGACATCCTCAAGGGCAAGCAGGGCCGCTTCCGCCAGAACCTGCTGGGCAAGCGCGTGGACTACTCCGGCCGCTCCGTCATCGTGGTCGGCCCGTACCTCAAGCTCAACCAGTGCGGGCTCCCGAAGGACATGGCCATGGAGCTCTTCAAGCCGTTCATCCTCCGCGAGCTCATGAAGATGGACGGGCTCACCCTCAAGGCGGCCAAGAGGATGTTCGACAAGGCCAGCCCGCAGATCTGGGACATCCTGGAGAACGTGACCAGGCGGCATCCGGTCATGCTCAACCGCGCCCCGACCCTGCACCGCCTGGGCATCCAGGCCTTCGAGCCCGTGCTCATCGAAGGCAAGTCCATCCAGCTCCACCCCCTGACCTGCGCGGCCTTCAACGCCGACTTCGACGGCGACCAGATGGCCGTGCACGTGCCCCTCTCGCAGGAGGCCCAACTCGAGGCCAGGATGCTGATGATGGCGTCGAACAACATCCTGTCCCCCGCGTCGGGCAAGCCGATCGCGGCCCCGTCGCACGACATGGTTCTCGGGATCCACTACCTCACCAAGTTCAAGTCCGGCGAGCGCGGCGAGGGCATGGTCTTCTCCGATCAGGAGGAGGTCGTGTGCGCGTACCAGAACCGGAAGATCGACCTGCACGCCAAGATCAAGGTGCGGGGGATCACCTCCCTTCACGAGGGCGACGGCAAGCGCGCCGTGGCGGTCGCGGACTGGAAAGATTGGACGACCCCGGGGCGCGTGATGTTCAACGCCATCGTGCCTGAGGAGCTCAAGTACATCAATATCGAGCTCGGCAAGAAGGAGCTGTCCAAGCTCGTGGACAAGTGCTACCGCCAGCTCGGCAACTACCGGACCACGATGCTGCTCGACAAGCTCAAGGCCATGGGGTTCCACTTCGCCACCACGGCCGGCCTGTCCATCTCGGTGGCCGACATGCACATCCCGGCCCTCAAGAAGGAGCTCATCGCCAAAGCCCGCAAGCAGGTCAAGGAGATCCAGGCGCACGGCAAGATGGGCGTCATCACGGACGCCGAGCGTTACAACAAGATCATCGACATCTGGACGCACGTGACCGACAAGGTCTCGGACGTCATGTTCGCGGAGATGAAGAAGGAGGAGTTCGAGAAGTACGTCGCGGGCAAGCCGCGGTTCAACTCGATCTTCCTCATGGCCGACTCCGGCGCCCGCGGCAGCCGCCAGCAGGTCCGGCAGCTCGCCGGGATGCGCGGCCTCATGGCCCGCCCCCAGAAGCGCCTCACCGGAGGCGTGGGTGAGATCATCGAGCAGCCCATCGAATCGAACTTCCGCGAGGGCCTCACCGTCCTCGAGTACTTCATCTCGACCCACGGCGGACGCAAGGGTCTGGCCGACACCGCGTTGAAGACGGCCGATGCCGGCTACCTCACAAGGCGCCTGGTGGACGTTTCCCACGACGTGGTCATCACCGAGCCGGACTGCGGCACCATCAACGGCATCCGGCTGGGCGACCTGGCCTCGGGCGACGAGGTTATCGAGTCGCTCGACGAGCGCATCCTGGGGCGGGTCCTCATCGAGGACGTGACGGCGAGCGTGACGGGCCCCAAGGGCAAGCCCGTGGAGGAAGTCATCGCCAAGACGGGCGACCTCGTGACCCAGTCGCTCGCCGACACGATCAAGAAGGCCGGCGTGGACGTGGTCCGCGTCCGGTCCGTGCTGACATGCGAGGCGCGCCAGGGAGTGTGCGGCCTGTGCTACGGCATGAACAACGCCAACGGCCGGCAGGTCGAGGTGGGCGAAGCCGTGGGCATCATCGCGGCCCAGTCCATCGGCGAGCCGGGCACGCAGCTGACCTTGAGGACCTTCCACATCGGAGGCACCGCCTCCCGCGTGACGAAGCGCGCGCATGTGGTCACGGTCAAGGGCGGCGCGGTGTCCTTCAGGAACATCCGGGTCGTCAAGAACCGGGAGAACCAGGTCGTCTGCGTGTCGCGGACCGGCGCCCTGCTGGTGACGGACAAGTCGACCGGCCTGGTCGAGGAGTTCAAGGTTCTCTACGGCGCCAGGCTCAAGGTCGCGGACGGATCCAAGGCCGCGGCCGGAGAGCTCCTCGCCGAGTGGGACCCGTACACCATGCCCATCATCGCGGAACACGAGGGGGTGGTCCGGCTCGTGGACGTCAAGGAAGGCGTGACCCTGCACGAGGAGCGCAACAAGATCACGGGCATCATCGAGCGCGCCATCATCGAGCAGGAGACTCGCCGCGCCGACAAGGGCGAGAGCGCGGCCCGCAGGCTCAACCCCAACGTCCTCATCGAGAAGGGCGGTAAGGCCATGGCCAACTATCCGCTGCCGACCGACACGATCCTGTTCGTGGAGGCCGGGCAGGAGATCCGGCCGGGCGACGTCCTGGCCAAGATCCCGCAGGAGGTCACCAAGTCCAAGGACATCACGGGCGGCCTGCCGCGCGTTTCCGAGCTCTTCGAGGCCCGGCCGCCGAAGAACGCCGCGGTCATCTCCGAGATCGAGGGCGTGGTGAGCCTCGGGGTCGACGCCAAGGGCCTCGTTCAGGTCTCGGTGCGCAACGAGGAGACCGACATGGTCCGGGAATACACGATCCCGCACGGCAAGCATCTCGTGGTCTACGAGGGCGACAAGGTCGGCGTGGGCGAGGCCATCACGGACGGGGCGGTCAACCCGCACGACGTGCTTCGCGTCAAGGGCGTCAAGGAGGTCCAGGAGTTCCTCGTCAACGCCATCCAGGAGGTCTACCGCCTCCAGGGCGTCACGATCTCGGACCGGCACATCGAGTGCATCGTGCGCCAGATGCTGCAGAACGTCAAGATCGTGAACTCCGGCGACACGGCCTTCCTGCGCGGCGAGATCGTCAACCGCTGGGACTGGTCGGACGCCAACCGGGCCATCAAGGACCAGGGCAAGGAAGCCCAGGTCGAGCCGGTGCTGCTGGGCATCACGAAGGCCTCGCTGGCCTCGAGTTCGTTCGTGTCCGCCGCGAGCTTCCAGGAGACCACCCGGGTCATCACCGAGGCGGCCGCGACGTCGAAGATCGATTATCTGAAGGGCTTGAAGGAGAACGTCATCATCGGGCACATGATCCCGGCCGGAACGGGGCTGCAGCCCAAGGGACTGCTCTTGGAGCTCGCGCAATCGCAAGGAGAAGCCTGAGTCATGCCGACCATCAACCAGTTGATCCGATACGGTAGGAGCAAGTCCCACAGCCGCTCCAAGGCGCCCGCCCTGCTGGGCTGTCCCCAGCGGCGCGGGGTCTGCACGCGGGTGTCGACGACCACCCCCAAGAAGCCGAACTCGGCCCTGCGCAAGATCGCCAGGGTCAAGCTCACCACGGGCGTCGAGGTCACGGGCTACATCCCGGGCGTCGGCCACAACCTTCAGGAGCACTCCATCGTGATGCTCCGGGGCGGCCGCGTCAAGGACCTCCCGGGCGTGCGCTATCACATCATCCGCGGGGTGCTCGACACCGCCGGAGTGGAGGGCCGCCGCCAGGGCCGCTCGCTCTACGGCGCCAAGAGGCCCAAAGACGCCGCCAAGGGAGCCGCCTCGGCCCCTGCCGCGGCCTAACCCAGGATTCCAGGAGATATCGAACCATGCCTCGAAAAGGACTCAGACCCCGAGACCGCCGGCCCATCCCGCCGGGGGATTTCCTGCACCGGTCGGTGCTGCTGTCGCGCCTCGTCAACAAGCTCAACTATCAGGGCAAGAAGGCCGCCGCCGAAGCCATCGTCTACGGCGCGCTCGAAATCCTGAAGGTGAAGGTGGCCGACAACAGCCCGGTGACCGTGCTCGAGAAGGCCATCGAGAACGTCCGGCCGCTGCTGGAGGTCAAGGCCCGCCGCGTGGGCGGTGCCACCTACCAGGTGCCCATCGAGGTGGATGTCATGCGCTCCTCCACCCTGGCCATGCGCTGGATCATCGACGCTGCCCGGTCCCGGACCGGACGCCCCATGGCGGACCGGCTCGCCGAGGAGCTCCTCTCCGCGTACAAGAAGGAAGGCGTGGCCTTTAAGAAGCGCGAGGACACGCACAAGATGGCTGAGGCGAACCGCGCGTTCGCGCACTACAGGTGGTGACGCCGGCGGACCACTCCTCCCTCATGAAGTCATGTCGAACGCTTCTTCCGTCCTCCTCGACGCGCCGGGACCACTGACCATGGCCCGGGAATTCCAGCTGGAGAGCGTGCGTAATTTCGGCATCATCGCCCACATCGACGCGGGCAAGACCACGACGACGGAGCGCATCCTCTTCTACACCGGCAAGATCCACCGGATCGGCGAGGTGCACGAGGGGTCCACGACGACGGACTGGATGCCCCAGGAGCGCGAGCGCGGCATCACCATCACCGCGGCCGCCATCCACTGCCAGTGGAAGGACTGCCAGTTCAACATCATCGACACCCCGGGCCACGTGGACTTCACGGCCGAGGTCGAGCGCTCGCTCCGGGTGCTCGACGGCGCGGTCGTGGTCTTCGACGGCACCCAGGGGGTCGAGCCCCAGAGCGAGACCGTCTGGCGCCAGGCCGACAAGTATTCCGTCCCGAGGCTGGCCTACATCAACAAGATGGACCGCACCGGCGCGGATTTCGCCATGTCCTGGCAGTCCATCACCAAGCTGCTCGGCGCCAATGCCGTGCCCATCCAGCTCCCGTTGGGGGCGGAGGCCGGGTTCAACGGCGTGATCGATTTGATCGAGATGAAGGCCATGCTGTGGTCGGGCTCGGAGCACGGCACCGAGTTCGAGACCGTGGACATCCCCGCGGAAATGCGCGAGAAGGCCAAGGCCGCGCGCGAGAAGCTCGTGGAGAAGGCGGTCGAGTTCGACCATGACGCCATGGAGCGCTACGTCCACGGGGAGCATGATTTTCCGGCCGCCGATATCAAGGTCATGCTGCGCAAGGGAGTCATCCAGTCCAAGATCTTCCCGGTGGTCTGCGGCTCCTCCTACAAGAACATCGGGGTGCAGTCCATGCTCGACGCGGTCTGCGATTTCCTGCCTTGCCCCCTGGACGTGCCGCCCTTGACGGCCACGGACCCGGACTCGGGCAAGGACGTCCTCGTCAATCCCGCGGACGGCGAGCCCTTCACGGCCCTCATGTTCAAGGTCCAGGCCGACCCCTTCGTGGGCAAGCTCGCCTTCTTCCGCGTCTACTCCGGCTCGCTCAAGATCGGGGAGATGGTCTATTTTCCGGGCAAACGCGTCAAGGAGCGCATCGGCCGCATCCTGCGCATGCACGCCAAGGACCGCGAGGAGATCGCGGAGGTCTTCGCCGGCGACATCGCCGCCACCGTGGCCATGAAGAACGCGGCCGTGGGCGCGACCATGTGCCGCGAGGAAGCGCCCCGGATGCTCGAGCAGATCACCTTCCCGGAGCCCGTCATCTCCGTGGCCATCGAGCCCAAGTCCAAGACCGATGAGGAGAAGCTCGGCAACGCCCTCAACCGCCTCGCGGAGGAGGACCAGACCTTCCGGGTCCGGACCGACACCGATACCGGCCAGACGCTCATTGCCGGCATGGGAGAGCTGCACCTCGAGATCATCGTGGACCGGATGAAGCGCGAATTCAACGTCCATGCCAACGTGGGCAAGCCCCAAGTGGCCTACAAGGAGACCATCAAGAAGGCGGTGGTCCAGGAAGCCAAGCACATCAAGCAGAGCGGCGGCCGCGGCCAGTACGGGCACGTCGTGCTGCGGATCGAGCCCCAGGCGCGCAACAAGGGTTTCGAGTTCGTCGAAGAGATCAAGTCCGGGTCGATCCCGAGGGAGTACTTCGGCTCGGTGGAGCGGGGCGTGCGTGAGGCCCTCGATGAGGGGGCCCGCGCGGGCTACCCGATCGTGGACGTCAAGGTGACGCTCATCGACGGGTCCTACCACGAGGTGGACTCCTCGGACATGGCGTTCCGGTGGGCCGGCGGCATCGCGCTCCGCGCCGGGTGCAAGGCCGCCAATCCGACCGTGCTCGAGCCCATCATGAAGGTGGAGGTCGTGACCCCGGAGCAGTACCTGGGGGACATCATCGGGGACCTGAGCGCCAGGCGCGCCAAGATCCTCGACATGGGGCACAGGGGCAACGCCCGCGTCGTGCGCGCCACGGCGCCCTTGTCCGAGATGTTCGGCTACGCGACGGCGGTCCGGTCCGTCTCGCAGGGCCGCGCCTCGTTCAACCTGGAGCCCAGCCATTACGAGGAGGTTCCCGCCGGCGTCCTCAAGGTCATCGACGAGCGCTTCAGCGGGAAAAGCAAAGAGGAAGGGGGCTGATCATGGCGAAGCAGAAGTTCGAGCGGACCAAGCCGCACGTGAACATCGGGACGATCGGTCACGTGGACCACGGCAAGACGACTTTGACGGCCGCGATCACGCTGTACCTTTCGAAGAAGGGTCTGGCGACCGCGAAGAACCGATGCCGCAGACGCGGGAGCATGTCCTGCTCGCTAGACAGGTCGGCGTTCCCCACATCATCGTATACCTCAACAAGATCGACGTGGCGGACAAGGATCTCGTCGATCTGGTCGAGATGGAGGTCCGGGAACTCCTGACGAAGTACGAGTTCCCCGGGGAGAAGGTCACGGTGGTGCGGGGCTCGGCGACGAAGGCCTTGGAAGGCGAGGAGTCGGACATCGGGACCAAGTCCATCGAGAAGCTGGTGTCGGCGATGGACACGGACGTGCCTGAGCCCAAGCGGATGACGGAGCAGCCCTTTTTGATGGCGATCGAGGACATCTTCTCGATCACGGGGCGCGGGACGGTGGCGACGGGACGGTGCGAGCGCGGCAAGGTGCACGTGGGGGACCCGGTGGAGATCATCGGCATCCGCGAGACGCAGAAGTCGGTGGTGACGGGCGTGGAGATGTTCCGGAAGCTCATGGACGAGGCGATCGCGGGGGACAACATCGGGGTCCTGCTGCGGGGCGTCGACAAGGAGATGATCGAGCGCGGGCAGGTCATCTGCGCGCCGAACTCGATCAAGCCGCACAAGAAATTCAAGGCGAAGCTCTACGTGCTGACGAAGGACGAGGGGGGGCGGCACACGCCGTTCTTCAAGGGCTACCGGCCGCAGTTCTACTTCCGGACGACGGACGTGACGGGCGACTGCGCCCTGCCGGCCGGAGTCGAGATGGTCATGCCGGGCGACAATATCGACATCGAGGTCAGCCTGCTGTGCGACATCGCGATGGAGCAGGGGCTGCGCTTTGCGGTGCGCGAGGGCGGACACACCGTCGGCGCTGGCGTCGTCAGCGCCATCATGGACTAGGAGATGGCCGGAGATCGCGTCATCGTCACGCTAGGCTGCACCGTGTGCAAGGACAAGAATTACCATTTCCAGCACGGCAAGAAGAAGGAGTACAAGGTCGAAGCAAAGAAGTTCTGCCGGCGCTGCGGCAAGCAGACGGCCCACAAGGAAGTGAAGTAGCCCCGGGAAGGCTCGTCCTTCCCGGGGCCGTCTTCACCTGATTCCTTTGAAAGATATGCGCGCGTACCGGTCCGGCCGCGAGGCTGGACCGGCACGCTTGCCACTAGGGGGTGTCGGTTAATGGCAAACCACCGGTCTCCAAAACCGGGACTCCAGGTTCAAGTCCTGGCGCCCCCGTTCGTCCGGAGAAATCCATGAATGCAGTGACGCAATTCGTCCAGGAAGCGTACAACGAGCTCAAGAAGACCACCTGGCTCACCAGGCAGGAAGCCGTGGGCTCGACCGTCGCCGTGGTCATCCTGGTCGCCATCATCGCGGCCTACGTCTCCACGATCGATTTCCTATTATCCATCATTCTCGGGGCCGTCTTGGGCCGCTAGCAAGGAGCTGAACTCCATGGAACGCAGCTGGTACGTTGTGCATACCCAGCCCGGCTATGAGGACCGGGTCAAAACCCTTTTGGAACAGCGGATCGCGATCGACCGCCTCCAAGAGAAGATTCACTCGGTGTTCGTCCCCACCGAGGACGTCGTGGAAGTCAAGCGCAACAAGAAGAAGGTCTCCAAGCGCAAGTTCTTCCCGGGCTACGTCCTGCTCGACATGAAGGTCGACGAGGAGACCTACTGGATGGTCAAGGGCATCCCCGGGGTCAACGGCTTCCTCGGCGAGCCCCACCCCACCCCCCTGCCGGACGAGGAGATCAAATCCATCATCGAGCTCACGAGCGAGTCCGCGGCGAACAAGCCCCGCCCCGCGGTCCAGTTCGAGAAGGGCGAGAGCGTGCGCATCGTCGAAGGGCCCTTCCGGCACTTTGTGGGCATCGTCGAGGAGGTCAACGACCCCCGGGCCAAGATCAAGGCCATGGTGACCATCTTCGGCCGGCCCACGCCGGTCGAGCTCGACTTCCTCCAGGTGGAGAAGATCTGATGCCCACGCCCGTCCAGGCGCCCCGCTTCGAGGAAGCCGACCGCGGAGGCGCCGCCTTCTCCATCCACATCGGCCGCGGCGCCGTAGGTCTTGGCATCCTGGGAGCCGTGCTCGCCTGCGCCACCGCGCTGGCCGCGGTCGTCTTCGGGGTGCTGGCCATGTTCGTCACCCCGCTGATCGCCGCGGCCGTCACGACCCTGCTGTGGCCCGTAATCTTCTCCCAGCAGTTCACCAGCGCGGTCTTCGGGACGCCTTTCTTGCCGTTCTGGAAGGCCTTCCTGCTTTTCGTTCTGATCGGAGCCGTCGTCCGATTCCACAAGTGGTCCCACTCAGGAGAACTATGGCGAAGAAAGTAAAGACGAGCATCAAGCTGCAGATCCCCGCCGGAGCCGCCAACCCCGCTCCCCCGGTCGGCCCCGCGCTCGGACAGCACGGCGTCAACATCATGGACTTCTGCAGGAGGTTCAACGACGAGACCCGCAAGGAGGAGGCCGGCATGACCATCCCCGTGGTCATCACCGTCTACGAAGACCGCTCCTTCAGCTTCATCACCAAGAAGCCCCCCGTCTCCTCCCTGCTCAAGCGCGCCGCAGGCCTGGCCAAGGCCTCCGGCGAGCCCAACCGCACCAAGGTCGGCAAGATCACAGTCAAGCAGGCCGAGGACATCGCCCGCTTGAAGATGCCCGACCTCAACACCAAGGACCTCAAAGCCGCCCTCATGATGGTCCGAGGCACCGCCCGCTCCATGGGCATCGAGATCGAGGGCTAAAGGAACCTACATGGGAAAGAGAACGCAGGCCCTGACGAAAGAATTCGACGCCCTGAAGCTCCATACCCTCGCCGCGGGCGCGGCCGTGGTCAAGAAGTGCGCCACCGCCAAGTTCGACGAGACCATCGAGCTCCACGTCCACCTCGGGGTGGACCCCAAGCAGTCCGACCAGCAGGTCCGCGGCACCGTCAACCTGCCGCACGGCATCGGCAAGACCAAGAAAGTCGCGGTCGTGGCCAAGGGCGACAAGCAGCGCGACGCCCAGGCCGCCGGCGCCGACATCGTGGGAGCGGAAGACCTCATCGACCAGATCTCCAAGGGCATGCTCGACTTCGAGGTGCTCGTGTCCACGCCCGACATGATGAAGGACCTCGCCAAGCTCGGCAAGGTGCTCGGCCCCAAGGGCCTCATGCCCAACCCCAAGAGCGGCACCGTCACCATGGACATCGGCAAGGCCGTCAAGGAGCTCAAGGCCGGCCGCGTCGAGTACAAGGTCGACGAGTTCGGCAACATCCACTGCCCCGTGGGCAAGGCCTCCTTCGAGGCCGCCAAGATCGCCGGCAACGCCAAGGCCGTGCTCGAGGCCATCATCAAGGCCCGCCCCTCCTCCGCCAAGGGCATCTACATGCAGAGCGTGACCCTGTCCTCCACCATGGGCCCCGGGATCAAGCTCGACCCCAACGAGAAGCACTGACTCTGCTTTCAGTGGCTTTGTCTCGAAAGACTGCTCCGTGTCTGTATGTCATCGCCGGACCAAACGGATCCGGCAAAACGACCTTTGCGCGAAGGTTTCTCCCCTATTACGCAAGATGCCAGGAGTTCGTCAATGCCGACTTGATCGCGGCTGGAATTTCCCCATTTCATCCTGAGACGGCTGCCATCCAAGCGGGCCGTCTCATGCTTTCCCGAATCCATCGCCTTGCCAAGCAGCACGCCGACTTCGCCTTTGAGACGACGCTTTCCGGCCGCTCCAACGCCGGCTTTTTCCGGAAGCTACGCCTTTCAGGCTACCGCATACACCTGTTCTACCTCTGGATACCGAGCGTGCAATTGGCTCTCAAGAGGATCGCCGAACGGGTCAAGGCCGGAGGCCACGACATCCCAAGAACGGTCGTTGCCCGGCGTTTTGGCAAATCGATCCGGAATTTGTTCGGGGCCTATTGGCCGTTGGCGGACAGCATCTCACTGATCGACAACTCAGGGCACGTTCCCCGCCTGATCGCGTTCAAGCTCGGCGGAGTCTTGCAAATGCTCGACCCGGGACTCTTCCAAAAACTCAAGGAATCAACCCATGCGAAAGAAAGATAAGAGAAAATCGCGAACAAAGACCATCGGCTTCCTGGCGGAACGCGCGATGCGCGAAGCGGTCGCCGAGGTGATCGCCGAACACCGTCGGACCGGCGAACCGCTTGCCCTCTGGAAGAACGGCAGGGCCGTGATGGTTCCGCCTTCCAGGCTGGGTCCCCTGGTTTAGACCGGCCCGAGAACAGGCTCCACGACAAGGCCCGCCAGCGCCTGGTCAAAAGGGCATCTACATGCAGAGCGTGACCCTCTCCTCCACCATGGGCCCCGGGATCAAGCTCGACCCCAACGAGAAGCACTGATCTGACGGACGGTCAGCCTACCGGCCCGCGACACTGGAGAGAAGCGAAGAAACCTTGCCAGAACGGTATAATAGGCAGCCCGGCGATTCGATGACAGACGATGCCCTAAGACGCCCCAATTTAACAAAATTCTCCACCGCGTTCTTTCTCATTTTGGCCATCTGCTATCTTCTCTACCCAGCATGGCTTATGCCGATTTCGCCCCAGGGCAGGCTGGCGATATTCACCGGCCTGTGGGCCTTCGTCTTGGCTTGCACCTATGCTGCCTGGAGGACACTCCTCGGGGCGCCTCTCATCAACGGGAGAGACAACCCAATCATAGGCGCACCCGCGGCCCCTCCCCGCTCCTTTTGGCTCATCGTGGCCCTATGCGCGTCGCTCCATCTGCACCCGCTTACCTGGCCCCTGACAACACGCGGGGACGAGGGAACGTTGGCCCTGGAGGGCTTGGCCGTCTTTTCCATGCTTTCGCGCCATCTTCCCGGCGCTCTTCTTGCCAAGGCAGTCATCCTGATTGCCGCCGTCACGATGGCCGTGCTCCATGTCCTTCCCAAGCAGGCTACACGAATCCACTTGCCCAGGATTGCCGGCATCATGAAGCCACCCCTGCAAGTCGCTGTGCCCGTTTGTCTGGCATTGACGGTCGCGATATTCGGCGTCCTCCACAACAGAGATTTTCATCCCGCCCTGGTCAGATACCCGCCCCTCAATAAACTACTCGGCGCCTTCTCTTACACTCTCTTGGGCGTCCGGGAAGCATCGGCCCGCTTGCCGCAACTCATCTTTTCCCTGGGCGCAGGCATCTATCTCTACAAGCTTGTGCGCCTATACCGAGACGAACGCGCCTCGATCCTCGCCAGCGCCGCTTTCCTTTTCTGCCCGATTGTCTTCTACTTCGGCAATCTCGCCAACATGGAACCCGGCGTTCTTTTCTTCTGCATGGCTTCAAGCTACTACTTCCTGAAGGGATTGCAGGAATCTTCCAGCAAGGATCTTGCGGCGAGTTTCCTATTCGTCACGGTAGGCTTCTTCTATAAGCAGCCTGTCGCCTTCTGCCTCATCATCTTTGCCCTGCACCTGCTTTGTCGCCGCGGCATCCATCCCGCCCTGAAAGTCTTCCATTTGAAACTATCGGCCGTCTTCATCGCAGCCGCCTGTCCCTGGCTCCTCATCGGTTCGAAATATGGCTGGCGCAATTACGTTTTTTCTCCATCCAACTGGGCTCAAGCACAGCTCGCCTTCAAGTATGGCGCTTCCGGGTTCAGCATGGGTAAAGATCGAGCCCTCCGCAGTGGAAGTAGATGGCCGTCTTGAAGTTCTCGATGTTCCGGAAGCCGCAGGCCATGCTCTTGATCTTCTGGATCTTGCTGTTGAGCCCCTCGC
>JACRNU010000025.1 GCA_016234805.1 Elusimicrobiota bacterium
TGGCACAGGGAGAGCTGGGCGTCGCCCGTGCCCGGGGGGAGGTCCACCACAAGGTAGTCGAGCTCGCCCCAGGAGATCTCCTTGAGGAGCTGCACGATGGCCCCGTGCACCATGGGCCCGCGCCAGATCACGGGCGAGTCGGTGTCCACGAAGAAGCCCATGGAGATGACCTTGACGCCGAAGCCCACGGGCGGCTCGAGCTTGTCGTCCGCGCCCGCCTTGGGCGCGTACTTGGCGATGCCCATCATCTGCGGCACGTTGGGGCCGTAGATGTCCGCGTCGAGGAGTCCCACCTTGGCCCCGTCGAGCGCCAGGCTCACCGCGATGTTGGCCGCCACCGTGGACTTGCCGACCCCGCCCTTGCCGCTGCCCACGGCCAGGATGTTCTTGATCCCCGCCAGCTCGACCTGGGAGGGGCGGAGGTCCGGCTTCACGCGGGCCTTCATGCGGATCTCGGCCTTCTTCACCCCCGGGACCTCGAGGACCGCGGCCCGGGCCTCGGCCTCGAGCTTGTCCTTGAGCGGGCAGGAGGGCGTGGTGAGGACGTAGTCGAAGGAGACCGTGCCCCCCGAGACCTCCAGGTTCTGCACCATGCCGAGCGAGACGATGTCCTTGCCCAGTTCAGGGTCCTTGCACCCTCCCAGCGCCTTGAGAACTTCCTCCTTGCCCGCCATGTCAGATGAGGAAGAGCATTTCGTGGTATTTCGGCATGGGCCAGAGGTTGTCCGGCACGATGGCCTCGAGGGCGTCCGCGGATCTGCGGACCAGGGCGAACTTCGGCTTGACCTGGTGGCAGTAGAGCAGGGCCTTCTTGAGGGGTTCAGCCTCCCTCTCGGCATCGGCCATGGCCTTGGCCAGGCGGGCGACGCCCTCCCGCAGGGCCCCGATGCCTGCCGCGACCTCGTCGAGCACGCTCTCCTGGCTGCGCAGGGCGGAGTGCTTGGGCAGGATGTCCTTGAGTCCCCGGATGGCCTCGGCCAGCCCCTTCTGATAGGAGAAGGCCGCGGGCAGGACCTGGGTGTCCACGAGGTCGATGAGGAGCCTGGCTTCGATGTCGAGGTCCTTGGAGTAGCGTTCGAGCAGGATGTGATAGCGGGAGTGGACCTCGTCGCGGCCGAGGATCTTGAGGCTCTCGAGCAGGGAGACCGACTCCCTGGTCACGAGGCCTTCGAGGGCCTCGGGCGTGGTCTTGAGGTTGGGCAGGCCGCGCTTGGCCGCCTCCTTCTCCCACTCGCCCGAGTAGTTGTTGCCCTCGTAGCACACCTTCTTGCTCTCCTTGACGTAGCGCTTGAGGACCTCGAGCACCGCGACCTTGAAGGGCTTCCTGGCCTTGAGCCGCTCGTCGATGTCGCGCTTCATCTGCCTCAGGCTGCCCGCCACGATGGCGTTGACGACGGTCAGGGGGAAGGCGCAGTTGAAAGACGAGCCCACCGCGCGGAACTCGAACTTGTTGCCCGTGAAGGCGAAGGGCGAGGTGCGGTTGCGGTCCGTGTTGTCCTTGAGGACCGGCGGGATCTTGTCGATGCCAAGGTCGAGCCACTCCTTGTCCGTCTCCTTGGTCGGCGCGCCGCGCTCGAGGTCCGCGAGGACCTTGGCGAGGTACTCGCCCAGGAAGACCGACATGATGGCAGGCGGCGCCTCGTTGGCCCCGAGCCGGTGGTCGTTGCCCGAGGAGGCCACCGACGCCCGCAGGAGCTTGCCGTGGTCGTGCACGGCCTTGACCGCGCAGACCAGGAAGACCAGGAAGCGCAGGTTCTCGTCCGGGGTCTCGCCCGGGGCGAGGAGGTTGACCCCCGCGTCCGTGCCCAGGGACCAGTTCACGTGCTTGCCGCTGCCGTTGATGCCCGCGAAGGGCTTTTCGTAGAAAAGCGCCGCCAGGCCGTGCCGCCGGGCCACCCGGTCGAACACGTCCATGACGAGCTGGTTGTGGTCCACGGCCACGTTGGCTTCCTCGTGGATGGGCGCGACCTCGAACTGGTTGGGCGCCACCTCGTTGTGCCGGGTCTTGACCGGCACCCCGAGCTTGTAGAGCTCGCGCTCGGCGTCGGTCATGAAGCAGAACACCCGTTCCTTGATGCTGCCGAAGTAGTGGTCCTCGAGCTGCTGGCCCTTGGGCGGCGCCGCGCCGAGGAGCGTCCGTCCCGCCATGAGGAGGTCGGGCCTGCGGTCGTAATAGGAGCGGTCCACCAGGAAATACTCCTGCTCCGCGCCCATGTTGGAGGACACGCGCCGGGCCGGGAGCTTGAAGTAGGCCAGGATGTCGAGGGCGGCGAGGTTCAAGGCCTCGATGGAGCGCAGGAGAGGCGTTTTCTTGTCGAGGGACTGGCCGTTGTAGGAGACGAAGACCGTGGGGATGCACAGGGTCGGCCCGCCCAGGGATTCCATGATGAAAGCCGGGGAGGTCGGGTCCCAGGCCGTGTAGCCGCGGGCCTCGAAGGTGGTGCGCAGGCCCCCGCTCGGGAAGCTCGACGCGTCGGGCTCGGCCTGCGCGAGCTGCTTGCCGGTGAAGGACTCGAGCACGCCACCGTCCGAGGTCAGGTCGATGAAGCTGTCATGCCTTTCCGCGGTCAGGCCCGTCATGGGCTGGAACCAGTGGGTGTAGTGCGTCGCGCCCTTGGACATGGCCCAGGTCTTCATGGCCGAGGCCACCGAGTTGGCGGCCTCGGGGCTCAGCTGGGTGCCTGAGAGGATGGCGTCCTCGACATGGCGGAAGGTCTCCTTGGGCAGGAGGGTCTTCATGGTCTTGAGGTTGAAGACGTTGCAGGCGTAGTAGTCGGAGACCTTGTCGCCGAACGGAGTCGGCACGGGGCCGGACTGGTGGCCGTTGGAGTGGTACGGTTTCGCTTCCGGTCCGGACGGCCTGCCCATGATGTGGTTCGCCATGCTCCCTCCTGGTGTTGACAAATGTCCTATTTGGTGCTAATATACTGTACGAATAGTTTACAATATGGCTTATAACTTGTCAAGAGTCTATCAATGAACATAGAAAAGGAACGGATGTTGCTCGGGGAGCTGGTGGCGGACGCGAGGGTCTCGTACCGGGAGCTCGCCAAGAAGCTCGGGGTATCCACCGGCACGGTCATCGCCAAGGTCCGCGAGCTCGAGAAGTCCAGCGTCATCCGCGGCTACTCCGCGGTGCTCGACCACGAGAAGATGGGCTACGGCCTGGCCGTGGTCATGGAGATCACCGTGTCCAAGGGCAAGCTCGTGGAGATGGAGAAGCACATCGCCGGCCGGCCCAATGTCCTGGCCGTCTACGACGTCACGGGCCAGACCGACGCGGTCGTGATCGCCAAGTTCAAGTCCCGCGACGAGCTCAGCCGCTTCACCAAGTCCATCCTGGCCCTGCCTTTCGTGGAGCGGACCAACACTCATTTCGTCCTTTCCATCATGAAGGAAGACTTTCGTTTGGTCTGATTTGCTGGTGCCAGGCACTGTCCTGGGCAGACATGTAAGGCAAGTGCCAGGCACCTCCCGGAGCAAGCCTGGCACCTATGCCTCATCTTGAGGGGGGGCCTCATGGGTCCTCTTCCAGCGGTTGTGGCCCCAGAGCCACTCTCCGGGCCTTTCGCGCACATAGCCCTCCATCTCCCGGGTCATCTCCAGGGTCAGGCGCTCGGCTTCAGCCTCGGGCTCGGCGTCCTTATTGGGCCTCAGGGGGCCGTGGAAGCTCACCACCAGGCCCGAGCCCTCCCGCCGCACCCGGGTCGAGATGATCGGGCAGTTGAGCTTGACGGACAGGAGCCCGCTCAAGGTCGAGGTCGCGGCCGGCCTGCCGAAGAACGGCACGAAGATCCCGCCCTGGTAGAGGTTGTGGTCGATGAGGATGGCCGTGAGCTTTCCTCCTTTGAGCCAGCGCACGACCTGGAAGAAGGGGTTGCGGTGCGCGAACACCGACTCACCGAAGCGGCCGCGGGTCTCGTTGAGCCAGCGGTCGAGCAGGGGGTTGCGCATCACCCGGCCCACCACGCCGAGGGGATAGCCCAGGGCCGTGAACGCGATGCCTCCCACTTCCCAGTTGCCCAGGTGCCCGATGTTGTGGAGCGCGCCCCTGCCTTCGGCCTTCATCTTGTCCACGAGATCGAGGTTCTCGAAGCGCACCCTCTGGAGGAGTTCTTCCTTCGTAAGGTGACGGCTCCGGCAGAACTCGGAAGCGATGCGGCCAGCGTTCTCCCAGGCCTCGAGGGCGATGGCCTCGTGCTCTTCCGGGGATCTTTCCGGGAAAGCGTGCGCCACATTGGCCACGGTCATGGCCCACCTGCGGCGGCCGAAGAACGCAGCGGTTCTGCCCACGAACGCGCCCACGGACTGGCAGGATTCCCAGCTTAAGAGGGATAGGAAGAAGTCGAGGAGCCTGATCCCGGCGTATTCGAGGAGGAACCTGAGCTTCACGCGGGCGAAAGGCCCCGCATCAGTCGTCGAAGCCGCCCATGCCGCAGGAGCCGCCCCCGCACTCCCCCTGGCCGCACGGGAGGTCCCCGCCCGAGTATTCCGCCCCGCAGGGGAAGTCCTTCTTGCCCGCGGATGCGACCTTGGGGATGTCGTCCGAGACTTTCACGACCTTGCCGAGCTTGGGGTCGTAGACGTACTTGCCGGTAATGCCCTTGGTCCCGGCGGTCTTCTTCCGGGCTGCTTCCTTCTTGGCGTGGCTGCTCTTCGGCATGGCTTCCTCCTGGAGGGATCTCCCTACATTTTACACATCTGCGGCGGAGGATTACAATCCGGTTAACCACCAGCTGATTATTGTTCTATACTGAGTCCATAAAGCCAGGGTACGGGGGTCCCGCTCAGGTGATGGAAGGCGTTGCGCCGGATGCGGCGCGCCGGGAGGTTGAATTTTGGTGATGATCAAGACATTGCTGGTCCTTTCGCTGTTGGCCCCTGCGGCCTTGGCTGCCCCGCGGACCGCCGCGGATGTCGAGGCCGAGATCAGGGCTCTGCGGGCCCAGATCGACGCCTCCAAGGCTCGCGAGACGACGCTCGTGAACGAGGTCATCGCGCGCGAGGCCGGCTCCTTCCTGCAGTCTTCGGACGCCGCGGACAGGGCGCGCGGAAGCGAGATCGTCAAGGAGATCGAAGCCGACCTCACGAACAAGTGGCAGCAGTCGAAGCAAAACGCCGACCTGCAGGAGCTCCTTCAGGCCCAGACCAAGGCCTTGCACCGGACCGAGACCGCGCTCGCGGGCAAGGACGACCCGGACTCGGCGCGGGCCAGGCTCGAGGCGCAGTACAGGGTCTATCAGGCGGAAGTGATCTACTTCAATGCTCGCGACGCGTTCACGGTCGAACAGCTCGAGTCCTATTGGCGCGACCTGCGCGCGGGGCTCGCGGAATCCTACGGGCAGTTCGTCGATGATGTCGCCAAGAGCGTCAAGACCAAGTTCATCGCGGGGCTCGAGGAGCTCAAGAACGTGCGCGACCTCAACGAGCTCCTCGCATGGGGCACCAAGAACGGTGCGAAAGCGCTGAAGGGCTTGACTACGGACGTGTTCAAGGCCGGGCTCAAAGAAGCCTGGGTGAAGTCGGCCATGGTGGACATGAAGCTGCCTCGCTACTTCGCCGCGGTCCTGTTCGAGAAGTTCGTCCTGCCCGAACGCGGTAGAAAGGATTCTGCCCCGGGAGACCAGGCGATCGATAGCCTGCAATCCGCTCTCTATGGAAAGCTGCGCGACAAGATGGTTCAGAACATCAGCTACGCGGTCGCGCAGCGCTACGAGCTCGTGCTCAAGAACGAGGACAAGGTGTTGGCCACGATCCGGGCCGAGGTCCTCGCCGTTCCCAACGGCCCGTTCGCCGGCACGAACAACAAGGAGCTCATGGCCCTCCTCAAGGTCGCGTATAAGAACCGCAAGATCCGGTTCAAGGACATCGTGGACATCCTGGGCCCTACGGCCGCAGCGTCGATGTGGGATCGCATCAAGGACCTCCCGGCCGGCAAGCAGATCGCGGGCAGTATCGGAGACCTGGCCGCGATGAACGACCTCAAGGACATCATGGTCCAGGCCGCGGCCCTCGCGACCAACGTGTCCGACGAGGGTTCCAGCGGGGCCATCCGGCGCGGGGCGGATGATTACCGTAGGCTGGCCGAATTCCTCGAGAGATACGACATCCTCGGGGTCAACCCGGCCGAGGAGACCCAGGCCGGCAACGTCCTGGAAGCCGTCTTCGGCCATCCCGTGGCGTGGGATAAGGAGGCTGCCGCCTTCGAGGCGGCTTGGGCCCTGCAGTCCCAGCGTTCCGAGGGAGGGAAGGTCGCCGCGGTCGACCTCGTGAGAGCCTGGTCCGCGGTGCTCCATGCGAGGGAGAAGGGGCAGGGCGAGACCTGGCCGCCGTTCGCGCGCATCGCTGCGGACCGGGTGAAGTACTTCAGCGGCGTCAAGGACGGGCCGGGCGCCTGGGCGCGCTGGCGCCCGAATGCGACCGAAACCCAGCGCAATCATGTCCCCTGCGAAGGGTGCTCGTTCGACCACGGCGACGATCTGACGGTGATCGCAAAATACCAAGTCGCCGGCGTCGCCGCGGGCGAGCGCTTCGAGGTGGCGGTGTCCCAGCGCTTCGGCGAGCGGGCGGCCCCGGACACGCGTCGGACCCACAAGCAGGATGACCTCTACGCGGTGGAGCTCAGGCACCGCTTCGACGCCAAGGAGCCTCCGGGCACGGTCGAGGCATCCTTCGGGTTGGGCGACGCCTCCGGCGGCTTCGACCAGATGACGGTGGGCATCCAGCTCTCGAGCCTCTTCCCGCGGCTTTCAGGCATGCTCGCGGACGCCGAGGCCTGTGTCGAGACCTGCCACCTCAAGTCCGCGCGGACGGAGCTCGACGCGCTCAACGCGGAGCTGGCCGGCTTGGGCAAGCCCAACGCCCTGTTATCGTCCCTGGGGGACAAGGGCCGGGCCCTGGGCCGCAGGATCGACTCCGTGGCCGCGTCCCGCTCCGAGCTGGAGGGCCAGCTCATCGAGGCCCAGTCCAAGGCCGGCGTCGGGTGCGCGTGGGACGAGGGCCTGCGCCGCGTCGCCGCTGCCCGCCGCGCGGCCGAGAAGCTGCCCGGGGCCTGCGTGGACCGCCCCACCCTCGAGAGGCTCGACGCGGACCTCCAATTCTCGCTTGCGTCCAGGGACTCCTTCCGGGCCGCGGCCAAGCGGTGCGGCAAAGCCGGGCGAGAGTGCCTCCTGGAGGAGGACGCCCAGGCCTGCGCGACCGCGGCCGTCATCTTCCGCGACGAACTCGCCGGCTTCGCCTGCCCCGACCTGGCGCAGGAGGGCGCGCTCGCCGACGCCCGGGCCGCGGCGGCGGAGGCTCGGCTCGCGGAGCGCGACGACATCGCGGGCCGCACCGCGCAGGCCCAGGAATTCTATCGCGCCGGAGGGGATGTTTGGGCTTTGGAATGGGCCCAGTTGATACTCTCCGAGATCGCGGTCCTGCCTGAGGAGCGCCGCGCCTGCCTTGAGCCCGAGAAGGCGGCGTTGCTGCGGCTCATGCAAGCGGCGGGCGAGAACCTCCCGACGCCCGATCCCGGGAAGGTCCGAGTCTCCCTCCCAGCGGACCCGCCTAAAGAAGTGTCCCCCGAGGACCGGGATGAGAGACGCCGGGCGTTCGTCGCCGATGAGGAACGCCGCGACCGCGAGGCTGAGGAGCTCCGCGAGCGGCTGGAGCAGGAGCGCATCGCCAGGGAGGAGCAGGAGCGCATCGACCGCGAGGACCAGGAGCGCCGCGACCGCGAAGCCGAGCAGGCCAGAGAGCGGGAGGCGGAGGAAGCGCGCCAGAGGCAGGCCGAGCAGCCCCAGCCCCAAGGCTCGGCCAACCCCACGGCCGAAGCGTTCGGGCTCCTGATGAACGCGTTCTCGCCGAACCCCCTTCCTCCGCAAGGGGGGACCATGTCCGCGGATGATGACTTGAGTCGGCAGAAGGAGGAACTGCGCCGCCAGCGGCAAGAAGCGCAGGACCAGGCCCAGGCCGACGAGGTCCGCCGCCAGCGCGAGCAATCGGCCGCGGCCTGGGGGACTCGGCAGGCAGACGCTCGCGAGACGATGCGGGCCGCGGGCATGGATGACGGCTCCGGGCAGGGAGACGCGGGGGACGATGTCGGGGGCTGCTCGGCGCAGTTGTCGGCAGCCGCCGAAGGGGACTGCTCGGCGGAGTACGTGATCCGCAACTCCGGCTACAACGCCATCACCTGCGGCCCCAGCACCTGGATCGACTTCAACTGGGACCGCGCCGGGGTCGAGCCCCCGTTCAAGGGCGGCGGGATGAGGAAGGTCCGCATCGACAAGGCGTGCACCAGGCTCCTGCGAAAATGCCAGGCATCCGGGAGGTTCCCATGCTGAACGCGCCCTTGCTCGCCCTCTGGCTCGCGGCGTGCCCCGCCTCCGCGAAGGAGGCGCCCGCGGCCAAGCCGGCCGCGCCGGACCGCTCCGCCGCTGTCGCGGCCTTGCGCCAGCGCCTGCGCGCCTTGGCAGTGCGGCCCCAAGCCCCGCAGGTCACGTTGCGCGAGGGATTCAAGTTCCCCGTAAAGATCGACCAATCGAACCTCCCGGACTATGGGATCAACGGAAGCTCCAAACCAGGAACCAAGCTGTCCGCTGTCTACCATGGCGTCTCAATTGACGGGAATTATCGCGTGAATGTCTCCCCGGGAAGCGTCCTATACGGCCAAGTCATCGAGTCCACGCCATTCCAGAAGGATCCATTCCAGGAGGCTCGCCTGCGCCTGCACTTCTACAGGCTCTACGACGCCTTTGAAAAGACATCCTTCCCCATCAACGCGGTGGTCGACAGCGGGGTAGGCTATCCTGTCACGTCCAGCGGGACCGTCCTGGGGAATCCGCAGCTCATCCTCTTCTATCAAGGTGGGGATGCTGACCTGGTGCTGCGCCTGCTCGAGCCCCTGCAAATGCACCTAGCCCAGGATTGGCGCTTCCCGGTGTTCGACGGGACTCCCACGGGAGACAGCCTGCGTGTCGACCAGATTCCGGAGGTTTCCGCGGCCAGACAAGAAGGGCTTCTCGTCGGCGACGAGATCCTCTCCGTGGACGGGGTATCCCTCGCCGAGGCGAACGTCTGGAAGCTGCTGGCCGGGCCTCCGCTGAGCCGGGTCAAGGTCGCGGTGCGCAGGCCCGGCAAGGACAAGCCCATCAAGCTGAGCCTGGCGCGCGGTGCCTATGCTCGCGAGGCCCTGGGCCTGCATCTGACCGATGGGTCGGGCCGCGTCTGGATTGAGTGGGTTGCGCCGGGCTCTCCTGCGGACAAGGCCAAGGTCCCGGAAGGAGCGCGTCTGCTGGCGGTCGACGGTAGCGAGTGCGCCTCGTCACAGGAGTGCGCGAGGCTCATCATTCTGCGCAAGGGGAGCTTGATATCCTTGCGCCTGGAGTCGGCGGACAAGGAGTTCGACGTCTCTCTCCGGGCAGCGCGGTTCATCGAGGCGCCCTTCTCCAGGAGGCCTTGAGGGAGCGGCTCGGGATCGGGCTCCGGTAGATTGTTGCTTCCCTTGTCGGGAGGCGATATAATCCGGGGATGAACCTCAAACGAGCCGCGACGATCCTGTTGGCCTTGCCCCTGGCCGCGCTTCTTGGCCTCTCCCAGGCCTGGTGCGGCGCTGGAGACGACGCGTTCTCCGCTTTTGTGGCGAACGACCTCAAGCGTGCAGGGGAGCTGGCCCGGCCTGCTGCCAAGAGCGGCGATTTCATGGCCCAGTTCGTGTTGGGAAGGATGTGCCAAGAGGGCAAGGGAGTCGAGAAAGACAAGATCGAGGCTGAGAAGTTTTTCCGGCAGGCCTTGGCCCAGGCCGAACCCGCTGCGGAGAAGGGCGATGCCAGAGCCCAGTACGTGCTCGGCAAGATGCATGACATAGGCTGGGTCCTGCCCAAGGACGATAGCCGGGCCATGGCCTGGTACCGCAAGGCTGCTGAGCAAGGCAACACCTTCGCGCAAACCAACCTTGGGATCATGTATGAGAACGGTCGGGGAGCGGGCAAGGATTTCAAGGAAGCCGTGTCCTGGTACCGCAAGGCTGCTGAGCAGGGGCATGCTGGCGCGCAGAGCAGCCTTGGTTGGATGTATCAAGAAGGCAAGGGCGTGGCCCAGGATGACAAGGAGGCCGTGTCCTGGTACCGCAAAGCTGCTGAGCAGGGCGATGCTTCCGCCCAGAGGAACCTTGGGTGGATGTATCGAAATGGCAAGGGCGTGGCCCAGGATGACAAGGAGGCCGTGTCCTGGTATCGCAAAGCCGCTGAGCTGGGGGATTCTGGCGCGCAGAAAAACCTTGGTTGGATGTATCAAGAAGGCAAGGGCGTGACCCAAGATGACAAGGAAGCGGTGTCTTGGTATCGCAAGGCTGCTGAGCAGGGCGGTGTCGACGGGCAATACAATCTTGGGTTGATGTATGCAGGAGGAAAGGGCGTGGCCCAAGATGACAAGGAAGCCGTGTCCTGGTACCGCAAAGCCGCTGAGCAGGGTAATGCGCCTGCGCAGGACAGCCTTGGGTTTATGTATGAGAAGGGCCGGGGAGTGTCCCAGGATGACAAGGAGGCCGCGGCTTGGTATCGCAAGGCCGCGGAGCAAGGCAATGCTGGCGCGCAGAACAGCCTTGGTTGGATGTATCGAAATGGCAAGGGCGTGACGCAAGATGACAAGCAAGCCGTGTCCTGGTTCCGCAAGGCCGCTGAGCAGGGCGTTGTCAACGGCCAATTCAATCTCGGGTATATGTATTCCAACGGTCTGGGCATGGCCCGGGACTACAAAGAAGCCATGGCCTGGTATCGCAAGGCAGCGGAGAAGGGCAGCGTCAACGCGCAGTTCAATCTCGGGTTGTTGTATGCCGAAGGCAAGGGCGTGGCCAGGGACGACAAAGAAGCCTTTGTCTGGTTCCGCAAGGCTGCTGAGCAGGGCGCTGCTGACGCGCAATTCAATATTGGGTTGATGTATGGAGGCGGTCAGGGTGTGGCCAGGGATGACAAGGAAGCCATGGCATGGTTCCGCAAGTCCGCTGAGAAGGGCTTTGCGAGAGCGCAGAAAAACCTCGGGTTTGGGTATGCCGCCGGCAGGGGCGCGGCCCGGGACGAAAAAGAAGCCAAGGTCTGGCTCCGCAAGGCAGCTGAGCAGGGCCTTGTCGAGGCGCAAGTCAAATTGGGATCCATGTACAGCGACAGTTGGGGCACCGAACCGGATTTGAAGGAAGCGGTTGTGTGGTATCGCAAGGCAGCTGAGCAGGGCGATGCCGCGGGACAATACCACCTGGGGACGATGTATGCCATTGGTGTAGGGGGGCTGGCCAAGGACGACGCGCAGGCCGTATCCTGGTATCGCAAGGCCGTTGCCCAGAGGAATGCTCCTGCGCAGGCCAGGCTCGGGTTCATGTATGAGAAGGGCAGAGGCGTGCCCCAGGATCCCAAGCAGGCCGTGTCCTGGTATCGCAAGGCTGCGGAGAAGGGCAATGCCTTTGCGGAATTTCATCTCGGCCGCGCTTATGAAGATGCCCTGGGCGGTCTGGCCAAGAACGAGGCCGAGGCTCTGCGCTGGTATCGGAAAGCCGCGGACCAGGATTTCATCCCGCTGGGTGAAGATCTCAAAGAGGGTCCCCTTTGGGTCAAGGTCAGCGCTGACAGGTCCGCGGCCAGGAAATCCGCGGCCGCAAAAGAAAAGAAGAAGCCCTAAGAGAGGCGGTCCGGGCCTTGGCAGGCTCCCTGCTGTTGAGGGCAGGCGCTGACAAAATGTATACTCGTGTCGACGCATCCCCTTCTCGGTGCGATACCCAAGTGGTCCAAGGGGACGGTCTGCAAAAAGGTTACGGCCAGGTCGCCATCCCGCAGGCACTCGAAGACAATCGGTTTTCCCTCGACAATCCGCGACCGTGTCATTTCATGGTTGCGCCTATTTTGACCGTATTTTGCGCGAAACATGACACCAAACATGACACTTCGGCCGCGCGTCTTTTGTCTCTCCGCGTAGCTCTGCCCAGGTCCTCACGCACGATGCCGGTCCAGCCGATTGCTGGTCCGTGTGAAATGTTGCAGAATTGACCATCAGACCACGACCATGACTACCCCGGATCGCCCCTTGTTCTCCGAGGCCGAGGTGCGCGCGCTCCTTGAGCGGCCGGAGGGCCAGTTCCTGGAGTTCAAGTCCCTTTGGGATCGGTCCGTTGATCCGCCCAGGCCTGTCGACCGCCGGTCTGTCCGTGACACCGTCGCCGAGTATGCGGCGGCCTTCGCCAACGCCGACGGCGGCACGCTGGTCCTCGGGGTCGAGGACGACGGCGCGCCATCCGGCCACCGATATCCCGCGGACGCCATCGAGGACATCATGGCCGTCCCCCAGCGCAGGCTGCGGCCCGGCCTTGCCTGCCCCTGGCAGAGGATCACCATAGACGGCCACGATGTTCTGCTCTGCCAGGTGCCGTTTGCGCCCGAGGCCGTGATGGTCGAGGCCAACGGGTTCCCCTATCGGACCGGCGACCGCGTGATCCGCGAGCCCCAGACCGTCATCAATCAGCGCAAGCAGGCTTATCGCCGGGTCGGCTATGAGGCGCGGTTTCGGCCCGAGGCCAGGATTGATGACATCGACCTCGATGTGGCCAGGCAGTTCCTCTCCCGCACGGTCTACAAGGACAGGTCCGCCGAGGCCGCGCTGGAGTCCTACGGACTCATCGTGCGCAAGCCGGACGGCCTGGCCGTGACGAACGCCTGCCTGCTCCTGTTCGGCCGGGCGCCTATGGCGCGCTGGCATCCCCGCGCCGGCCTGCGCTTCTTCCGAGTGTCGGGCAAGGATCGCAGCCACGGGACGCGCCGCAACGTCTCCCAGTTGGGCCGGATTGAGTTTCCGCTGGCTGATGCCATCCCCGAGGCGCACCGCATCGCCCGCGAGCACATCCGCAAGTCCGAGAAGCTGCACGACCTCTTCTTCCGCGAGATGCCGGAATACCCCGAGTTCGCCTGGCAGGAGGCGATCGTCAACGCCTTCGCCCATCGCGAATACGAGGAGGCTTCGCGCGAGATCGAGGTCTGGTTCTACGACGACCGCATGGAAGTCCGCAGCCCCGGCGAGCCCATCCCGCCCGTGACCTTGGACCTCCTGCGCAAGCGCAAGCCCGTCCACGCCAGCCGCAATCCCCTGCTGGTGCGCGTGCTGGCGGACGCCGGGCTCATGCGCGAGGAAGGCGAGGGCATCCCCCGCATCTTCGAGGAGATGGAGGAGTCGTTCCTCCACGAGCCCAAGTTCCGGGTCGAAAGCGGCGAGTTCTCCGTCACGCTGCGCAACGAGCCCGTCTTTGTCGGAGCCGACCCCGAATGGCGCCGGATCGTCCAGCGACTGGGCCTGAGCACGTCACAGAAGCGAGTCCTGACCGCGCATCCCGATGGCTTTACGAACGCCGACTACCAGCGTCTCAATAAGGTGGACCGAGATCAGGCATACCAGGAGATTCACGAAATGGTGGAGCAGGGCGTCGTCCGCGCCGCCGGATCGAGAGGAAGGGGTGCGGTCTATCGTTTGGCTCCCGACCTGCACGAGACGCGGGCCTTCCTCTCGGGCCGGGTGTCCAAACTCAAGGCCTACCTGGAGCGTCGGAGCGAGATGAGGAACGCCGACTACCGGGAGTTGTTCGGCGTGACCCGCTACGGAGCTGTCCGCGAACTCAAGAGACTCGTCGAGATGGGATACCTTGTCATGACCGGAGAGCGGCGGGGAGCCCGCTATAGCGCAAGTGCTACCCTGGACTTTGCCGACAGCTAATGAGCGTTATGTGCGCGATATGTGCGCACATAACGTCGACGGATGGCCCATTTCCCGTCGGTGCAGGCTGCTCGACTCTGCTCGCAATTCGACCCAAGCTCCTGTCCCTGGCAGGCCAACAGTCCGTCGCGGGGGTGAATGACCATGCCGCCCGGCTACGTGAGGACCATCCGTGAAGAGCTACTCTACGAATACGCCAAGCTCATCTCCCGTAGCGCCTTCAAGGGCAAGCTGGAGCGGGCGTTCATCACCGAGCGGTTCAAGGCCCTCCGCGACGGCCAGTTGACCATGTCCGGCACCATCAGGGAGTGGGCTCGCGAGGCTGAACTGCCCCGGGCTTGCGTCTTCTGCGCGGGCGCGGACGACCTGCACATGGACCACCTCGTCCCACGCAGCCGCGGCGGCAAGGATGAGGCGGACAACATGGCCTGGTCCTGCCGGTCCTGCAACACCTCCCGCGGCGACAAGGGCGTGTTTGAGTGGCTGGGCCTCAGGCGCAAGGACGACCTCCACCGCATCGTGGCTGGGAAATACCTCAAGGAGCTATTGGCCCTGCACGAGGCCGCTGCCACGCTCGACATCGGCGTCCATAATCTCCAGGAACTCTGCGGCAGGTGCCGGCTCGGCCGCGTCTGCGAGGAGTGGGACAAGGTCGGGAAGCTGACCTGCTTCTGCCTGGAGAGCATCCTGGCCTGAGCGCGGCCTGGTGAACCCGACACCGATCCGAGTCGAGTGCTCCGTCGGCTACAAGGCTGACGAGACCCCGTAGTTGTAGTACTCCGCGTATTCCCCGATCTTCTCCCTCGCCTCCTCGAACGTCCCCACCGGCGTGCGCATCAGGCATTCCTGCAGCACATTGCGCCAGAACGACTCGATCTTCCCCAGCGTCTGCGGATGGTACGGCCGGCTGCGGATATGCCGGATGCCCAATTTGGTCAGCAGCACCGAGAACTTGCTCTTCCCGCGCCACGTGTAATACTGCCGCCCGTTGTCCGAGAGCACTTCCTTGGGCATCCCGTGCTTCTCGATCGCCGCGCGGAACACCTCGAGCACGTTGTCCGCCGTCTGGAACCGGTAGAGCCCCCAGCCCGCCAGGAACCGGCTGTTGTCGTCCATGAACCCGATCAGGTACACCCGGTACTGCCCCTTGATCATGAACGTCATGATGTCCGTCTGCCACAGCTCGTTGGGGGTGGCCCGCTCGAAGTGCTTCACCTGCGGCCGCGGGTTGCGCCGCCGGCTGCGCACCACCACAGGCCCATGTCCCTGGCCTCTCAGGATGCGCCGGACCGTCTCCCGGGCCATGTCCAGGAAGCCACGCCGATACAGCGCCCCCTGCACCTTCCCCACACCTGCCTCCGGCTCGCAGGCCTTCACCTCCGCCACCACCGCCGCCGCGGCCTCCACCTTGGGGCTTGAGGCTCCCCTCTCCCCGCCGCGCGGCGCGTTCTCCAGCCCCGCCAGCCCGCCTCGCTCGTATTTCCTCGCCCACGCACGCACCGTCGTGTGACTCATCCCGAAGATCTCGCCCACCTCGGTATACGACAACCCGTTCTCGCATGCCTGGACTGCCTCCAGCTTCTCTGAAACGGCCCACACCTTCTTCAACGACTTCTTCTTTCCCATGACTCCCTCCAGTCCTTGTCTCTCTGGAGGAGAGCTGTCAACAGATCAAACGGCTCCAGAACGTCTCAATTCTACTGGATGGCATAATCATCAAGAACAGGAACGGCGAGGCGAACGTCACGTTCGACTACTTCTTCGACCTAAAGAACTTGAAGGTGAGCGAAATCCAGCAGGATAGTGAGGGGGAGCGGGAGGCCCTCCCACCCGCGTTCACTTCTATCAGCACGGGGTCTGGCGAGGAAACGCGGCATGACCATCTTCGTGACGCCCCAATCCCTGGCCAACCACCGCCCATCCCCCTGGGGGCGCCATTTCCCCAGGACATGGTGCCTTCGATAGCTGCCGATGCCCAGGTGTGCGCGGCCCCAGGCGACGCCGATGTCGAGGACCCTGGTCCCGTCGCGGACAAAGCCGCTGGGCCTGACACTCCTGTGGCTTCACCGTCCGGGAAGGTCAAGGTCGAACCCCCGGTCCAGCGGAAGGAAACTCTCTGGCCGCAATGACATGACCACTCTTGGACTGGAGCAAGCCGAACGTGATGCCCAATCTCCTCAGCCGAGCGGTTGGGCGACTTGGCGCCGACCGCCGACGGACGGCATCGCCG
The DNA here is from genome assembly GCA_016234805.1 of Elusimicrobiota bacterium. Lineage (GTDB taxonomy): Bacteria > Elusimicrobiota > Elusimicrobia > UBA1565 > UBA9628 > JACQWX01. The sequence goes on from JACRNU010000025.1 coordinate 15,956, forward strand.
GATTACGGACAGGCCGAAACCGGCTACTTCGTCGCCTCAATCCCGTGCTCGATCAACCAGAGGATTTCGTCGTTGAGCGAGCGTTTCTCCCTGATGGCCAGGGCCGTGAGCTTCTTGTGCAAAGCCTCGGGCAGCCTGAGGCCGAGTTGGACGATCGTGCCGCGCTGGTCTTGGCCTGCTTTTCTCATTGGAGTAGTGTAGGTTTGTGATGCAATCAAGTCAATACTATCACGGTCTTGACAAATGGCCGGGCGCGGGCTATACTGAGATGGTATCAACACGCGCTCATCAGGGGTCCTCGTGAGTGCGTCCAACCCGCCTGACCACCCCATGAAACCGCCGAAACCTTGGCATTGCGAGGTCGTCGATGCCGCGACATTCTGGCGATCCCTGCTGCCGAATGGGTCCAGCGTGGTCCTGGGGCTGGCGGGGGGGCCGTTGTGGATTCCGGACAATGGGAAACGAAGGGGGCAGGGCCAGGTCAGGTCGCCCGATTCGGAGTTTATGACGATGTGGGATATCGCCCAGACATTGGGCATCAGCTACCACTGGGTCTCGCGGAACTGGAAGAGGATGGGTCTGCACCCCCACCGCGCCGCCGGCCGGGTCCTGCTCTTCAGGCGGAGCGAGGTCGACGCCTACATCGCGAGGAAGCGCCTCCGTGTTGGTCGCGGGGGCAGGCCTCAGAAAGTAATCGGGATCACCTATGAACCGCGCTAAGGGTTATCAGCTTAACGTCCAGCGCCTGGATCGCGATCGGGTGCGGCTCGACTTCACCCACGAAGGACAGCGCATACGGGGCATCGTGATGATCGAAGCCTTGGTGGCCTTCGTCAACGGCGGGATCGACACGCAGGTGAACCTGGCTCCTGGAGCGTCGATCACGACGCTGGCCGACTTCACTCAGGACATGTATGTCCCGGTCGAGGTCAAGACCAGGCTCTCGAATCCTAAGTCACGAGACGCGGAAATCGACTGTGTTAGGGCGCTGTGTCTCAAGTTGGGATCGAAGGCGGTCCACCGGATCACTGCACAGGATGCGGAGGACTGTAGGGAGGCGTGGGCCCGTGCTGGCATCGTGAACGTCAGCATCAAGAAGCGGCTCTGGTGCCTTCGGCGAGTCATGGATTATGCGGTTCGGCGTGGGCTCATCGCTGTCAATCCCGTGCCGCCGGTTCAGGGGCTGAGTTCCGGCAGCCGCAGGGACATCTACCTGACTCGACAGCAGATCGACTTCTTGCTGGAGCACTGCGGTCCGGTCATCCGCGTGCTCGTCGAGTTTATGATTTGGACGGGAGCGAGGATCAATGAGGCCCTCGACCTCAAGAAGGGGGACATCAAGGGCGGAAAACTCTTCCTGCCGACCGAGAAGCGAAGGTGCCCACCTCGGGACTTCATGCGGGAGTTGGACATCGAGAGCTTGGGCCCGCGCTTCGCTCGACTCCTCGGCGAACTCAAGCCTCACCCGAAGACGGGGTTCTACTTCTATGCGCCGGGCTCGGATGGGAGGCCGTTGTCCTACACCTACTTCCAGAGGCTGTTCAGTGAGGCGAAGAAGGCGGCGGGGCTGGAACACATCCGGCCTCACGATACGCGCGGGACCTTCACGGTCCATCGGTCGCTGGTGGTCAAGACCGTTCGTCAACTTCAGATCGAACTTGGCCAGAGCGACGTTCGGTCCATCGACTCCTACCTCGCGCGGGTCAAGTCCTTCGATCCGAAGGAGTCGATCTTCTTCGTTGAACCGAAGCAGCCTGAGGCCGTCCCCCAAGCCGCTCCGCCTGCTCCTGCGGTCTCAGTGAGCGACATGCCGAGGCCAGCAGAGCCGCTGGTGCCTCCGGCACCCCCGCTGCTGCACTGATCTTGTGGGTCGTCCGGGCCATGCCCACAGCTAAACTTGACACCCTCATCTCGTCGTGTTTCGGGTCAAACCTTGACACAAATCTTGACACTTTTCCAACCCTCTCCCGGCTACCGAATCCGGGGGCCAGAAAAAATTGTTATACTAGGTCTGTCTTATCCCCTATCCGGTGCGATACCCAAGTGGTCCAAGGGGACGGTCTGCAAAACCGTTATTCACGGGTTCGAATCCCGTTCGCACCTCCAACCGATGCATTCTCTGGGTCTTGCGCGATTCCGATTTCCCCGTTATAGTCCTTAAGACGGTTCTGAGTAGTTCTTCCGTTGTTTGCCGTTGCCGTGAGGTCGTTGATGTCGTTGGTCGTCCGGTCGTTCGGACCACGCATCGTGAGAGCCCCGGAAAGCCGGGGCTCTTCGTTTTTCACTGATTTTCCAGAAAATCTGGGGCAATCTCGTGCTATAATATTGGTGGGGGTAGACGTAAGTCCCCAGCACAGACGTAAGTCTGTAAACGAAGCAATACAGAGGAATACAAACATAATGCCTACGGGAAAAGTGAAGTGGTTCAATGATCAGAAGGGATTCGGCTTCATCACGCCGGATGACGGCTCAAAGGATCTTTTCGTCCATCACTCGTCCATCACGGGTGACGGGTTCAAGACTTTGGCCGAGAATCAGGCCGTCGAGTTCACGACCGAGCAGTCCGACAAGGGCCCTCGCGCCGGGAACGTCCGGAAGATCTGAGCCCTCAGCAGTAAAAGGCCGCCCGCATCCTCGCGATGCGGGCGGCCTCTTTTTGGATCAGTCGCGGAAGAAGTCGTGGTCCCAGCCGCCGCCGAACTCGATGGTCATCACCTTGTCGTTCTTGCCGCCGCCCCAGTAGCCCTCGGACTTCTCCTCCCCGTCCTCCAGCCAGCTGATGCGGCCGCGGTCGGTCTTGGCGTCGTAGGTGATGACGATCTCGGTGAGCTTGTCCTCGACCGGGCCCCAGGCTTCTTCCTGCCGGCGGCGGCCCTGGTAGCGCATGGAGTCCTTGCCCGTGGCCGGGTCGCGCTTGAGGGTGATGATGCCGTCGATGTAGCCGGTCTTGACCTCCATGGACAGCTCGAAGGGGTCGTTGACGAGGACCTTGAAAGAGCCGTTGCCCTGCTTGCCCGGGCCGTCGATCTTGCCTTTGCTGCCTGCCGTGCCCATGGAACGGAAGCCCGTGTTGATGGGGGACTGGTCAAGGGCCGCCGGCTTGGGCTTGGGCCGCTTGCCGTTGCAATTCGAGCCGAAGACTCCGCAGGCAAGGTCCGGGATGCCTTCGCAGTCTTCCGAGTCTCTGCCCTGGGCCGGAGCAGGGCAGGATGCGGGACTGGGAGGTTTGCCGAAGGAAGGGTTGGAGAGGGACCTGGCCTTGCCGATGAGCCCGCTGGCTTGTTCCGCAGGCAGCCAGGAGTCGGCGGAAGGCGCCGGCCCGGCAAGGGCTGGTGCCGCGAGAAGGCACGGAAGCAGAGCGGCCGATAAACCCTTCATCGGATTCGTACATGGTATGCGAGAACCGGATTTTCAGCTAGGGGCTATGGGCCCAGGCAGATGTGGGTCCTAGGGCCTAGGAAACACCTGATTTGAAGCAACATTCTTGCCAATGAATTAACGTGCATTTATAACGCCTAATTATGGTGTGCTCGTCGATGCTCCGTCGAGGGCCCTTGTGTTTCTCGACGGAGGCCGCTATACTATTGTGCACGGGGAACAAGGGTTATGTTCCAAGGGATCCGAAATGAAACCATCGTCGGTAAAGGTGGCTGCTCTCGGCTTCACCCTTGGCACTTTCGTTGCCCTCCCTCTCTCCCACGCCAGCACCCACCCGCTGGGCTTTGAGGAATCCTTCAAGGGAGTGTTCCGCCATCTCTACGCCCCGGTGGAAGGCTTCAAGCACAAGCAGGCGGAGATCGCGCCTCCGGTCCCTTATGCGAGGCTCATCGAGATCTCGGATGCCGTGTTCGAGTCCTCGCCCAAGGCCTCGGCTGAACTGGCGCATCTCAAGCTCGTGGCTCACGACGACCTCATCTCCAGCGGCGGCTGGGAGGAGTTCAGCCAATTCGAGGACTCCCTGGGACGGAACCTGAACAGGAAGGGCGTCTTCTTCTCTCCAGGCATGCGGCGGAAGATCTATGTGGTGGGCGCCGGCCTCATGTGGCATCAGGCCCAGCACATCTACGACAGCCGGATCCCGTCCATCAAGGCCGCGGAAAGCGCGGGCGGGACTCCGCTCGAGTCCATCGAGGCTGAGACGCGCGGCTGGCAGGCGGGCTGCAGCTTCTGGAAAGCGGGCAACGGCATGAACGTGTCCATGGGCGGCAATCCCTACGCGGACGCGTTCGGGTGCTCTGAAGGGTTTCCCAAGGCGTATCACTGCAAGTACCATTCCGCGGCCGAGGCCGTCATCCTGACGACCTACAAGATGAAGCTCCTGGACCGCATCGGCGAGGAGGGAACGGCTGAGTCCGCGGCAGGCATCCCCGACCTTGCCGGCGCGCGGGCCGGGCTTGAGCTCGAGCTGGCCGCTGCCTGCGCCGAGTTCGAGCGCGGGACCAAGGGCAACCCCTTGAGCCTCGAGGGCTTCCGGTTCGAGTGGACCGTGAGCCAGTGCGTGGACAAGGCCCTGCGGACCGTCAATGCTCCGGGCTGGAAATCCTCCAAGGAACTCTGTCCTGCCCGGGCCGACTCAGCGGATGCTGGTGTCAGACATCGTGGGTTTCCTTGAGCAAGGGCATCTTCAACCAGGCCCTCGCCGAGATCACGGCCACGAACAGCACCAGAGCCATCATCAGGAGCGAGAGTGCGGCGTTGAGATAGCCCTGGAAGTCGCGCCTGGGCAGGTAATTGCCGAGGACGTTGAGCGTGCCCGCGGCCAGGGTGGTGGCCAGCATGAAGACGCAGGGCACGAGGGTGCACAGGGCATAGACCGGCTTGGCCCGGCGCAGGATGTAGGTCGTTCCCACGGCCAGCGCCAGGGTGGCCAGGAGCTGGTTGGCCACCCCGAACATGGGCCAGATCGTGGTGATGTTCCCCATCCACACCATCCCTCCCCAGGCGCCGCTGATGAGCAGGCTCGTCAGGGCCGAGCCTGGCAGCCAGTCCGTGCGCTTGAAGGGCTCCCAGGCCGAGCCCAGGATCTCCTGAAGGACGTAGCGCGCCACCCGCGTGCCCGTGTCGATGGTCGTCAGGATGAACAGGGCCTCGAACATGATGGCGAAGTGATACCAATAAGAGAGCAAGTGCTTCATCCCGGGCATGGCCGTGAAGATCTGCGCCATGCCCACGGCCAGGGATACCGCTCCCCCGGTCCTGCCGGCCAGGTCCTCGCCGACCGCGGCGCTCAGTTCCGGCAGGCGCTCGACCGCCAACCCGAGCCCCGCGAAGACCTTGGGCGGGACATTGATGGCGAAGTAATCCCCGGGCGCCAGCGAGGTCGCCGCGATGAGCGCCATGATGGAGACGAAGCCCTCGGTGAGCATGGCTCCGTACCCGATGAAGCGGATCTCGGATTCCCTCTCGATCATCTTCGGGGTGGTCCCTGAGCCGATGAGGCTGTGAAAGCCGGAGATGGCCCCGCACGCGATGGTGATGCACACGAATGGCCAGACCTTGCCCGGCACGATTGGGCCTCCCCCATGGATGAAAGGGGTCAGGGCCGGGGCCTTGAGCTCGGGACGCACCCAGAGGATGCCCAGGGCCAGCAGGAGCACGGTGCCGACCTTCATATAAGAGCTGAGATAGTCGCGTGGGCATAGGAGCAGCCACACCGGCAGGACCGAGGCGACCAGCCCATAGCCCGCCAGGATGAGGATGAGGCCGTGCCGCGAGAATGTGAACCAGCCGGCGTACGCGCTCCTGGCCACCGGCTCGCCCATCACCACCCCGAGCAGGACCAGGGAGACCCCGATGGCTGAGGCCTCGGCGACCCGGCCTGGCCTGAGCCGGTTCATGTACCAGCCGGTGAGGAGCGCGGCGGGCATGGTGGAAGCGATGGAGAAGACCCCCCAGGGGCTCTCGGCCAGGGCATTGACCACCACGAGGGAGAGGCCGGCCAGGGCCGTGATGATGATGAAGAGGACGGCCGCGCCGGTCGCGGCCCCTGCCCCGGGGCCCAGTTCCCGCCGGGCGATCTCGGTCAGGGACAGGCCGTCGTTGCGGACCGAGGCGAAGAGCACCACGGTGTCGTGCACGCCTCCGGCCAGGACGCTGCCGATGAGGATCCATAGGAACCCGGGGAGATAGCCGAACTGCGCGGCCAAGACCGGCCCGACGAGCGGCCCCGCGCCGGCGATGGCCGCGAAATGGTGGCCGAAGAGCACGAACCGGTTGGTGGGCTTGTAATCGTAATCGTTGCGCATGCGGTGCCCGGGGGTGGGCCGGAGGTCGTCAACGACCAAGACCTTGGCCAGCAGGAAGGCCGCGTAGTAGCGGTAGGCCAGGGCGTAGACCAGCAATGCCGTGATCAGCAGCGTCACCGCGTTCATCCTTTACAGATTACCAAATGCTGCTGGTGTGTGCTGGTGTCAGATGACACCGTCGTTGGCTTTGCTATGATATGGGCTAATGAGCGGTGAAGGGAACAAGCCCAAGACAGGACGCAAGGGCCCGGCTTGGGACCGGACCATCCTGCTGGCGGACGACGACGCTGCCTTGCGGGACATCATGAGGAGGGCCCTGCGGGACAACTACCGGCTCCTCGACGCTCCGAACGGGACCGATGCCCTGCGCATGGCCCAGAAGTACCTGCCGGACCTGATCCTGCTGGACGTCAACATGCCGGAGATGAACGGGGATGAGGTCGCCAAGGGGATCCGGGCCAACCCCCGAACCCGCATGATCCCCATCATCATGCTCACGGTGAACGCCGAGATCATGCACAAGCTCCAGGGCTTCGAGAGCGGGGCCGACGACTACGTCATCAAGCCCTTCGACGTGAGCGAGCTCAAGGCCCGCATCGACGCCGTGCTCCGGCGCAACCAGGAGGCGCTCTCCGCGAGCCCGCTGACCATGCTTCCCGGCGGGGCCATGATCGAGCGGGAGACCAACGGCCGCATCCAGAACGGCGAGGCCTTCGCCTTCATCTACATCGACATCGACCACTTCAAGGCCTTCAACGACGCCTACGGCTACGCCGAGGGCGACCGGGTCATCCGCTACGCCGCGCAGATCATCGGCAAGGCCGTATCCTCTCTCGGCGGGCCGCGCGATTTCGTGGGCCACGTGGGCGGCGACGACTTCGTGGTCATCACGACCCCGGCCAAGGCGGAGAAGATCGCCCAGCGCGTGGCCGAGCACTTCGACCAGAAGGTGCCGCTCTTCTACGGCCCCGAGGACCGGCTCCGGGGCTACGTGGCGGCCAAGGACCGGCAGGGCAGGGAGGAGCGCTTCCCCATCATGTCGCTCACCATCGCCATCGCGACCAACGAGAAGCGGGTCCTCGACCGCTACGCCAAGGTCTCGGAGACCGTGGCCGAGATCAAGCGCTTCCTTAAATCCCGCGCCATGGGCCGAGGCAGTTCCTGGCTCATGGACCGCCGCCGCGACCGCGACCCTTAGATGACGCGCGGCTTCGCGGGCCTGCTGGCGGCGCAGGCGCTCGGGGCTTTCAACGACAACGCCTTCAAGGCCCTCATCGCCCTGCTGGCCTTGACCACGCTGCCGCCGGAGCGCTCCGCTCCCCTGGTGGCAGGGGCTGGAGCCTGCTTCGTCCTGCCCTTCATCCTGTTCTCGCCCCTGGCAGGAGACCTAGCGGACCGCATGCGCAAGCGGAGCCTGTTGGTCTGGCTCAAGGCGGTCGAGGTCGGGCTCATGGCCCTGACCGCGGTCCTGCTCTCCACCGGGAGCATCGCGGTCCTGCTCGGCCTGCTTTTCCTGCTGGGCGCGCACAGCGCCTTCTTCGGCCCGGTCAAGCTCGCCATCCTCCCTGAGATCCTCGGAGAGGGCGAGCTCTCGCGGGGCAACGGGCTCATGCAGATGTCGGCATTCTTGGGCATCCTCATGGGCACGGTCGCGGCCGGGCTCCTTCTCGATAGGCTGGGGGGAAGGCTGGCATGGGCCTCGGTCCTGTTCACTGGGGTGGCCGTGCTCGGCCTGCTCGCGAGCCTCCTGATCCCGGACCCCGAGCCTGCGGCTGCGGGTCCCCTGCGGTGGAACCCCGTGGTCCAGACCAGGGAGAATATCGTCGCGGTGCGCTCCATGACCGGGGTGTGGCTCTCCACCGTGGGCGCCGCGTACTTCTGGTTCCTGGGCGCCATCTTCCAGATGAATGTCCTGGTCTACGGAAGGGACCTCATGTCAGCCGGGCCGTCCACCCTGAGCGTCTTCCAGGTGGTGGTGGCGCTCGGCATCGGATTGGGGAGCTATGCGGCGGGCCGGCTTTCCCGCGACACGGTCGAGCTCGGGTTGGTTCCTTTGGGAGCGGCCGGGCTCTTCCTTTTCTCGTCCGTGCTCGCCTTCTCCTTCCACTCAAGCCCGCTGACCCTGGCGTCGCTCTTCCTGCTCGGCGCCAGCGGAGGCTGTTTCGTCCTTCCCCTGCAGGCCTTCATCCAGCAGAGGTCCCCCAAGGAGATCCTCGGCCGGGTCATCGCCACGGGCAATCTCCTGTCCTTCGGCGCCATCCTCCTCGCCTCGGCAGCCTTGTGGGGATTCCAATCGGTGTTCCACCTGCACGCCGGCCAGGTCTTCCTCGTGACCGCGGCCATGACCCTGGCCGTGGCGGTCTATGTCGTGGGGCTCCTGCCGGACTTCCTCCTGCGACTGCTCGTGTACCCGGTGGCCAACCTCATCTACCGCATCGAGGTGGAGGGCCGGGCCCATGTGCCGCTCAAGGGCGGGGCGCTCATGGTCTCCAACCATGTCTCGTTCGTGGATGCGGTCCTCATCACGGCCGCTTCGCCCAGGCTGGTGCGCTTCGTCCTGTTCCGGAGCTACTACGACCTGCCCGTGGCGGGCCTCTTGTTCCGCGCCATGGGGTGCATCCCCATCTCGGACCGGGACGGGCCCAAGGCGCTCATTCGGTCTTTCGAGGCGGCGAGGAGGTCCATCGAAAACGGCGAGCTTCTCTGTATCTTCGGAGAGGGGGAGATCACGCGGCACGGGCAGATGCAGGGCTTCAAGAAGGGGCTTGAGCGCATCACCAAGGGCCTGGTCGTGCCGGTCGTGCCCGTCCATCTCGACCGCATCTGGGGAAGCATCTTCAGCTTCGAGGGCGGCCGGGTGCTGCTCAAGTGGCCTCGCCGTTTGCCGTACCCGGTGACCGTGAGCTTCGGCAAGGCCCTGGCCTCGGGCGTGAGCGCTCATCAGGTCCGCCAGGCCGTGCTGGAAGCCGGGGCCGAGGCGTTCCGCCTTCGGTTGGCTGAGCGCAAGCCCCTGGCGCTCGAGTTCCTGCGCGAGGCCAGGCGCCATCCCCTGCGGCTGGCAGCGGCTGATTCCTCGGGCCGGAGAATGAACTGCCTGCAGACCCTTGCCGGAGCCTGGCTCCTGGGCCGGACCCTGGACCGGGAACTGCCGCAAGCCGAGCACGTGGGGCTGCTCCTGCCTCCGACCGTGGCCGGGGTACTCGCCAATGTCGGGCTCTCCATGATGGGCAGGGTCCCGGTGAACCTCAATTACACGGCCTCGCCCGAGGTGGTTCGGGCTTGCATCGAGAAAGCCGGGATCAAGAGCGTGGTCACCTCCAAGATCTTCCTTCATAAGCTCGGCTGGGACGCTTCCGCCTTCGGCTCTACCGGGTGCGTGCTTCTGGAGGAGTTTTCGTCCAAGGTGCCCAAGGCCTGGGCCGGGCCCGCTGCCCTGGCCATGCTCCTGCTTCCGCGCTTCATCGTGGAGCGGACCTTCCTGCCGAAGAGCCGGGGGGCCCTGGAGCGGACCGCCACGGTCATCTTCACGAGCGGCTCGACCGGTACGCCCAAGGGCGTGATGCTCAGTCATAGCGGCATCCTCGCGAACATGGAGGCCGTGGGCCAGGTCTATCAGCTTTCCGGGGAGGACCGGATGCTGGGCGTTCTGCCCTTCTTCCATTCCTTCGGCTTCACCGTGACCCTTTGGTTTCCCCTGGTCGCGGGATTCGGCGCGGTCTACCACCCCAACCCGCTCGACGCCAAGAAGATCGGGGAGCTCGTGCGCGAGTTCAAGGCCACCTTCCTGCTCGGGACCCCGACCTTCCTCCAGACCTACCTGCGCAGGGTCGAGCCCGAGGATTTCAAGAGCCTGCGCTATGCCGTGGTGGGAGCTGAGAAGCTCCGCGTCGAGGTGGCGGACGCCTTCCACAAGAAGTTCGGCATCCTGCCGCTCGAGGGCTACGGCTGCACCGAGCTCTCCCCGGTCGCGGCGGTCAATGTCCCGGACGCCCAGGTCCTCGGCCTGCAGCAGAAGGGCGGCAAGCCAGGGTCCATCGGCCGGCCCCTGCCTGGCGTGATGGTGGAGATCGTCTCGCCCGAGACCGGCCGGCCCCTGCCGGTAGGCGAGTCCGGGATGCTCCTCGTGAAGGGCCCCAATGTCATGAAGGGCTACCTCGGCGACCCTGAGAAGACCGCTGAGTCCATCCGGGACGGGTTCTATGTCACCGGAGACATCGGCAGCGTGGATGAGGACGGATTCATCACCATCACGGACCGCTTGAGCCGCTTCAGCAAGATCGCAGGAGAGATGGTGCCGCACATCCGCGTGGAAGAGGCCCTGTACGCGGCCGCGGGCAGGGTGGACCAGACCTTCGTGGTGACTGCCGTGCCGGATGAAAGGCGGGGGGAGAGGCTTGTGGTCCTGTACAAGGACTTCCCGGACACCGAGGCCCTCTGGAAGACGCTCAATGCCTCGGACCTGCCCAAGCTCTGGCTGCCCGGCAGGGAGGACTTCCACCAGGTCCCTGAGTTTCCCTTGCTCGGCTCAGGCAAGCTCGACCTCCAGAAGCTCAAGGCCGTGGCCCGGGAGCTTTCGGGAGGCGCATGATGGGGACATGAGGCCCCGTCCTGTCTGGGTGTATGTCATCTGCTGCTGGGGGATCCTCGGCGGCGCCGCGAGGCTGGTCTCCTCGATATCCGCCGCCTTCATCATGCTGGGGGCCGGAGGGATCGGGCTCCTGCTTTCCGGCCTCATGCTGCTCGACCCGCTCCTCCTGATGGCTGCGGCCGTCGCCCTCGTCATGATGCGAGGCGTCAGCGTGGCGCTCTGGCGCGCCTGCCTGGCGCTCACTGTGGTGAAGGCCGGCTTTTACCTCTACCATGATCCTGCATTTTTCCAAGAATCCGGCGATCCTGTGACGATCTTCCTCCGCGAGGGTCTTTCCGTGGCTGTGGTGGGCTTCATCAGCTTCTATGTCGTGTCGCTGAGAAACCGCGGCCTGTTGGGCGTTCCCGCCACCAGGGGGACGGCTCTTCCCCCTGCCCCAGGCTCGGTCCCAGCCGTCGGCTCTGCCTCGCCCAATGGGACTGCCCCGTCCAATGGGACTGCTCCGTCCGCGGTCTCCTCCGGCGGGGAGGGAGGGATGTCCCGGCAGGCCCGGGTGCTGCTGGCTATGGCTGCCGGAGTCCTCGCCTATCTCCTCGCTTGGCTCGGTGTCATCGCCTTCCTCTTTCTCACCCGTCCCCTGCATGGAGCGGGGCCGTTCCCCTACGGCATCTACCAGGTCCCGTTGTTGTCCGCCGTAGCCGTGTTCTTGATCAGCCTCTATTTCGCGTTGGGGCGGGGGCCGGGCGATAGCGGCCCTTCCTGATCCCGTGGCCTTGAAAACCGCCGCGCTTCCTGTTATCCTTGGGTCGAGGACTTCCCTCGGGGATCCAGTCATGAAATCGGTGCGGTCCGTCGTGTTCGCCGGCGCCTTCCTCGCTTGCATGCCCGCGTTCGCGGGCAACTCCGTCGAGGATATCTCCCGCCGCTGCAGGCCCGCGGACCCCGGCGAGGCGCGCATCTATTCCAGCGACTTCTCCTGGAACATGACTCTGCCGGGCATGAAGGCCAAGTTCGACGAGATGTACCGCTCCCCCAAGAGGCTCGGCCAGCGCGCCTACTGGGACAAGGAGACCGGGACCCTGCGCCTGCCGTACATGAAGGAACGGGGCGGGACCGTGGAGCTGCCGGCCGGGTTCGTGGCTGCCGTGGCCAGGCACATCGAGGTGGCCTTCGAGAAGGACCTCATCGACGCGGTCTTCTTCCCTGACATGGGGCATTCCCACTTCCTCATCCCGGACGCGGTCTATAAGGAAAAATACGAGCCCTACCCGACCAAGAAGATGGGGGAGATGTACACGGCGATGATGAGGGACCCCCGCATCGAGGTCTTCTACCACACCGCGGAGCAGCTCAAGACCCGGGAGAAGGACGGCTCGCTCGTGGACGACGAGCGGACCAGGCACCGCTACCGGACGCGGAACATCTCGGGGTTGAACGAGCCCTGGGCGGACCTGCGGATCCTCCAGAATCCCGAGAGCAACGCCAACACCGTGGGCGTGGTTCCGGGTTTCTTCTGGTGGGGCGCCGGGTTCAACATGAGCGCCCAGAAGGACGGCTGCTTCGAGTACCGCAGGGCCGGCAAGGCCTACCGCTTCGACCTGAGCCTCTTCGACCTCGAGCCTGACCCGAACAAACCCGGTTCGGAGTTCTGAAGGACTTTAATCCCCGTAGTGGGTGCGGGCGCGCTCTATGTAGACCGTGTTCGTCCTCTCGTCGACGCTGTAGACGATCCGGTCTTTGTAGGTCAGACGGTAGGAATAGCTCCCGGCCAGATCCCCCAAGAGCTTCTTCCCCTCGCTGGGATCGACCGCGATCACATGAACGAGGATATCCCGCAGTTTGGCCCTGAGCTTGGGGGTAAGGGTGTCGATATCCTTCTTGGCCTGCTTGGTGATCCGGATGTCGTAAGGCACTCAGGAACCGAAGACTTCCTTCATTGAATAGGTCTTCCCCTCCGCGATCTCGCGCCGGGCCTTGCGCACGCCGGCCAGGACCCCTGGCGTGGACAAGAGCTCCAGAGTCTCCAGGAGGCCGTCGAAATCCTCCTCCGGGACGAGGACGGCCGTTCCAGCTCTGGAGGTGATCCGGTACAGCCGATGGGTCGCGGCGGCGTCCTTGATGATGTTGAAAAGGTCGCTGCGGGCGTTGGTGGCGGTGATGGTCTTCATATGTACATATTATAGTACATATCGGCGGCGGCGTCAAGGGGCCTACCGCCGCATTCTCGCGGCCACGTCTCTGACCAAGCCGGCCACGAGCCTCTGGTCCTCCGGGGCCAGCTCCGACACGATGTCCCGCACCACCTCGGCGTGCGGGGAGGGGCGCTCCTTGGCCTTGCGTGAAGGCAAAAGCTGCGAAGGCTCCACGCCGAGCGCTTCGGCCACCGAAAGCAGGGTCCTCACGCTCGGGACGTTGGCCCCCCGCTCGATCTGGCCGTAGAAGGAGGAGTCGATCCCGGCCGCCTCCGCGACCTGGGCCTGGGTGAGCTTGCGCGCCTGGCGCAGCGCCCTGATGCGGCTTCCAATCTCGGCGAAGAGTCTGTCCATGGCATGCTATTGAACGACTCCTTGGCCCTGAGATAAAGACGCTACAAAACCGCTTGACAGGGTTTATAGCACTATCCTATTCTGACTGGGCCGTCGCGAGACGGTGCTTTGGCCCGGCGACGGACAGGCATGGGGGAATCGATGAGGACTGGCCTGGGTTAGGCGTTCGCCGGCCGTCTACGGCCTGGGGGAGCGTCTCAACGCCCGGACCATGTCGCGGAAGGTGGCGTAGAGGTGCCGCCTTTGGGCCGGGGAGGCGTCGCGGATGAGGTCCGCCACCTTATGTTCGATGGGGTAGGGGTCGCGCCGCTGGGGCGGGGGGCCCAGCAGCCGCCCGGGGTCCACTCCGAGAGCCTCCGCCATGCGCTGGACCGTGGCGAGGCTGGGCTTCCTGATCCCGCGCTCGATCTGGCCGATGAAGGAGAGATGGACGCCGGCGCGCTCGGCGAACTCCTCCTGGGTCCAGCCTCGGAGATCACGCTCCTCCCGGATGCGCTTGGAGAGGGACTTGTAGATGTCTTCAGCCATGGTCAATAGTCGTCGGCAGCATGGCGATTCTAACATCGCCTGAGTGCGTCCGCTAGACACCGGAAGCATATTTAATGATAAGGCTTATGGTATTTAATTGGCGATGGGAATATGGTATTTCTATGTCATGACGACTCTGGTGGTAGCTGACGACGATCCCGCCATACGGAGGCTTCTGACCCGTTGGGCCGGCAACCTCGGGCTCGAATGCGTAGCGGTGGGGAGCGCCCGTTCCCTTCGGCGGGCTTTGGACTCTTGTCGGCCGCAGGCGCTGATCTGCGACGTGAATCTGGCGGAGGCCGACGGCATCGTTTTCTGCCGGGAGCTTGCGGTAAGGGACCCGGGCCTGGCAATCGTCATGATGACGGGAGACCCCGGGGAGGTGGCGCGCGCCCGCGCCGCCGGGTTCGACCATGTCTTTGAGAAACCCTTCGACCTGCGGATGCTGGAGGCCGCCTTGAGAAAGCTCGTCCCCATAGGGAACTAAATCAGCCCTCGCTCGTATATAGGATGTGCGGATCTGCGACCTCCATCCGGCTGAGCGGCCCAGGGAGCGCCTGGCCCGGGTCGGAGCCGGGACCCTCTCGGACGAGGAACTCCTGGCACTCATCCTGCGCACGGGCTATTCCGGCAAGGGCGTGCTGGAGCTGGCCGGGCTGATCAGGCGGAAGTTCCCCAACGGAGACCTGGGACGCGCGAGTCTCTCCGAGCTCAGGAGCGTCAAGGGCCTCGGATTGAGCCGGGCGGCCGCGATCGTGGCCGCGGCGGAACTCGGCCGGCGGTGGGCAGAGTCGAGAGAAGAGGGCGTGCTGCTTGAGGACCCGGGCCGGGTGTGGGAGCACCTCCACGCCATTAGGGGGGAGCGCAAGGAGCATTTCGTCGCGATCTACCTTGACGGTCGCAACCGGCTCGTCCACCAGGAGACGGTCTCAGTGGGGACCTTGACCGCGAGCCTCGTCCATCCGCGCGAGGTCTTCGGCCCGGCCGTGGAGCGCCGCGCGGCCGCGGTCATCGTGGCGCACAACCACCCCTCGGGCGAGACCCGGGCCTCGCCCGAGGATGTCGAGACGACCCGGCGGCTGGCCCAGGCCGGACGCATCCTCGGGGTGCCGCTCCTCGACCACGTCATCGTCACGGCCCGGGCCCACCTGAGCTTCCGCCGGGAGGGGCTTCTTTGACTCAATTGCCCGATTTGCCTTGCAAAATCGGAATCCAGGGGGTATACTTAAGATGTAATACATCAGATGTAATAGGAGAAGTTTCCATGGTCCGAACCCAGGTGCTCTTTGAAGAGTCGCAGTACCGCTGGCTGAAATCCCAGGCAGCCAAGGGAGGCAAGAGCCTCTCCGGGCTGCTGCGGGAGCTTGTGGAGAAATGGAGGACCGTCGCACCCCAGACTCGCCGGAAAGACCCCTTGTTCCGGCTGATCGGCGCGTTCGAGGACGGGGCCGACGTGGCTGTCCAGCATGACCGCTATCTCTATGGGAGCGGCCCATGAGCGTTGCGTTCGTGGATACCAGCGCCTGGTATGCCCTGTTGGACCAGCGCGATCCGCACCATCCGCGTGCGAAGGCGTTCGCGGAGGCCTTCTCCGGCAGCCTGGTGACCTCGAACTACGTGGCGCTGGAAACGACCAACCTCATCCTCATGAGGAAAGGCTTCTCCGCCGCCATGGACTTCCTGAGGATGACGATGGAGAGCAGATTGTTGGAAGTGCTGCATGTGACGCCCGAGCAGCATACGGGCACGCTCGAGTTGTTTTCCACTCTGGGGAAACAGGGCTTGAGCCTCACGGATTGCAGCAGCGTCCTCCTCATGCGCGAGACGAAGCTCTCGGAGACCTTCTGTTTCGACGAGGACTTCGCGAGCCAGGGCTTCACCTGTCTGCCCTCCTCGCCCGCCTGACCGCGGGAGCGAGACTGCGGCGCTATCTGGGCCTTGACAGGACGCGGATCATGGTGTATGCTGTACTAGTGAGGTAGTACAGCATGATCCAGATCGACCTCTCCTCGCCGGTGCCGCTCTACGACCAGATCAAGGCCGGACTGCGCGGACTGGTGGCCAAGGGCCTGCTCAAGCCCGGAGATGACGCGCCGAGCATCCGCAGTCTCGCGGCCCGGCTCAAGGTCAACCCGAACACCGTGGCGCGGGCTTATCGCGAGCTCACCATGGAGGGGTTCTTCGAGGCTAGGAGGGGGGAGGGGAACGTCATCTCCCCTGCCGCGGTGGAGGCGGCGCGGGGGGGCTTGAAGGACCTCAGGCAGGGAGTAGCTGAGGCCGCTCGCATGGCCAGGCGCGGCGGGGTGTCCTGGCCCGATATTCTCTCCAGCGTGGACAAGGTCCGCAAGGAGGAGTCATGAACGCCATCGTGATCGAAGGCCTGAGGCGTTCCTTCGGAAGCAAGGAGATCCTTTCCGGGATCACTGCCCGGGCCGGGGCCGGCCGGGTCATCGGACTGCTGGGCAGGAACGGGGAGGGAAAGACGACCCTCCTCAAGATACTGCTCGACCTTCTGGCCTCGGACCTCGGAAGGGCCGAGGTCCTGGGCATGGTCCCGGACGGGACCGGAGCCATCCGCTCCAAGGTCGGCTACGTGCCTGAGAAGCCCGCGTTCCACGACTTCATGACCGTGGGCCAGGCGCTGGACCTGCGGCGGAGGTTCTTCCCGTCCTGGAACGCGGAGAAGGCCGCCTCCCTGTGCGACTGCCTCGAGCTCGACCCCTGCCTCAGGGTCCGGGACGCGAGCAAGGGCGCTTTGGGCAAGCTCGCCTGGGTCTGCGCCGCCAGCCACGACCCGGAGCTCTTCCTCTTGGATGAGCCCACCTCGGGCTTGGACGCCCTGGTGCGCGACGACATCCTGACCAGCCTCATCACCGAGCTCCATGGCCGCGGCCGCACCTTCCTCATCGCCAACCACCGCATGGAGGAGATGGCGGGCCTGCTCGACGAGGTCTGGGTCCTGGCCCACGGCCGCCTGACCGCCTACGAGGCCGAGACCCTGCGCCGGGCCAAGCGCGTGACCGGCAGGCTCAAGCCCGGGGCCAAGCCGCCGTCTATGGAGGGCGCGCTCTCCGTGCCGGGGGAGGGTCCCCTGGCCGAGTGGGTCGCGTTCGACGAGGAGTCCATCCGGGGGCTTGCCGGCTCAGGCGCGATCGAGGGTCTGGAGGCCGCGCCCCAGGCTTTCGAGGAGACGCTCAAATGCCTGCTCGGCCAGGCAGGGGGGAAGAGGTGATCACCAACGCCATCCGTCTCGAGTTGTCCAAGCAGAGGCTTTCGTTCTGGGGCATGGCCGCGGCCTTTGCCGTGTCCGTGCCCCTGGCCATGTTCGGCGCCAAGGTGGGGAGGATCGCCCTTTCCGAGGCCATGGAAGCGCTCATGATGTTCTGGACCACGGTCGGGATCCCGGTCATGGCGGTCTTCTTCGGCGCCACGGCCGGGGCGGGCCTGCGGCGTGAGCCAGCGGCCTCGGCCGAGGCGTCCCTGCCCTTGCCGCCGAGACGGCGGGCAGCCGCGGCCTTCTGCGCCGCGGGGATCTACCTGGCAGCGGTCGCTTTCCTGGTCGCGGTCTTCGGGCCTCTGAGGCCCGAGGCAGCGGACATCGTCGGGACCGGAGCCACCGCGGTCTCGCGTCTCATGGCGGGCTTGGCGGTCCTGTGCGTCCTCTACCTTGCGCTGACAGGGTTCGCCGCGGCCTATGTCTCTGGCCACGGCTTGGCCGGGGGCTTGGCAGGCGCGGTCCTGGGCGGGAGCACGGCGGTCTTCCTAGGCTTGGGCTGCACCCTGAGCAGGCTCCTGCCTGGGCCGGAGCTGGGCTTCGGCTGGCGGGCCCTGGCCATCTGCGGGCTCTCCATCGTTGCCGCGGCCTGGGCTGCGGATGTCTTCGTCGAGCGAGGAGAACGGCGCGTCAACGGAGGAAGGCCGAGGGTCCTGCTCGCGTTCCTCTGCCTGGCCTGCGGAATGGTCTTGAGCGCTTCATTCGTCAAGCGCAGCGCCTTCGAGGTCTTGGCCAGGACGTTCCTAAAAGATGACCGGCCCCGCATCTGGGAGCCTGAGCAAGCCGCGGCTGGGACCTATCTGCCGGCCGTCGCCTCAGCGGAGCGGCAAGGGGCCCTGGCCAAGGCCCAGGAGGGCGCGCTCTACTGGCTCACCCCGGAGGGGAGGCGGGTCGCGCTCTTGACCGAGGAGCCGGTCCGGCTGAGGAACTTCCTGTTCGGTCCGTACTGGTGGGTGGATTTCTCGACCGAGTGGGGAAACGACGGCAGCCTCTGGGTCCTGCTTTCGTCGCACCGCCGCAAGGCCGGCAGCGGCGAGGCCTTCGAACTCTACCACGGCGGCACGGGAGGGAGGCTGAGCCTGCACTCGGTGCTCTCCGCCTCGCCCGCTCCCCGCGCCCTCGTGCGCCGGGGACGGGAGCTCGGGGTGCTCGGCAGGCAGGGCGACGACTACCATTTTGCGCCTTTGCCGGAGAAGGGCATGCCCGGCCGCTGGACCAAGGTCGGGGCTTCCAACTCGGAGTGGAACGAGAGCGTCGCGAACGCCCTGGTCCGGGACGGTCTTGCGGTGTGGGCCGGGACTGACGGCAGGCTCAGGAAGGGCAAGGAGAAGGGGGCCTTCCTCTGCCACGCGATCACGGTCGCGGGAAAGACGCTCTTCCTCGTTCCGACCAATGAGGGTGAGAGGTCCTATGCCAGCGTCTACGAGGGCCGGCGCCTCGTCCGCAAGGTCTGGGAGGCGCCAGACAGCCGGCGTTTCGCGCTCGAGCGGGCCGCGGACGGGACCTGGTGGGGCTTGCGCGATAAATCCTCCCTGCACTTGCTGACCCGGGAAGGCGAGTTCCTCCCTCCTATATCGTTGGAAGCGGCCTTGAAGAGCCTGCCGGCCGAGGAAGCCCGGAATGAGGCGATGCCGCGGGTCCTGCGCGTGGAGGGCGGCATGCTCTGGCTCCTGGCCGCGGAGGGCGGCCGCCTGCTCAAGGTCGAGCTCGCGACCGGCCAGGTGTCGCGTTCCTGGGACCTGCCCAAGGGCCGCGCGCTGACAGGCCCGTCGGTCACGGAGAAGGGATTTTTCCTCGACACGAGCAGGGCGCTCTACTTCATCGACTGGGAGGGCAAGGCTCGGAAGCTCGAATGGAAAAGCTAAAATGGCGTGTACGGGATTTGAACCCGTGATCTTCGCCTTGAGAGGGCGATGTCCTAGGCCGCTAGACGAACACGCCGTTCGAAAAGGTAATACTACGGGCAAGATTCTACAAAAATTCAGCGCCCGCGGGCAACGCGCGGAGGCCGCGTGAGGAATATCTGGGCGCAGGTCGTGTGCCTGGCCGCCTTGGTCATGCTCAGCGTCCACATCAAGGTCAAGCATTCCGTGGGCCTGCCGCGGTACACGCGCTCCAGTACCGCTACGCGTCCATGGCGGCCCGGGGGGAGACCATCCCGGAAGTGGACCGGGACGCGCAGTATCCGGAAGGCATCAGGACCTCGCGCGAGCTCACCATGCTCATGGAGAACCTCACGGGCTGGACCTGGAGGTTCTGGCCCTTCCGGATCCCCTTCGACTTCAGGATGTTCGTCATCCTCTGGGTGGCCGTGGTGTCGAGCCTCTCCATCCCGGCGCTCTATGTCGCGGCGCTCAGGCTCACCTCGGACGCTTCCCTGGCCATGGCCGCGGCCTGGGTCTACGGCTTGTCCTGGGCCGCGACCGGGGACTTCATCGGGAGCTATACCTTCCAGTGCCTGGCCTTGCCGCTGATCTTCTGGAGCTTCGCGTGCTTCTGCGTCTCGCTCGAGCCGGAGGGGGGCGCTCGGAGGGGCTGGGCCCTGGCTTCCGGCATCCTCATGGCCCTGGCGCTCGCGTCGTGGCACGTGACGCGCTTCTATCTTGCCGCCTTCTTCGCGGCCGCGGCGTGGGCGGCGCGTCCCGTCGCCGGGGGTCCCCGGCCGGCACTGCGGGAGAGCCTCGCGGTCCTGGTGGCCTGCTGCATGGCCGCGGGCCTGGCTCTTCCGGTCCTGCGCGAGACCAGGTTCGCCGCGTCTCCGGCCATGATCTTTGGCTGCGCTCTCCTTGCCGCGCTCTGGCAGGGGCCGCGGGCCGCAGGGGCCGTGGCCCTGGCCGGCGCGGTCCTGTTCCTCGGCCTCGGCCAGGGTTCCGTGGAGGATTCCGCCTACGGCCACACCTACCGGCTCTTCTGGGACAAGCTCAAGTTCCTCCTCGTCAAGCCCGCGGACCCGGCGAGCCTCGACCCCGACGGCCGCCTGCTCTGGGTGGGGCCCTTCAATTCCCCGGGCGCGGGATTCCTGGTGTTCAACTTCGTGCCCCTGGTCTTCATCGCCCTGCCGAGACTGGCCCTGGGCATCCAGGGGCTGTTCCGGCGGGGCGACGGGACGCCGGCCGCGGGAGGCGCCCGGACTTCCGGACCAGCGGGTTGGGCCCTGGCCGACGGCATGCTGGTCCTGACCGCGGTCGGGACCGCGGCCATGACGAGGATCGCGCCGTTCGCCGCCTTCTTCCTCCCCCTGGCGGCCGTTCGATTGAGGTTCGCGGCAGGCTCGCGCCTGCGGCTTGCGGTCCTCCTCGGCCTGGCCGCGCTCGCGGCCGTGGAGGGCCTGGTGTCCTCCAAGCCCTACTCGCGGCTCAACCCCTTCATGTACCTCACAGCGTTGCTCATGCCCGTCGAGGATCGGCCCATGGTCTCCCTGGCCGACGAGCGGGCGGTGCTCAAGTGGCTCAAGGAGAGGGCGGCCGGCCGGCCGGTCTTGGCGCACTTCGGCCTCTCGGGCCCCATCCTGGCCTACTGCGGGACTCCGGTCCTGCTCAATCCGAAGGGCGAATCAGCTTCGAGCCGGAGCAAGAGCCGCGCGTTCCTCGCCGCGCTCTACGGGAGCGAGGATGGTTTCCGCCGGTTCTGCGCCGGCCGCGGGGCCGCGTTCTTCGTGTACGGCACGGGCTACATCCTCGATGAATCGCAGGACGGCGCCCGCTACTCCTCCGGGGGCATGAGGCTGTCTGCGGACTCGGCGGCCGTGAAATTCCACTTTTACCCGGAGCGCCTCAAGGGGTTCCGCCTGGTCTATCAGAACCCTGATTTCCGGATCTTCAGCGTGGACTCCTCCACCGGGACCTCCGGCGCGTCCTCTCCGCGCCCCCTGTCGGGCGGTCTTCCGGGTGATCCGGTCTACGACATCGACCGGTTCTCGCCGGTGGCCTCGCCGGACGGGACTCTGTCCCTCGACGTGGGCGGGGTGATCCGGCGGATGAGCGCGCGCCGGGCGGAGCTGTTCAAGGCCAGGCTCATGGCGCGGATGGGGCAGCGGGAGGCGGCCTTCGAGGCCTACGGCCGGGCTTTCGCGGCCTGGCCCGCTCCGGGCACGGCCCAAGACGAGCTCGAGCGGCTCTCAGGCCGGCCCGTCCCCATAGACGCTGCTGGTGTCAGACGATAAGCAACAACGGCTTTCGTTTCTTATCGTCTGACACCATTGTATAATCTGGCCATGAACCAGGCGAAAGGTTGGACCGGTGACCGCGGCACGACTTCGCTGTTGACGGGTCCGCGGGTGCGCAAGGACCATCCGAGGATCGCCGCGCTCGGAGACCTCGACGAGCTCCAATCCTGCCTGGGGCTCGTGCTCGCGTTCCTGCCGGCCCGTCGGCGCTTCGAGGGTCTGAGGAGGGAGCTGCGACTGATCCAGTCCGACCTCTTCGCGATCGGGAGCCTGGTCGCGGCCCCGGCCGGCCGGGGCCAGGCAGGGGCTGTCAAGGCCGTGGCTGCGGCCTTGGCCCGGCTGGACGCGGGGATCAGCGCTGAGCAGGAGCGGTCGAGGCCGCGGGGATTCGTGAAGCCCGGAGGGCCGCCTGCGGCGGCCTTCCTACACTTGGCGCGGTCGGTATGCCGCCGTGCCGAGCGTTCCGCGGTGGGGCTGGCGGCTCAGGACCGTCGTCCCCGGAGGCGCGGGCCGTTTTCCGCTCGCCGGAGGGGGCTGGCCGCCCCGCCGGCCTGCGTCGTCGCCTACCTCAACAGGCTCTCGAGCTTCCTGTTCTCCGCCGCGGCTGCCGCGGCCCGCTAGTCGCGGGACTCGGCTACTGTTTCTTGCCCTTCTGCGGGCCGAGGAACTGGATGTCCGCCTTCTCCCGGATGCCTTTGACGAATTCCGGCAGCGCGGCCGTGAGCTTCTTGTTGAGGACCGCTTCCCGCAGGTGGGGCTTGATCTTCTCGAAGTCCGCGGCTTGGGCCGGCTTGGCTTCGAGGACCTGCATGACATGGTGGCCCGCCTTGGACTGGAGGGCCTTGGTCTCGCCGACCTTCATCGCGAAGGCGGGCTTGCCGATCTCGGAGGGAAGCTCGGACTGGGCGCGGAAGCCGTAGTCCCCGCTGGGCACGAACTTCTTGCTCGGGGCGATGTTCCGCTCCGCGGCGAGCGCGTTCCAGTCGGCCCCGGCCTTGACCTTGGCCACGATCTCCTCGGCCTCGGCCTTGGTCTTGACCCAGATGACGCGCAGGTGCCTGGTCGGCGGGATCGTGAAGTTCTCCTTGTTCTTGTCGAACGCCTCCCGGACTTCCTTGTCGGTGGCCGTGATGCCCGTGGCCTGGGCGACGAGCTTCTCGACGGTGAGCTGGTTGGCGATGTCCGCGTGCAGGCTCTCGAGCGTGTCCCCGCGGCTCTTGAGGAGGTCGTCGAGGGCCTCGTCGTTGGGGAACTGGCTCTTGAACGCGGAGATCTTCTTCTCGATGTCCGCGGGGTCCGCGGCGATCTTGCGGGATTTGGCCTCCTGGATGAGGAGGACCCTGTTGATCATGTTCTCCATGACCACCTGGCCGTATTCCTGCAGGAGCCTGTCCTGGAACTCGGACTGGCGGATGGCCGTTCCATTGATCTTGACGATCTCCGGGTCCTCGGCGGCTTGCCGGACCTTGGTCTCGACAGCGGCTTTGGACGCGGCCGCGGCGAGGGCGGTTCCGGCCCAGGGCCCGGACAGGGAGAGGATGAGGACGACGACCGGCATGTTGATGGCCATATTCACCTCGCTGGTATTTTGGAAATAATATAAAATACGCAGGTGCATGGCATTGTTTTTGAAATGCCTGGCGCTTGGACCCATGGATAAGCCCTGGAAGACCATCATCGAGCCGTTCAAGATCAAGACCGTCGAACCCCTGGGGTTCACGACGGAGGCCCAGCGCGAGGCGGTCCTGCGCGAGGCATGCTATAACCTCTTCGCCGTCGCGGCCGACAAGGTGCTCATCGACCTGCTGACCGACTCCGGCACCTCCGCCATGTCCGCCGAGCAGTGGGCCTGCATGATGAGGGGGGACGAGTCCTACGCCGGGGCGCGCAGCTTCTTCACCTTCGAGGGCGCGGTCCGGCGGCTGACGGGCTACCGGTACGTCATGCCGGTGCACCAGGGCCGGGCCGCGGAGCGGATCCTCTTCAGCGTGACGGGCGGTCCGGGCAAGACCGTCGTCTCCAACTCCCATTTCGACACCACCCGGGCCAACGCCGAGGCTTCCGGGTGCGTCGCCCTCGACCTGCCGGCCCAGGGGGCGCTGGACTTCGACACGCCGGCTGATTTCAAGGGGAACATCGACCTCAAGGCGCTCGAGGATGCCATCCGCCGCATCGGCGCCAAGAACATCCCGATGATCGTGATGACCCTGACGAACAACTCGCTCGGCGGCCAGCCCGTCTCCATGGCCAACCTGCGGGAGACCTCCCGGATCGCCCTGCACTACGGGATCCCCGTCATCATCGACTGCGCCCGCTTCGCGGAGAACGCCTTCTTCATCAAGCGCCGCGAGCCCGGCTTCTCCTCCCGCAAGGTCTCCGAGATCGCCCAGGAGATGTTCTCCTACGGCGCGGGCGCCATGATGAGCTCCAAGAAGGACGCCTTCGCCAACATCGGGGGCTTCCTGGCGCTCAACGACCCCGAGTGGGCGAAGCAGTCCCGCGAGATCCTCATCCTCGGCGAGGGGTTCCCGACCTACGGCGGTCTCGCGGGCCGCGACCTGGAAGCCATCGCCCGCGGCCTTGAGGAGGTCCTCGACGAGGAGTACCTGACCTACCGGATCCGGTCCATCGAGTACCTCGCCGAGGGCCTGCGCCAAGCGGGCGTGCCGATCGTCGAGCCCCCCGGCGGGCACGCGGTGTACGTCAACGCCAAGAAGTTCCTGCCCCACATCAAACCCGAGGGCTATCCGGGGCAGAGCCTCGTCTGCGAGCTCTACCGGACCGCGGGCATCCGCGCCGTGGAGATCGGCTCGCTCATGTTCGGCAGGAACCAGGACGGCCGGTTCGTCCCGGCGTCCATGGAGCTCGTCCGGCTCGCGATCCCCCGCCGCGTCTACACCCAGAGCCACATCGATTTCGTCATCGAGGTCTTCAGGGACATCGCGCGGCGCAAGGATCTCCTGCCTCCCATGCGGCTCATCGAAGGGGCCGCGCGTCTGACCCACTTCACCGCCAAGCTGATGCCGGAGCCCGCATGAAAGGCGCGACCACCGGCCGGGTGTTCATGGTCTCCAACGACCCTGTCTTCTTCAAGAACCTGGCCGTCGCGGTCGCCAGCGAAGGCTTCACCTTCACGATGATCGAGACCGCCCGCGAGGCCGCGGTGGCCATGGGCACGGAGGAGATCGCCGCCCTGATCGTGGACACCGCGCGCGTCCCGGCCGCGGACCGGGAGAGCCTTGCGGGCGTCCATCGCGAGCGCGGCGGCTTCGCCCTCTTCATGCTCGAGACCCTCGAGACCCTTTCCCCCAAGGACCCGGGCCCCCTGCGCCGGCTGACCTGGCCCCTGCCGAACGGGCTCATCGACGCGGTGCGCGCGGTCGAGTGCCACGTCGTCTTCCTCGTCGATCCCGCTCTCTACTCGGCCAAGGCCTTCCAGCTCCTCATGCCCAGCGCCGGCATCCAGCCGGTCCTGATGGAGTCCCACCTCGGGGTGGCGGACTTCCTCAGGGGCCAGATCGCCCATCCCGTGTCCAAGCCGCCGCCCACGCCGAGGAAGCGCAGTCTTTGGGACAAGTTCAAGGGGGACGACGAGGCTCCCGCGGTCCAGGAGGCCGCGGTCCAGCGCGTCGTGGTGGCCATGTTCCCCGGCACGGTGGCGCAGGCCGAGGCGTTGGATGTGGCGATCCGGCAGATCTCGCCCGAGGCGCGCTGCTACCTCGTGACCGGCGGGGATTCCTACCGGGCCGCGGTGAAGGCCGTGCAGGACGACAACCCCGCGTTCGTGCTGCGGGAGTCTTCTCAGCTCATCCCGGGCATCCTCAAGGCCGCGGCCGGCAAGCCCTCGGGCGCCGCCGCTCCCGCGGAGAAGGAGACGATCGTCATCCTCGACTCCGACAAGGAGGCGGGGGAGACCCTCGCCCAGGCCCTCCTCAACACGGGCTACCAGGTCTTCATGGCCAAGGACGCGGCGGACATGGAGGCCCGGGTCGCCCAGAAGGGCAGCGTCCACCTGGTCGTCATCGGCACGGCCATCGCCTACGCCAAGGTCACGGCCAGGGACCTGGCGGTCAACCTGCGCCGCCGCGACCCGGACCTGCGCATGATCTTCATGGTCGAGCGCGAGCCCATCAAGGAGGTCCTGACGCGGCTCAGCGAGGTCGTGGAGATCGGGGTGGACGACACCCTCATCAAGCCGGTCAACCCCGTCAACCTGCTCACCGGGGTCGAGAAGGCGCTCCAGAGGCGGCGGGACCTGGCCGAGATCAAGCGCCTCAACCAGGAGCTCGGGGAGTCGAACCGCCAGCTCGGACAGATCAACAGCTTCCAGACGCGCTTCTTCCACATGGTGGCCCACGACGTCAAGAACCCGCTGACCGCCATCCTCGGCTACTGCGAGGTCATCGGCGCCAAGTTCAAGGATAACCCGGACGCGATCAGGTACTCCTCCCACATCCACTCCGCGGCCAAGGCCTTGAACGCGCTGATCTCCGACCTCGTGGACCTGGCCGCCATCGAGTCGGGCAAATTGCGCGTGGACATGGCGCCCATGGACCTCGCCGCCGTGGTCCATGAGGTCAAGTCCCGCATCGACGTGGTCGCGGGCCACCGCAAGATCGCCTTCAGCGTCGTGCTGCCTCCGTCCCCTCTGCCGGTCCAGGGAGACCCCCAGAGGCTCGGCCAGGTCATCCAGAACCTCTGCACCAACGCCATCCAGTACACCAAGGAGGGCGGGGCCGTGGCCATCCGCGTGGACCTCGCCAAGGACTGGATGACCGTCAGCGTCATGGATACGGGCATCGGCATCGCCAAAGAGGACATCCCCCGGGTCTGGGAGCGGTTCTTCCAGACGGCGGAAGCGCAGAAGATGCGCAAGGGCGGCTTCGGTCTGGGCCTTAAGATCGCCCGGGAGATCGTCCAGCGCCACGGGGGCGAGATGGGCATCGAGTCCGAGCTGGGCAAGGGCTCGCGCTTCTTCTTCCACCTGCCCGTGCGGCCGTGAATTCCCTTCCCTCCTTGGCCCGGCGGCTCTCTCCGGGCGCGCTCGTCACGGAGCCCGTCGAGCTCGCGGCCTACGCCTATGACGCGGCCGTCCGCGCTCCCGCCCCGAGGGCCGTGGTCCTGGCGCGTTCATCCTCCGACGTGGTCGAGACCGTCCGGTACTGCGCCGCGGAGGGCATCCCCTTCACCGCCCGGGGCGCGGGCACCAACCTTTGCGGGGGCGCGACCGCCTCCCAGGGCGGGCTCCTCCTGTCCGTGGCGCGCCTCGACCGGATCCTCGAGATCGACACCGGCCGCGGGTACGCGCTGGTGGAGCCGGGAGTCGTCAACCTCGCGCTCCAGAAGCGTCTCGAGCCTCTGGGATTCTTCTACGCTCCGGACCCGGCGAGCCACAAGGTCTGCACCATCGGCGGGAACATCGGAGAGAACGCGGGCGGGCCTCGCTGCCTCAAGTACGGGGTGACGGTCAACCACCTGCTGGCCCTGGAGGCGGTGATGGCGGACGGCTCTCTCGCGAGGTTCTCCCTCGAGGATCCCGGGCCCGAGATCGTGAGCCTGCTCGCCGGCTCCGAGGGGACCCTGGCCGTGGTCGTGAAAGCGTGGCTCAAGATCCTGCCTGCCCCGGAGGCGGTCGAGACCTTCCTCGCGGGCTTCGACACGCTCGAAGCCGCGATGGAGTGCGTCGGGGCCGTCATCTCCTCGGGCGTCATCCCGCGCTCGCTCGAAGCGCTCGACCGCGCCACCGTCGAATCCGTGGACCAGTACACCCGCAGCGGCTATCCCAAGACCGAGGCGGTCCTCCTCGTCGAGCTCGACGGCCGCCGGGAGGACGTCGTGGGGGAGTCCGCCAAGGTGGAGGAGGTCTGCGCCCGCTTCGGGGCCAGGGACTGCCGCCGGGCCACGGAAGCGGCGGACCGCGAGAGGCTCTGGGAGGGGCGCCGCGGGGCTTATCCCGCGACCACGAGGCTGGCGCCCAACGTGCTCGTCGAAGACGGCGTGGTCCCGCGCTCCAAGCTTCCCGCGGCGGTCCGGCGCGTCCGGGAGATCGCGGCCAGACACAAGGTCAGGACTTCTCTGGTCTTCCATGCCGGCGACGGGAACATTCACCCCAACATCTCCTACGACGAACGCAACGAAGAGGAGGTCGCTCGCGTCCGGGCCGCGGGCATGGAGATGCTCCGGGCCTGCGTCGAGCTGGGCGGGACCGTCTCCGGCGAGCACGGCATCGGCCTGGAGAAGCGCTCGGCCATGGCCTGGATGTTCGAGCCCGGGGCCCTGGCGCTCTTCCGCAGGATCAAGGAGGCTTTCGACCCCCGCGGCATCGCCAACCCGGGCAAGGCCCTGGGCCTGGCCGATGCCTCCGGCCTTCCCGCGCCCTCTCCCCTCGTGCGTCCCGCGCCCCCTCCCTTGAGCGACGGCGGCCGCCACGTGGTCGAGCGCATCCGCGAGTGCTCTTCCGGGGGCCGGCGGATGCTCGTCACCGGCAGCTCGTCGCGGATGCCGGTCGCCATTCCGGGCAAGGACGGTTTGGCTCCCATCGTGACCGCCGGGATGCGCGCGGTCCTGGAGCTCGACAAGGACGACTGCTGCGTCACGGTGGAGGCCGGCATCTCCCTGCAGGCTCTCCACCTGGAGCTCGGTTCCCAGGGGTGGCATCTGCGCCTTCCCAAGGGGGGAGGGACGCTGGGAGGGTTCCTCGCTGCCAAGTCAGGGGCGAGGGACGACCTGCTGGGGATGCGCGTGGCCCTGGCCGACGGCACGGTGCTCGATTTCGGCGGCAAGGTCGTCAAGAATGTGGCAGGCTATGACATCCCGAAGCTCCTGCTCGGCTCCTGGGGGACGCTGGCCGTCATCCTGGACGCGACCTTCAAGGCGTACCCCTTGCCGCCAGCCCCCTCCGGAGAGCGGAGAACCTGCGCATCCACTATCTTGGAGGCGCAGTCCTTCGGGGACGGCGGTCCCTTGCCGCCAGCCCGCGTCTCTGGCGAGGGAGCCGGCCCCTTGGCCGGCCCATGGCAGCGCAGGGTCAAGAACGCCTTCGATCCGCGCAATCTGCTCAACCCCTGGTTCTACGACCGGGGGGCGGCGTGAGCGGCCATCGCCGTCACCGGAGAAGGCCCTCCTCCTCCGGCGGGGAGAAGGCCGGTCCCGTCCTCTGCAACTCCTGCGGCAAGAACCTCCAGGGGCTCAAGCTCTACTATCGGGTCAAGACTCAGATCACCTGCGAGCCCAACGAGCTGTCCTTCACGGCCGAGGAGCTGGAGGGGGACCATGCCGCGGAGATGGAGCGCCTGGCCCGCGAGTGCGAGGGCCGCGATCCTAAGGAGCTCGAGGAAGAGGTCTTCGTCCTGCTCGACTATCACCTGTGCGAGGACTGCAAGGTGAAGTTCGTCAAGGATACCCGGAGCCGCTGACTACTGCTTGGCCGGCTTGGCCGCGGGCGGGTCGGGCGCCGGGGCCATGGGGAGTCTCGCCAGAGGCAGGCCGGCCGACGGCAGCGCCTTGAGCTTCTCGAGAAGCTGGAGGGCCCCCGGCAGCCGCTGCGTCATCTTGGGATTGAAGGCATCGGCGAAGAGTCCGTCCACCTCCGCGGGCAGCTCCGGCACGAGCGTCGTGGCCGGGATATAGAGCAGGTGGTCCTTCTGACGGACGAAGTCCGGTCCCTTGAACGGGATGTCGCCCGTGAGGGTCTCGAAGATCGTGACCGCGATCGCGTAGACGTCCGCGGCCGGAGAGGTGACCCCTGAGTGCTGCTCCGGGGCCATGTACCAGAAGGTCCCGCTGCCTCCCACGCCGGAGAAGGAGTCCTCCTTGGCCTCGCGCCGCGCCAGGCCGAAGTCCATGACCTTGGCGAAGCCGTTGGCGTCCACCATGATGTTGGAGGGCTTGATGTCGAGGTGGAGGACGTTCTTCTTGTGGGCGTAGTCGATGGCCTGGCATACGTTGCTGAAGATGTCCACGCATTCCTTGAGGGTGAGGCGCTTGCGTTCGTGGAGGATGTGGGAAAGGGGACGGCCCTCGACGAAATCGAAGACCAGGTAGATGTCGTCGTCAGCCTCCAGGACCTCGTGGATGCCCACGATGTAAGGGTGGTTGAGCTGGGAGATGATTTGGGCCTCGTCGACGAGCTTCTCCCGCAGCTTGAAGTCGAAACGCGCGTCCGCATGGAGGCGCTTGAGCGCGACCTTGCGGCCTAGCTTGATGTCTTCGGCCAGCAGGACCGTTCCCATCCCTCCCTCGCCGAGTTCGGTCAGGGACCGGTACTTGCCGCCGATGAGGTTGCCCTCCTTCTGCGGGGGCGCGACCATGGAAAGGACCCAGAGCCGGAGCCGTTCGTAGTGGCGGGTCTTCCTGTAGGCTTTCGCGCCCAAATAGGCTCCCCAGACCGTGGCGGCCGCGCCGATGAGCGCGACCAAGGCGAGGAAAACCGTCTTCAAGATGGAGGCTATGGTCCTGCCGGCTGTGGCGAGGTACTTCTTGGCCGCGACCGCTTCCGGGGCCGGGGCCGCCGGCCGGTCTGCGGCCGCGGGCGGCGGGGCCGGCGCTGCCTGGGGCGGAGGAGGGGGAGCGGTCACCTGGGGAGGGGGCGGGATCTCGTGTCGGGCGATGGGGCCGGGAGCCGGCGGAGCAGGGGAAGGGTCGCGCTTCTTGAAGTCCGTGCCGTCCAGAGACACGGGTTTGTAGAGGATGGAATCCCCGTCCTCGGAAGATGCCTGCTTGTCCCCGGACTTCGCGGAGGCCAGGCCGATGAGGTTCTTGGAGGCGGTCTTGCCCTTCCCCTCCGGGCAGGTCACGGCCAGGGCCGGGATCTTGATCGGTCCGACGAACACGGGATGGAGTTCGAAGGTGTGGCGGCGCTGCCACTGCTTGCCTGCTCCGGAGCCGAGGATCGGGAGCGCCGTGGCTCTGGAGTACTTGTTCTTAAGGGGCTGGAGCTTTTTCGCGGATTCACCCTGCCCCAGGAGTTGGGCATCGAACGATACGACGTCGAATCTATCGGATGAGGGGTGCTCGACCTCGCAATCCGCCGGGGCTGTCACCGCGAGCACGACGGTCTCATCCAAGGACACCTGGTCCTTTTCCAGCTCGGTTTTGACGATGGGGGCGGCAAAGCCTTGGCCCGCGGCCAGGGCCGCGGCCAGTGCAAAGGCTGTCACGCGAAAGTCGATTCGGGTCATGGGCGGACGCTTTCCCCTTATAAGTATAGCGTCCTGGAGGCAATATTCAACAAAAATTTGGTAACTCCGGGCTGAAAAATCGGTAATTAGAGCTCCTTGAGCCTTTGGTACAGGCTCATGGCGCTCTCTGGCCTCTGATCCGCGGCCGGGGCCAGGGCCGCCTCAAAGAGCCGGTCGCAGCGGAAATTCAGTTCCTTGATGATCTCGGAGGGGGCCGTGTACATCCTGC
>JACRNU010000026.1 GCA_016234805.1 Elusimicrobiota bacterium
AACGAGGCCGAATCCAGGCTCATGGGCAGGACCCGCACAGGGGTGGCGCACTGCCCCAGCTCGAACCTGCGCCTGGGCTCAGGCATCGCCCCCATCCGCATGTACCTCGGCCACAAGGTGCCGGTGGGCCTGGGCGTGGACGGCTCGGCCTCCAACGACTGCTCGGCCATGCTCGCCGAGGTCCGCCAGGCCATGCTGGTCGGACGGGTCAAATCCGGTGCGTCCTCCATGCCCGCGCGCGACAGCCTCTGGATCGCGACCCTCGGCGGGGCCGAGGTCCTCGGCCGCGCCGACATAGGCGAGCTCTCACCCGGCAAGGCGGCCGATCTCTCTCTCTTCGACGTCAGCGGCATCGACTTCGCGGGCTCGCTCTCGGACCCGGTCGCGGCCGTGGTCTTCTGCGGGGCCAGCCACAAGGCCCGGCACGTGCTGGTCAACGGCGAGCAGGTTGTGAAGGACGGCCGTCTCGTCAAGGTCGACGAGGCCGCCCTGGCCCGCAAGGCCAACAAACTCTCCCGGGAGATGCTCGACAAGGCATGCCACAGATACTGATTAAGCTCTACACGACGCTGCGCCTTGTGGGTCGAGGGGAAGACCGCGGCCGACGCCGTGGCCCGGGTCGCCGAACAGGGAGGACCCGAGGTCGAGAAAGTCCTCTTCGACCCCGACGGCAAGACCGTGCGCAACGAGTTCGTCCTGGCGCTCGACTCGGACATCCTCGACCGCAAGCGCCTGAAGTCGGTCAAGCTCAAGGAGGGGATGGTCCTGCACATCTTCCCTCCCATTTCCGGAGGCTGACCATGAAGAACAACATCACGCGATTCTGCTTTCCGACCACGGCCAGGGAGGCCGCGGGCCTCATGGCGAGGCTCGGGCCAAGGGCCGTGACCGTGGCCGGCGGCACCCGCCACACCCGGACCATCTCGCCTACGGTGGAGACCGTGGTGGACGTCTCGGACCTGCCCTTAAAACACATCAAGGCCGACAAGGCGGGACTGCGCATCGGGGCGCTATGCACCATCGACAGCCTGGAGAAATCCCCGCTCCTCGCCCGGTGGGCCGGAGGGGTCATCGCCCGCACCGCGGGCATGGGCAGCAACGCGCTCGCGCGCGTCATGGGCACCGTGGGCGGCAACGTGGTCCGACCCCACCCCTACAACAACCTCCCAGCCGTCTTCCTCGCCCTGGGCGCCCAAGCCGTGTTCACGGACGGCAAAAGGGAGAAGACCATGCCCTTCGCGGAGATGCTCGCGGGCCAGAACATGCTCCTTTTCGGCCACAAGCACCTTCTCACGGAGGTGCGCGTGCCCGCTGCCACCAAGTCCTGGGCGGCTTGCGCCGAGCGCCTCTCGCTCACCAAGTCCTCCTGGGGTTCCTACGCCCAGGTCGTGGTCGCGCTTGACCTCAAGGGCGGAGTCATCCGCAAGGCCGCCATCGCGGTGAGCGCGGTCCTGCCCAAGGCGGCCCGCATGACGAAGGCGGAGTGGGTGCTCGAGGGCAGGCCCGCCAACGAGGAGGCGGCCCGGGAAGCGTCCGCCGAGGTCGTCGAAGAGCTCGACCGGATGACCGCGGGATCCGCGTCCAGGGCCTACGGCCGCCACACCGCGGGCGTATTGACGCGCAGAGCGCTCATGGAAGCGTTCGGGAGCAGGCCATGACCACCAAGACCAGGGGCCGGGGAACGCTGAAGTCCGTGAATGGGAAGTTCGACATCACGGTGAACATCAACGGCAAGGACAAGCCCCTGCAGGTGTCGGCCGGGGAATACCTGCTCGACGCCCTGCGGCGCGAGGGCTACAAGGGCGCCAAGCGCGGGTGCGACAACGGAGACTGCGGGACCTGCACGATCCTGCTCGACGGCAAGCCCGCGCTCTCCTGCATGATGTTCGCGGCCCAGGCCCACGGACGCAAGGTCGTCACCATCGAGGGACTCGGCGCGCCGGACCGGCCCCACCCGATCCAGTCCGCCTTCGCCGAGGCGGGCGCGGTGCAGTGCGGCTTCTGCATCCCGGGCATGGTGCTCGCCGCCAAGGCCCTGCTCGACGAGAACCCCGACCCGGACGAGGCCCAAGCGCGCCGCGCCCTGGACGGCAACCTCTGCCGCTGCACGGGCTATGTGAAGCAGATCGAGGCAGTGCTCTTGGCGGCCAAGAAACTGCAAACGACCGGAAAGGGAGGGAAGCGATGAACCCCGACGTGTCCGACAAGCGCGATTTCACGGTCGTCAACCACCGGGTCGAGAAGATCGACGCCATCGCCCTGGCCTGCGGCACCGCGCAGTTCACGGACGACATCGACATCCGCGGCCTCCTGGTGGGCCGCGTCCTCTACAGCCCGCACGCGCACGCGCGCATCAGGAAGATCGACACCCGGGAAGCCAAGAAGGTGCCCGGCGTGCTCGCGGTCCTCACCCACGAAGACTTGCCGCGCGTGCGGCATACCACCGCGGGGCAGGGGCACCCCGAGCCCTCCCCGTACGACACGCTGGTCCTCAGCGAGAAGGCACGCTACGTGGGCGACCGCATCGCCGCGGTCGCGGCCGAGACCGCCGAGGCGGCGGAGGAAGCCCTCTCCAAGATCAAGGTGGACTACGAGATCCTGCCGCCTGTCTTCGACACCATGGAGGCCATGAAGGAGGGCGCCCCGGTCATCCACGACGAGGACGACTCCAAGAACATCCCGGACGCCGGGCACAACATCTGCGCCAAGTTCGACTTCGAGGTCAAGGAGAGCGAGTGGTTCTCCGAGGCCGACGTGGTCATCGACCAGTGGTACAAGACCCAGTGGGCCCAGCACTGCGCGCTCGAGCCCCATGTCGCCATCACCTACTTCGACGGCGAGGGCCGGCTCGTCATCCGCACCTCGACCCAGGTCCCTTTCCACTGCCGCCGCATCACGGCGAAGGTCCTGCGGATCCCGGTCAAGTCCATCCGGGTCATCAAGCCCCGCATCGGCGGGGGCTTTGGCTCCAAGCAGGAGGTCCTGCTCGAGCCCGTGTGCGCGGCCCTGACCCTGGCCACGCGCCGGCCCGTCAAGATCGAGCTCACGCGCAAGGAGACCTTCGTCTCCTCGCGCACGCGCCACCCCTTCGTCCTCCGCTTGAAGACCGGCGTGAAGAAGGACGGCGCCATCACGGACGCGCACATGGAGGTCTACTGCGACAACGGGGCCTATGGGGCGCATTCCCTGACCGTCATGATGTGCTCGGGCTCGCACACCCTGCCCATGTACCAGGCCAAGAACTCCAGGTTCATCGGCCGCTCGGTCTACACCAACCTCCCGGTGGGAGGCGCCTACCGCGGGTTCGGCGCCACCCAAGGGTTCTTTGCCTGGGAGAGCCAGATGGACATGATGGCGGAGAGGATCGGCATGGACCCCATCGAGTTCCGCAGGAAGAACTACATCCGCTCCGGCGAGGGCTCGCCCGTGTTCAAGGCCATGGGCGAGGGCCGGGAGGGCATCGAGCAGAAGATCGCCTCCTGCGGCATGGACGAGTGCATCGACCAGGGCATGGCGGCCTTCGGGTGGCATGAGCGCAAGGAGCGCAACCGCCAGCAGAGCGGCCCCGTGCGCCGGGGCCTGGGCTGCGCGTGCCTCATGCAGGGCTCGGGCATCCCCGAGGTGGACATGGCCGCGGCCTCCATCAAGATGAACGAAGACGGCTCCTTCAACCTGCACATGGGCGCGACCGACCTCGGCACGGGCTCGGACACCGTGCTCGCGCAGATCGCGGCCGAGGTGCTCGGCATCACGGTCAAGGACATCATCGTCCTGTCCTCGGATACCGACCTCACCCCGTTCGACGTGGGCGCCTACGCGTCGTCTACGACCTTCATCTCAGGCAACGCGGTCAAGAAGGCGGCCCTGCACGCCCGAGAGCAGATCGTCAAGGTGGCGGCCAAGATCCTCGACGCCAAGCCTTCGGAGGTGGACCTCATGGACGGCAAGGCCGTGGCGGGGGGGAGGTCGTGCCTGCTCTCCGAGGTCGCGCACACCGCGTTCTACTACCACGACCAGCACCAGATCATGGGCGTGGCCTCGCACTACGCGCAGAGCTCGCCCCCGCCTTTTGCCGCGCACTTCGCCGAGGTCTCGGTGGACACCGAGACCGGGCAGGTGGTCGTGCTCGACTATGTCTCCACCGTGGACTGCGGCACGGCCATCAATCCCACCCTGGCCGAGGGCCAGAACGACGGCGCGGTCTTGAACGGCCTCTCCTACGCGCTCTGCGAGGAGATGGCCTTCTCGCCCTCGGGCGCCATGACCAACGCGAGCTTCCGCGACTACAAGATCTTCTCCACCGCGGACGCCCCGCCCTTCAAGACCATCCTCATCCCGACCTACGAGGCGGACGGGCCGTTCGGCGCCAAGTCCGTGTCCGAGATCGGCATCAACGGTCCCCAGCCCGCCATCGCCAACGCCATCTACGACGCTGTCGGTGTGCGGCTCTTCGCGCCGCCCTTCACGCCGGAGAAAGTGCTGAAGGCATTGAAGGCGAAGCCTTAGCCTGGACCCAGTCAGGCTTTCCGGACCACGACCTTGCCGTCGGCCACGTCGAACTGGACCTCTTTGGCGCCCTGTTCGCGCGCGGAGGCCAGTGGGTCGGCGAACATGTCGAAGAGGATGCGCTCGAGCTCCCTGATGCCGAAGCGGCTGACCTTCTCGTTGTCCGCGAGAGCCTTCAAGACGAGCTCCGGGGCCACGAACTTGACGGCCAGGCCGTAGCTCTTGGCGAGTTGGGAGAGCTTGAGGAGCGCGATCTCGGCCACGATCATGCCGGAGAGCGGCCGGAACACGTAGACCCGATCAATGCGCCCCAGGATCTCGGCCCGGAAGACCTTGGCGTCGGCCAGGTAGCCCTTGACGCCGTTGACCATCTCGTGGTAGTCGGTGTGGGAGTCCTGGATCTTGCCGATCTCCTCGGCGTGGGAGTTCGAGGTCAGGATGATGACGCTTTGGGTGAAATCAGCCACTTTGCCCGAGCCCTGCTCGGTCAAGCGCCCCTCTCCCATGAGCTGGAGGAAGAGGTCGAAGACGATGGAGTCCGCCTTCTCGATCTCGTCGAACAAGATGAGCCGGCGCGGGTTGGACAAGACGGGCCTTGTGAGGTGCCCGCCCTCCTCCGAGCCCTTGTAGCCGGTCGGCATGCCGACCAGGCGGTCCTTGGAGTGCTCACCTGAGAGCTCGGAGCAGTCGAAGCGGAGCATGGCCTTTTCGTCTCCGAAGAGGGCTTCGGCCAGGGCCTTGGCCAGCTCGGTCTTGCCCGTGCCGGTGGGCCCGAGCATGAGGAGGTTCGCCAACGGGCGGTTGGAGTTCTTGCGCGCGAACTGAAGGCGCAGCAGGCGCGCCAGGTCCTCGACGATCGGGTCCTGCCCCTTGACCCGGCTCCTGAGGTGCGCCAGCAGGGCCTTCTCATCGATGGCCTTGAGGGCCGTCGCGGCCTCCTTCTGCTGGAGCATGCCCTTGAGCTTCTCCCAATCCGTCATGCCGTTCAGGTCGGCCATGTCTTCACCTCGTGCCCTGCGCCGGGGATCCCTCGAGCTTGGGAAGGGCGGGAACGGAACGACCCGTGACCGCGGCCTCGTCCCCCACTTGGTAGGGCTTCCCCTGGTTTCCCGTGAAATCGCAGCCGTCGAGTTCCACCCTGGAGTTGCTCACGGCCCAAACGCCGTTGCTCATGTTCCGGTTCACCCGGCAATCCTTGAGCGTGAGCCGGGTCGCGCCCCCGGCCCAGACCCCGTTGTCGCGGTTCCCCGTGATCTCGCCCCGCAGGACCGAAAGGACCACGCTCCCGGACGCTCCGAGCCCGTCGTCGCCGTTCTCGTAGGACTTGAAGTCCGTCAGACGCGCCGAGCCCGCCGCCCCTCCCGCCGAGAAGCCGCTCTCCCTGTTCCGGTAGATCTCCACCTTCTCCAGGGTCGCGGTCCCTCCGCTGAGCAGGAACCCCGCCCCGATGTTGTCGAAGATCCGGCAGTCCGCCAGCCGCACCGGGCCGGTCACGCTCCGAGCCACCCAGACCCCGGCGCCTTTGTTCCCGCGGACCTGGACCCTCTCGAAGACCGTGGGGCCGTTGAGAAACGCCCCTCCCCCGGAACCGTTGTCCGAGATCACTGAGTCCGCGAAATAGGTCTCGGTCGCGTCCGCTCCGACATAGAGCCCCTGCTTCACGCTCCCGGAGATCGCGCAGCCCGAGCAGCGCAAGGTCCCCTGACGATGGTAGAGCCCGTA
The DNA here is from genome assembly GCA_016234805.1 of Elusimicrobiota bacterium. Classification (GTDB taxonomy): domain Bacteria; phylum Elusimicrobiota; class Elusimicrobia; order UBA1565; family UBA9628; genus JACQWX01. The sequence continues at coordinate 6,229 of JACRNU010000026.1, forward strand.
CTCCTTGGACCGGAAGCTCGACGCCTCGATGACGAGCTTCGCCCCCCAGTTGAACAGGCCGTCCCCGCTCTCGGATTCCACCTGCACCTTCTTGAGCGTCAGGGACCCGGATTTGGCCTGGATGGCGCCCCGGCCGGAGGAAGACGCCCCCTGGCGCACTACCACCGACTCCAGCCGCAAGTCTCCTTGCAGAGACTCGATGGTGAAGCCTCCGGCGGCCTCGATGACGGGCGGAGTTCCCTGGCCCGGCTCTCCGACGATGGCGAGCGATTTTTCGATGCGCAGGCCTCCCTGATACCGGCCCGGCCTGAGGATGATGGAGTCCCCATCCTTGGCGTTGGCCACCGCGTCTCCCAGGGAATCAGTGTCCGAGTCCTTGGCCTTGGCCGCGTCGACGATCCAGCGGCCCGGAGTCTTGGCCTGGAGGATGCGAGTGAACCCCTGCCCCTGGATCGAGGGCCCGGCCCCCGACGCAGAAGTCGGGAACGCGGGGGGAACGGAGGCCGAGGGGAAAACCGACGCTGCCCCGGACGCGGCAGACGACGGGGCCGGGGCGGAGGCTGAGGCGGTCCCCGCTGGAGCGGTGCGGCCCGCGGCTCGGCCGCTGAAGGTCGCCCCTCCCGAAGTCGCTGCCAGGACCGCGGCGAGCACGAACCAGGGGTCCTTGATCAAGAGCAGGGCGGCTTTCATGGCGCGGTCGTCCCGCCCGACGGGATGTCGGCGGCCTGGGACGCGGCCACCGGGTTGATCGAGATCCTGCCGGAAGCGTCGATGTCCAGGGAGACCTTCTTGTGCCCCTCGCGCCGGGCGAGCGCGATGGCGCCGTCGGTCTTGTGCTCGAGGTACGCACCGATCTGGCGCACCCCGTAGCCCTTGAACTCCTCGTTCTTCTGCACGGCCTCGAGAAGCACGGCCGGAGAGGTGAACACCAGGTCCATGCCGTACTCGCGCAGCCGGCGCGCGAGCTTGAGGCAGGCGACCTCAGCCACCCGAAGGGGCTCGAGCTCGTCCATCAGGAAGATGCCGCCCGTGAAGCGCGCGAGGAAGGGCTTCTCGAAGAGCCCGGTGCGGGCGAGAGCGTCGAGGAACCTGCCCTGCCGCGCCGCCTTGTCCTGCTCCGAGCCCCCGGCTGCGCGGAGCTCGTCGACGCCCGCGTTGGAGGTCGCCACGAAGAGGCAGCCGGAGAAGGAGACCGTCCGGCCCGAACTCTTCTCCCGGCATTGTCCGGTGTCGAGGATGTCGTAGAGGCAGTGGTGCACGTCCCGGTGGGCTTTCTCCAGCTCATCGAGGACCACGACCCTGCAGGGGTTCTCCAGGACCGGCCGGGTGAGCGCCCCGCCCAGCTCGAAGCCCCTGACCCCAGGAGGGGGGCCGATGAGGGTGAAGACGTCGTCGGGATGCTTGAACTGGTTCATGCGCAGGACCAGGGGCTCACTCTCCGGGAAGAGAGCCTGGCTCAGGAGCTGGGCGACGAAAGTCTTGCCGGTCCCCGTGGGACCGGACAGGAAGAAAGCTCCGAGGGTCCGGCCTTGCTTGGCGAGCGCCAGGCCCTGGTCCAATATCTCGGCGAGCTCATCGATGACGAGGTCATGGCCGCGCAGGTTCTCCTTGAGCCACGGCGCGTACTTCCTCACCGAGAGGGACTGCAGCTTCTTGAAGTCCGGGCCAGAGGCCTGCCCGACCTCGGCGCCCGGACCCACCAACTTCCACGCCCTCCAAGCCATCACGGCCAAAGTCACGACGAAGACGGCTGGGGCCAACCCTGGCACGGCCTGGAACCAGCCGAACACGGTCCCCAGGAACCCGACGAGGCCCACGGCCTCGTCCGCCATCCCCAAGGCCTGTCCCATGTCAGCGCGCTTCCACCGTCCAATCCTGGGACTCGCCCACGGACATCACTTTGCTCATGACCTGGCCCTGGGAGGTCACGGCCCCGAAGGTGACCCCGCCTCCGCCGTCTTTCTCCGCCAGGACCTTGAGGCTCGTGGAAGCCCCGGGCTTGAGGGGAAGGGTGAGGACAGCCCCGGCATTGGAAAGATTGACCCTGCCGAGAGTCTTGCCGTCCACGGACACCACGACCACGTCACCGTCCTCGGCCGCGGAGTCCACCAGCCTGATCGAGAAAAGGTCCATGCGGGCCTCCGCGACCTCCCGGCGCAGTTCGGGACTCGCCTGGGCCAGGACCGGAGGGATATCCCCGCGCTTCAAGGCCTCCCGCGCCGCTTCGGTGGCAGCCCGGTCGAACTCGGCCCTGCCCACGGCCAGGACCTGCGCCACGGACGCAGGGGCCGGAGCCTGGGCCGAGATATTGGCAGGTTCAGCGGGAGGCTCAGGCTTTCTGACATGCCAGACCCCCAGCCCGCCCAAGCCAAGGACGAGCGCGAGGCCGGCGGCAGCCAAAGGGCCGATTCGACGCTGTTTGGGCTTCGGCTCCAGGTCCGGCAAGGGGGTGTAGCCCGCGCCCCCGGCCGCGAACCCGGGCTCCGATCCGCCCCTCTCGGAGTCCCGCCGTTGAGGAGGCTCCTCGCGCTCAGGGCCCGAATCCCGGTCAGTCATGGCAACACAGGATTCTAGCAGGTTTTCTTCATGAATTCCTATTTAGTATCCTTTCTGGGACATGATACGCGCTGAGAACCTCACCAAACGCTTCGGCGAGATCACGGCGGTCGACGGGCTGACCTTCGAGATCCCGGTCGGGCAGATCGTGGGGTTCCTCGGCCCCAACGGCGCGGGCAAGACCACGACCATGCGCCTGCTCACGGCGTACCTGCCGGCGGACGACGGCCGGGCCGTGGTCATGGACCTCGACGTGGCCGAGCACCCGCTCGCGGTGCGCCGCCGCCTGGGCTATCTCCCGGAGAACAACCCGCTCCACGAGAACCTGGAAGTGACGGACGCCCTGCATTTCATCGGCCGGCTGCGCGGGCTGACCGACGAAACGGCCCGGACCGCGCGGGTCAAGGCCGTGGTCAAGACCTGCGGCCTCGGGAGCGTGGTGGGACGCAGGACCGGCGAGCTCTCCAAGGGCTTTCGCCAGCGCCTGGGCTTGGCCCAGGCCATCATCCACGACCCGGACGTGCTCGTCCTCGACGAGCCGACCTCAGGCCTCGACCCCAACCAGGTGCTCGAGGTCAGGGACCTCATCCGGGAGCTCAAGAAGGAGAAGACCCTGCTCCTCTCCACCCACATCCTCTCCGAGGTCCAGGCGGTCTGCGACCGCGTCATCATCTTGAACGGCGGCAGGATCGCGGCGGACGGCACGCCCGACGAGCTCTCCGGGAGCCTGCAGAACAAGAACCGCCTCCACCTTTCGCTCAAGGGCCCGGCCGAGGGCATCCGTCAGGCCCTTCAGGGGCTCCCGGGCGTCGCGGCCGTGTCCGGCCCGTCGGGCTCGGGGGAGGCGGACGGAAGGTTCGTGGTGGAGTCCGAGGCCTCCGTGGACCTCAGGGAAGAGGTGTTCCGGCTGGCGGCCGCGAGAGGCTGGCCCGTCCTGCACCTGAGCCTCGAGCGCCTCTCCCTCGAGGAGGTCTTCCGTAAGCTGACCGCGTCTTCCGAGGGAGCTCCATGACGACGGACAAGCCGCCGCTGGTGCAGGTCCACGCCGTGCTCGCCCTGGCCCAGCGGGAGTTCAAGGGCTACTTCGAGTCCCCGGCCGCCTACGTGGCCATCATCGTCTTCTACCTCATGTCCGGGTACCTTTTCACCGCGACCCTGTTCCTCTCCAACATGGCCACGATCAGCGGCCTCGCCGAGACCATGCCGCTCATCATGACCTTCCTCGTCCCGGCCCTCACCATGGGCCTGCTCTCCGAGGAGCTCAAGTCCGGGACCTTCGAGACCCTGGCCACGCTCCCGCTCGAGGACTGGGATATCGCGCTCGGAAAGTTCCTCGGGTTCGCGGGCGTGCACCTGCTGACCGTGGCGGGGCTCCTCTTCTACCCCGCGCTCCTGCGCCTTCTGGCCGCTCCGGGCGCGGGCATGGACTGGGGCGAGACCTTCGGCATCCTCGCGGGCCTCGGGCTCATGGGCCTCATGTTCGGCGCCATCGGCCTGTTCGCCTCGGCCTTGAGCCGCAGCCAGGTCGTCTCCTTCGTCATCGCCTTCCTCTTCTGCTTCATCTTCTTCATGGCCGGCAACCTGGCCCGGTTCTCGCCCGAATTCATGGCATCCCTCCTCGAGTTCATCGGGGTGGACGCGCACCTCAACACCCTGGCCAAGGGCGTGGTGGACAGCCGGGACCTCCTCTATTTCGCGAGCATCACCTTCGGCTTCCTATATCTGACGGTGCAGCGGCTGCAGGCGAGGAGGCTCTGACATGCTCGCCAGCCTCCGGTCGCGCAGGCTCGCCTTCTCGTGGATCGGGGCCGTCCTCGTGCTCGGCATCCTCGTCCTGCTCAACGTCGCGGCCCACTTCCTCCACGCGCGATGGGACTTCTCCGCCGGGAGGATCTACTCCATCTCTCCGGGCACCAGGAAGATCCTCGGGGCTCTCAAGGACAACCTCGTCATCAGGGTCTACTATTCGCCGCGCCTGCCCCAGCCGTACGGGCTCAACGAGACGTACCTGAAGTCTTTGCTCAGCGAGTACAAGAACGCCTCCGGCGGAAGGGTGAAGGTGGATTTCCTCAACCCCGACGACAATCAGACCGCCAAGAAGGAAGCGCTCACGGCAGGGGTCAGCGGCGTGCGCCTCAACGTCATGGGCCGGGACAAGTTCGAGCTGAGGGACGCCATGATGGGCATGGTCCTCCTGTACAAGGGCAAGACCGACGTCATCCCCGTGCTCCAGAACACGGCGGACTTCGAATACGACATCACCCGCAAGATCAAGAAGCTCTCCACCGAACAGCGCAAGACCGCGGCCTTCGTGGCCGGCCACGGGGAGAAGACGCCGGGGGAGGGGCCGCTCCAGGCCATCTTCGGTTCCATGGCCGAGACCATGGAGGTCAGGACCGCGGACCTCTCCAAGCCGCTGCCCGCCGGCATCGACGCCCTTTGGATACTCGGCCCCAACAAGCAGTTCCCTCCGGCGGAGATCGAGCGGCTCAAGGCCTGGGCGGCCTCGGGCCGCTCCCTGGGCATCCTCCTCGACCGGCGCTGGGTGGATTTCAGGGCCTTCTTCTCGGGCAAGGCCGACACGGGCTTGGAGACCCTGCTGGAGTCGTGGGGCCTCGACCAGAGGGAAGGCTTCGTCGTGGACGCGCAGGCCGAGAAGATCCAGCTCGAGCAGCAGTCCGGCATGTTCGTGATGATGAACGTGCTCGAGTACCCCTACATCCCGGTCGCCACCGACTTCCAGAAGAGCCACCCCGCCACCCGGGGGCTCGACGCGGTATCCCTGCCCTTCGTGCATCCCATCTCCTTCAAGGACAAGGGAGCGGGCCTCCGCTACACCTCGCTGCTGAACTCCTCGGCCGCCAGCTGGTACGTCACCGAAGCCAAGGTCTCGCCCTACAACCCCCCGGCCAATCTGGACAAGGCCGAGAAAGGCCCGTTCTCCCTGGCCGGGGTGCTCGAGGGGGACTTCTACAAGGCGGCTCCCTCCACCGTGGCGGCGACCGAGCGCTATCGCGAGGAAGTGCCGCCTCCGAATTCCGTCGCAAAGCGGCCGACCGGAAGGGTCATCCTCGTGGGCACCTCGCGCCTCATCCAGCCCGGGCTGAGCATCAAGCCCGCGAACGTCGCCTTCCTCCTCAACCTCGTCGAGTGGTCGCTCCAGGACGAATCCCTGCTTGCCGTCCGGTCCAAGGGCGTCACCTACCGGTACCTCAAGCCGCTCTCGACTCCGTCCAAGCTCGCGGTCAAGAACGCGATGATCTTCGGCCTGCCGCTCGTCATGGTGGCCGCGGGAGCCGCGGTCTACCGCAGGCAGAAGAAGCGCAGGGCCGCCCTGCGATCCGAGTATGGACCCTGAGCGCCATGGATCCTAGGCGCCTGGCCATGCTCGCGGCCGTGCTCGCCGCCATGGGCTTGGCGTCGACCATCCTCTACTGGCTCTCCGTGCGAGACACCTCCGCCTCCCCGCTCTCCAAAGTCCTCGAGGCCAGGATCTCCAAGCTCCAGATCGACCGCGAAGGCGTCTCCACGGTCCTCGAGAAAGAAGGCGACTCCTGGAGGATGACCTCCCCGACGCGCGACAGCGTGGACTCCAACCCGGTGAGCGACATCCTCAATGCCCTGCTCGGCGTCCGGATCGGAGCCGAGGCCTCCTCGGACCCCGGGAGCTACCCGGACTACGCCGTGCACGAGGCCAGCGCCACGCGCCTGCGCCTCTACACCGCGGATTCAGCGGCCCCGGTCTTCGACGGGTTCTTCGGCCGGGCGGCGCTCGGCTACGACTCCCTGTACCTGAGGCTGGCCGCCCTGAAGCCCGTCTACCTCGCCTCGGGCGTGGCGCCCTACCAGCTCGACCGGAAGCCCGACGAGTTCCGCGAGCGCGACATCACGCGGGTCGACCGCGCCACCCTGGAAGCGATCTCCCTGCGCGCGGAGGGGCGGGACATCGAGATCCGGAGATCCACCTCGGGCTTCACCGTCTCCGGGATCGAAGCCAGCCCCGACAAGGTGGAGACGGCCGTGGATCGGATCCTCGGGCTGAGGGTCAGCGATTTCGCGGACGCGGCCGACACCCGGGCCGGGGCCGGTCTCGACCGGCCGGGCCTCGAGATATCCATCCGCGGCACGGCCAGGTCCACGCGCCTGCTCGTGGGCAAGTCCAAGCCGGGCCCCAAGGGCGTCACCTCGCCGTACCGCTTCGCGGAGGTCTCGGGCAGGTCCGCCCTGCTCCTGCTCTCCGCCGCGGACCTCGAATCCATCGTGGACCTGCTCGGCGCCCGGGCCACGGCCGGCCGTCGAACGCCGCTGAAGGCTTCCCCGGCGCCCTCCAAGAGATAGGTCTTCGGACCTAAAAAGTCCCAGGTCCTTGGACTCTATGCGTTCCTGGGCCTCTTTGGTACACTGGGGTAGGACTTTAGGGTGCCCGCGACGCAGCCGCCCAGGAGCGCCCGGTCTTGCTGGAGGAGAACGACCATGCATTTCGCGCTGTCCCTTCTGTGCCGGTCCCTGGCCGGGGCCGCTCTCGCCGCCGGAGTCTCTTTCGACCAGGGCGTCTCGGTCAACGATCTTCCGTGGGACGAGGCGGTCGTCCTCGCCCCTGCCGCAGGGACGCCCGTTTCCGCGCTCGCGGCCGCGGACACCCTGCGCTGCTTCGACAACGCCCTGGCCAAGCGCCTGAGCTGGGACCTTGCCGCCGGCCTCTGCCGCGGCGCCGGTTCCGGGCCCGAGACCCTGCGCTGCTTCGACGGCGGTCTCAGCCGCCGCATGAGCTGGCCCCTTGCCGCGGACCTCTGCCGCGCAACCAAGTCCTCGCCGGACACCCTGCGCTGCTTCGACCTCGCGCTCGGCAAACGCATGAGCCACGCGGACGCGGCCGGTCTCTGCCGGGGCACCGGATCCTCCGTGGAAACCATCCGCTGCTTCGAGAGCGCCGTTGCCCGCCGCATGTCCTGGAGCGACGCTGCCGGCATGTGCCGCCGCACCGGCCAATCCGTCGAGACCCTGCGCTGCTTCGACCTTGCCGCGGCCAAGCGCCTGAGCTGGAGCGACGCGGCCCTCCTGTGCCGCTCGGCCAAGTCCTCCGTCGAGGCGATCCGCTGTCTCGAAGGCGCCCTGGCGGCACGCGCGGGCACGCAGACCGCGGTGTCTCTCTGCCGCGGGACGAGCTCCTCCCCCGAGTCCCTGCGCTGCTTCAAGACCGGGGTCGAGAAGCGCATGGGACACGGCATCGCCGCGGACCTCTGCCGGGGCACGCAGTCCTCCCCGGACGCCATCCGCTGCTTCGAAGACGGCCTCCAGCGGCGCATGAGCCACCCGGACGCGGCTGAGCTGTGCCGCGGCAACCGCTCCTCGCCCGACACCCTGCGCTGCTACGACCAGGCCCTGTCCAGGCGCATGGGCTCTCGCCCTGCCGCGGACCTCTGCCGGGGCGCGGAGTCCTCGGCCGACACCCTGCGCTGCTATGACGGCGCGTTGGCCAAGCGCCTGGGCTCCCATCAGGCCGTGGAACTGTGCCGGGTGGACGCGTCCGCGACCCTCGACGACTAGGCTCTCGTCTGTCTCGTTGACTTTCGTGGGATAACTCGGTAAACTGAGAACAACACTCCCATGAAATCATCTCTTCTCGTCCCCTTCCTTGCCATGCCCCTGCTCTCCGCGTGCGCCCAGCTCCCGTTCCCCTCGCTGGCCCTGGCCGCGCCGCCTCAGTCCAGCCAGGCTTCGTCCTCCCAGGAGCGGTCCGTCCCTTCCGCCCAAGCCCCGGCCGCGCCGTCCGTCCAGGCTTCAGCGGCAGACCCCAGGCCCCGCTGGCTCTCGGATCCGAGCAGCGAATTCCCGTCCAGCTCCTTCGTGACCGGCGTGGGCTCGGCCCACAACGAGGAGATGGCCGGGGACAAGGCCCGCGCCGAGGTCTCCAAGTACTTCGGGGTCAAGATCGCGGCCGAGACCAAGTCCTACATGCGCGAGACCTCCATGGGCAAGGCCTCCTCTACGGAGAAGGACGTCTCGGACGAGGTGAAATCCTTCACCTTTCAGATGATCGAGGGCGCCGAGATCGCCAAGTACTGGAAGGACTCCGACGGCATCGTCTACGCGCTCGCGACCCTCGAACGCGCGCCCACCATCAAGAAGCTCGAAGGCAAGCTCGACGAGCTCGACCGCGAGTTTACGTCCGATTCCGAGCTCTTGGCCAAGACCGAGGGCAAGTTCAGCCGCCTCAAGTACGCCCTCAACATGGTGAAGCTGTCCATCTCCAGGAAGGAATTCAACAAGATGTACCGCATCCTCAGCCCTGAGGGCAAGGGCAGGCCGGGCCCGGACACGAAGGAAGTCCTCGTCCAGGCGCGCAAGGCCGTCAAGGCCATCACGGTCCGCGTGGTGGCCTCGGGAGAGAACCCGTCCTCCGTGGGCGCCCTGTTCGTCGACGAGCTGACGGCCTACGGCCTCAAGGCCGTGGTGGGAGACGAAGGCAAGACCTCGGACATCCTGGTCGAAACCCACGGTGAGGCCCAGAACCTCAGGCCCAAGGACCTCACCTGGTTCTGGGCGCGGGGGGAGATGGTGACCCGGCTGAGCTACGGCTCCACCGGAGACGTGTTCAAGCGGTTCCAGGAGTCCGGCGAGGAAGCCTCCCGCGACCCTGGCTCGGCGGTCGACGCCACCCTGGCCAAGCTGGCCAAGCGCAGCGCCCAGCGCGTCTTCCAGGTCATCACCACCGAGGATCTTTCCGAAGATTGAAATTCTCCAGATCCCTCTTCCTCAAGCTCGCTGAGAAGGAACTGGCCGCCATCCCCAAGGCCTTCCGGGACCTCTTCACCGACCTCTCCGTGGAAGTCCGCGCGGCCCCGGGCCGGGAGGCGGGCCGCTGGAAAGGCTCGACCAACCTGCTCGGTCTCTACACTGGCCTGACGCGCGCGGACATGGCCAGCCCATTCGCCGGCGCGCACACTCCTGCGCGCGTCATCCTCTACCAGAGGAACATCGAGTCCCTGTGCTCCTCCGAGTCCGAGCTCCGGGCGCAGATAGGCTCCACCCTGCGCCACGAGATCGCCCACCACTTCGGGTTCAGCGAGGAGGACATCCGGAGAGCGGCTCCGGAAGATTAGCGGCGGCTCGCGGAACGCTCGGAGAGCCTCCGGATGCGCTCCTCGATGGCTGCGCGGCGCCGCTCCTCGGCCACGAGCCTGTTGATCCTGTTCTCGAGCACCCGCACGGGGATGCGCGAGGTGGTGGGCAGCCACTCGCTGCGCTGGAGGAAGCGGTGGACCTTCTCCCTGGGCAGTTCCCACTCGGAGAGCGGGGCCTCCTCCTTCAGCCGGTAGAGCCGGGTCAGATGCTCCCTAAGAGCCGCCTCGTCCATCTCGCCGATACGCTTCATCTCCAGGAACTCCTTCCTCAGGACCTGGATGTAATCCACGAACCACTGCGACCTGCCGTTGAAGTCCGCGACCTGCTGGGGCCGCTTGTCGCCGCCGCCCGAGACCGGGATGGCCATGACCTGCTCGCGGTAGGCGCGCCGGTACTCCTCGTAGCGCTGGAGCGTCTCGTCGAGGAGCTCCACCACCCGCGGGACCCACATCTGGGAAGCCCGATCCCCGCCCGCACTCTCGTAGAGCCGGTCGGTCTCCGCGAGCTTGAGCTGGCTGATGAGGGCGGAGAGGCTCTGAAGGAAGTCCGCGAACGCGGGCTTCCACGAGACCGGCAGCCGGGTCTGGCCGTCGGCCTCGAAGTCCTTGAGGGTACCCTCCATATCCGAGGCCAGCTCCCCGAAGAGGGACATGCCCTTCTTGAGGTCGTCCGTCTTGAGCCTGGTTTCCGCGCCCGAAAGCACCTCCCCGGCCTTCTTGACCAGGTCCGGCCGGTCCTTGGCGCTCCCGAGCTCGGCCTCGAGCTCATCCTTGCCGAGCCCCTTGCCGTCAGGACCGCCGGCCGCGAGCGAGCTCAGCTTGATGACCAGGGGAGCGAAGGGGGTGAACATGGTCCAGTCCGAGGCCTCCCGGAACGAGGTGAGGGCCAGGCTCATGCGGAACCGGTCCTCGAGCTTGCCGCCGGTCCGGTAGTCGAACTGCGCGCCTGAGCCGGTCCACCAGTTGCCCTGGAAGAGGGTGAGCCTGAGCTCGTCCGTGACCGGGGCCCAGAGCACCTGGTAGCTCGAATCCTCGGTCCCGATCGAGGCGCCGACCGCGTAGCGGCTGGGGTCGTCGGTCGGGACATTGACGCGGCCCGCGGCGCTCAAGCCCGTCTCCTGCGACGCGCCTCCCACGATGAGGGTGTACTCGGACGCGTCCGCCCCGGCGCGCACGATCACCCCTCCGGCCCTCATCTGGGCCTGGACCGCCAAGGGCCCGACGGCGGGGTCGTCGCTGTTGATGACGTCGATCTGGCCGCGGTTGTCCGGAGCGACATAGGAGAGGGTGCGGTACTGCCCCGGCTTGCCGGTCAAGGGGTCGGACTGGACCACGTAGCCCATTCCGACCCCGCCGAACTTCCCGTCCACCAGCATCTGCCTGAGACCCACGTAACCGCCGACCCCGTCCGTCCTCCGGGCCCCGTCCCGGCCAGGGTCCATGAAATAGGTGACGTCCTTGGTGTACATGTCCCGGTAGTAGCGGCCCGAGGTGAGGTACTCCCGGTTGTTGAAGACCGTGCCGCTCCAGAACACCTCGGGCCTGTAGGGCTCCGCGATCCCGGGGACCCGGACCTGGCCGGACAGGCTGTATTCCCCGGAGTTGCGGCCCTCTTTGGCGCCGTAGAGGTCGTCGGTCTGCCACTCCAGCCCGCCGGAGAAGGTGTCATGCTCGGACCCGTAGCCTAGCTGGCCGTAGCCCCGGTAGTGGGTGGAGGACCGGCCGGTCTTGGCGTTCTCGTCGCGGATGAGGGTGATGTCCGCGAGACCCGAAGCCGGGCCCATCATGAAGTAGGTCCCGAGCCCGTACTCGGCGCGGCTTCCGCCGTCACCGAGGAGCTTGAGGGTGATCCTTTCCGTGAGGTCGAAGCCCATGCCCAGGTGCTGGGTCAGGCTCCCGCCCACATAGGAGTCTCCCTTGCCTGTGATCTCGGCGTCAAAGGGGTCCCAGGCAGCGCCGCGCGTCATGGGAGCGAGCACGCCGGCGTAGAAGCGGAGGTCTCCCAGGAATCCCATGGGCCCGTTGAAGTTATAGCCGCGCCGCTCCTGGTAGCCGTCCTTGGAGGTCTCCATTGTGTTCGAGACCGACTCCGTGGTCCCGTTCACTCGGTCCCAGAAATTCTCGACCACGGTCAGGCTGCTCCAGCCGTGGGCCAGGTCCCAATCAGGGATGAGACGGAAATATCCCACGACCCTGCCCATGTTCTTGACATAGACCGGCAGGGACCCGTTCTCGGACCCTTCGAGCCACAGGGACCGGAGCTTCATGAGGGACGCGGCCACGAGCGAGGGAGAATCCGGGGCGGACGGGGCAGGAGTCCGGGCCGCGGCCTCAGCGGTCCATTTCCTCAACCCAGGGTAGTACTGGTCGAAGGACAATCCTGCTTCCTGATACATGGCAGCCGCGGAAGCCAGGAGCTCTTGGGCTTGGGAGGCCTGTCCGGCCCTCGCCATGGCGATGACCTTCTGGGTCAGGGCGCGGCGCTCGGACTGCGGCTCCAGGGCCTGGCCAGCGGCCGCGGGCTGGACCCTGTCCCCGCCGGAGGAAGGCGAGGCTGCCTTGGCCTTGACCGTGCCTTCGTAGAGCTCGTAGGCCCGGCCCAGGTCGCCCTTAGCCACCGCTGCCACGACTTCCTTGGGCAGGTCCAGGCCGGAGAGGCCCTCTGCCGGAGGCTCGTCCTTGAAGAACTTGTTCCAGCCGTCCACGATCTTCTTGACGACCTTGCCGCCGAGCGCAGGCCCCACATCGAGCCGGAAATCCTCGATCCAGGAATCGAATCTGAGCTTGGCCTCGACCCAGTCATCCGCGTCGAGGACAACCTCGACCACGCGCCGGACGAAGCGGGCATCGGCGTTGAGCATGGCGCGCAGGGAGGTCCCCACCGGGGAATCGCCGCCGGCCTCGAGCTTGGGACCGGCGTTGGTGGCCTGCCACAGGGCCGCGGCCTTGGCTGAATCGCCGCTCGCCACCGCTGCAGCCACCCGGTCGGCCACGAAGGACTCGGCTCCGGGGGAGAGTTCGAAGGCCAGGGTGGCGATGCGCCACCTGTTGAGCTGGTGCGCCTCCCCGTAGTCCCGGGGGTTCAAGGGCATGGTGGAAGCCATGGCGCGCAGGGCCTCGCGCCGGACCGCGTATTCCTCCGCGAGCTTCTTGGCCGATTCCCGGTTCTTGAGGGCCTGGCCGTAGGCCTCGGCCCGGACGGAACGCTCCCTGCGGCCCTGCTCGGAAGACGCCGAGGACAGGAGCGCGCTCAAGAGCGGCAGACCGGTGCGCGCCGCGTCGATGATGAGCAGGACCGGGATCCACGGCATGCCCGGGGTCAGGACCAGGGCCAGCAGGCCCGTGAGATGGATCCTCAGGCTCGGGACCTTGTCGAGCGCCTCTTTCACGGCCACGAGGTCCTCGTAGGCGCGCTGGCCCGCCTCATTGAGCTGGGCGTCCATGTTGAACTGCTTGAAGAGCGGGTTGCCCCAGTAGAGCTTGTCGTCTTTCAGGGAGAAGATGCGCTCGAGCACCTGGGCATCGGGCATCTTGATGGTGTCTCCGAACTGCCTTCTCAGCTCTGATTGGATGTGCAGAAGGCTGTAGCGGGCCTCGATGACCTCTTCCTGCGCGTCCCGGTAAGCCATGGTGCCGGCTTGGACCGTTGCCGCGACCCGCTCCGCCTCCGAGACCCGCTTGAGCACGAAGAGATAGTCGTTGGCGAAGTGGAGGACCGCGTACATGGTCTCGAAGAGCCGCTGGGCCTCCCTCAGGGACGCGCCGAGATTCCTGACCTTGGCAGCCTCCTCCTGGTGGCCGAGGTTCTCGAGGGTGAGCACCAAGGAAGGCAGGGCGCTGTCGAGGACCATGGTCCCGCCGCCGAAGCCCACGTCCACGTTGAAGCGCTGGCGGCTCTTGGCGAGCAGGGCGTCGCTCTGCTTCGAGCGCAGGCCGGCCGAGGCCACGCGGGGGGACTCTTCCACGGGCAGGGTCATGAGGTCTTGGAGCGAGCCGATCTCCCTCTGAGGGGCCGGGGCCTTCCCGTCCTCGGCAGGCGCCGCGGTCAAGGAGTCGATGGCGAGGATCTGGCGGGAGCGGCCGTAGAGCGCGATGTCCTCGGCGTTCGGGTAGGCGGCCCCGGATCGGAGCTTGTCAGCGTAGCGTTCGAGGGAGGCGCCGGAGCGCTCGAGGTTGTAGGTCTGGTCCCGTGTGGCCTGGAGCATGTCCATCCGGGCGATCTCCTTTTCGAACTTGGACACGTCGAGGTCTTCGCCGGACCACAGCATGCGCAGGGCAGCGGTCACGGCCCAGCGCAGGTGCACGCCGAAATCCGGGGCACCGCGGCCGTCGCTCTCTTCCCAGCCCACCTCGAAGCCGGCGCGCAGCTGGGGCGCGACATCCGCGATGGCGAGGTCCCTCAAGGCCTGGGCCAGCCGCATGTGGGTGCCCGCTTCAGCGACCAGGGGGAACATGTCCTGCGACTCCCACACCGCGGCCCGCAGGCGCTTGTGCTCCGTGGCCGCGTCAGCCGCCTCCTTGGCGGTCCGGCCCTCCCTGCTGACCTCCAGGAACTTCTCGACGATCTTCCTCTTCTCCAGGGGGTCGAGGTCCTTCTCGGCCATCATGGCCATCTTCAGGGCTTCGAGGGCCGCCTTGCGGCTGACCTGCTCATCGATGACGGCCAGGAGCTCCTCGACCCGCTGGGCCACCCACCGCTTGGTCCGCTCGTCCGTGAGGTAGCCGTCACCAGCCTCTTTGGCGATCGCCGCGAGGTACGCCTCGTCAGCCTTGCCCGCCACGACCGAGAGGTCGACCTCGGTGCCGATGAACTTCTTCATGAAGCCGTCCAGCCTGGCCTTCTTCTCGCGCAGCAGGCGCCGCCGGCTCAGCGCCCAGCTCGCGAGCTCAGGGGACTGCGCGCCCTTCTCAAGCCCGACCTCCAGCATCTTGAGCTCGATCTCCACGGCCCCGGCCTGCACCATCAGGCCGGAGAGGTTCAACAGCACTCCTGAGATCATGCGCTCGGCCTGGTTGATGGTATGGAGGAAGCGCGAGGTGACCACGCCCACCCGGTACCACTTCGACGACCAGCCGGAGTCGAGCCTCAGGGCCGCGGCAGCGCCGGACTTGCTCCCGTGCTCCACGTCCAGGAAGATGCGGCTCAGGTGCGAGGTCAGGGAGGGGGACACGAACTTGGAGAACAGCATCGAGGCGCCGCGGACTTCCTTGCGCGCCAGCTCGATGACTTCCTTCTGGTTCCCGTTCAGGAAGCCCCAGCAGAGCAGGTCGTAGACCTTCTCTCCGAGATGCGCCGCTGCCAAGGGAGGGACCGCGGCGGCCGCGGGCTGGGAGGGGGAGGCTGCCGCGGAAGTCGGAACCGAAGCAAGGACCGGATGCGAGACCGCGGGAGACTGGACCGCGGGCTCCTGACGGGGAGGAGGCCTTGGCGCCTTACCCTGCCCCTCATCGCGGTCCTCTGTCCGAGCCGCAGCCTTCTCCCCGGAAACCCGGACCGCGGTCTTATCCTCCTCGGCGGTGGGGGCGGCCTGGGAAGCGGCCCGATCCCCCTTCGATTCCTCGACCCCGGAGGCGTTCGAGCGTCCCGAGCCAGCCTCTGACCTGCCTGAAAAGCCGAGGCTCTGGGAAGCGGTCTCCGTTCCAGCGGAAGCTTGGCCACCCTCCGGCCCGGCCTTGGGGAAAGTGCGCGACACGAACCCTTCGGCCTTGGGCGACAGCCCGGTCAGGAAGGGCCGGATCGAATCATTGAACCTGGCTGAAGCCCTGGCAAAGACCGGGTGCGGCTTCAAAGGAGGAGCTTTCGTGTCCGGAAGCGGGACTTCGTCGAGCGGATCCGGCGGGCCTATGATGAGGTCCCGCACCATCCGGTAGGCTGCCTTGAAGACCCCGACCACGGTCGAGACCACGGCTTTGAAGAATCCGCCGATTGCGCGAAAGATCTTGCCGAAGAAGGAAGTCTCCTCTTCCTTCGGCTGAGCCGGGGCCGCGACCGGAACAGCGGGAGAGGCCTGGCCAGCCTCCATCCCGGCTTCGGGAGCCTTGCCCCTGCGGACCGGGGCAGGGAGAGGCGTGGACCCGGCCACAGCGTCCCTCATGTCCTTGTCCCGGACGTCTCCGTCGAAGAGGGCTCCCAGGCCGCCGGGCCCGTCAGCCGCGGAATCGCGCTCCTTGAACCGGTCCACCGCAGCCTGGACGCCGGAGAGAGCCTCCCTGGTCCGTGAAGGAAGCTCCCTGAGGGCGCTCGTCGAGAGAGACGGCCCGAGCTCGGACTTGCGGAAGAGCGCCACCGGCTCCACCAGCCAGGGAGGAAGTTCCTGCAGGGAGGTGGAGGAGGTTGCCACGACGCAGACGCAGCACTGGCAGGCTTGTTGTTCCGCCTGGTCAGAGGCCTCTGGGCGGCACCTCTTGATGAGGGTCTGCTGAAGGGCTGGGGTGGGTTCCGGGAAAGAGTCCGGAGCGTCCTTGGTGGTCAGGAAACCGCAGTACGGCTTGCACACCTGGGGAAAAGAAGAAGGCGCGTCCTGAGCCTGGCCGAGAGCGGGCAGGGACTGCAACTGAAGGGCGGCGCACAGCGCCACAGCCAATGCCTGGGAAAAGCGGTTGGGCCGCGCGCATCCGGAGCGCGGACCCTTAGGTCTACTTCTTCCGAAGCAGATGTCCATTATCGGATTGGTGAGGGTTGTGGCAGCCCACGCACCAGCGCGGGTCGGCCTTGATGTGCTTGCCGGTCCCGTCGAACTCCTTCTCATCGTGGCACTCGAAGCAGATCTTCTCGGTCGCCATCAGGAACGGAGCCGCGCCCGCGTGAGGCGAATGGCACGATGTGCACTCCCCGGACGCGACCGGATAGTGCACCACCTTCTTGCCCTTGAACTCGGTCTCATCATGGCAGGTGAAGCAGAGGCCCGGCACCGTCTCGCTCAGGAGCTTGGGCGTGTCGGACTGGTGGGGCTGGTGGCACGAGTCGCAGCCCCCGGACTTGACCGGGTAATGCACGCTGACTCCCTGGAACGCCTCGGGCTTGTGGCAGGTGAAGCAGAGCTTGTCCGAGACGAGCAGCTTTTCCCGGGAGCTCGAGTGCGGGTCATGGCACCCGGCGCAGCGCAGGGCCTTGACCGGGGCATGGATGACCTTCTTGCCCATGATGCCGGCCTCGTCGTGGCAGTTGAAGCAGACCTTCTTGTCCACCAGGAGCTTGGGGTTGTCGCCCGAGTGCGGGAGGTGGCAGTCCAAGCAGCTTCCGTCAGCCGCTGGAGAGTGACGCACCTTGCGGAAGAACGCTTCCTGCTTGTGGCAGTCGAAGCAGAGCAGTGGCGGCTCCGAGACCAGGAGCTTCTTTTTCGCGGAAACATGCGGGTCGTGGCAGGTCACGCAGAGCCGCATCTTGGCCGGAGCGTGCTGGACAGGCCCCTTGAACCCCTTGCCCGCATGGCAGCGGACGCAGAGTTCCTGCGGGTCGGCAACGAGCCACTTGTAGCGCTTCTGAGGCCGGGTGTGGGCGTCGACATGGCAGGCATCGCAGCCCCAGGAATCGATGATCGGGTGGAGCCCCTGCGTGCCGGGGACGAACTGGCGGTGGCACTCCGCGCACTTGCGGTCCTTGAATCCGGAGCCTTCACGCACGCCCTCGAGCGCCGTAGCCAGGCCGCTTCCGCTGTCCCGGGCCCCCAGGCGGCCCCGAAGCCCGTCGAAAAGACCGTTAAGGTCCTCGAAGGATGCAGGAGACGACCTGGCCCGGGACCCGTCATCGCCAGCGAAAGCGGGCGCGGTCCCGGCCGCGAGCAGGCAGAAGCAGACCGCGGCCGACCTGAGCGTCCTTCCCGGGCGAACGCCGCGTCGGGCGGCCTGCTCGGGAGGACTGGACTCAGGAAGACGGGATTCAGGAAGGGATGATGGAAAAGAAGCGTTATCACGCATCTTTACTATTGTAGCCCAGGCCTGGCCGCGGAAGAAGGGTCCTCCGTCCCAATGACCCCTGTCTGGAGGTCCCGGGGTTTCCTGGGCCCTTAGCCTTGAATCTCAGGGCAATTAGGGTATACAGGCCGCAATCCCTTCCGGGCTAGCCAAGATTGACTCCCCGGCGCGGTAGTAGCTATCATAGAAGTCTCGCGCGTTCCGACGGTTCCCAGAGCGGCCGCGCATTCGGATGACACGACATCTCCGTTCCACTTGGATAGGCCTGCTCGCCCTCATCGTCCGAGCCACCGGACCCCGGGCTGGGGACAGCCGGCCAACACCCATTGCACGAAATGCCACCTCCCCCTGTCAGCGACCCCGTGCTTCAACTGCCACAAATCCGCGGACCATGCCGCGCCTCCGGCGCAGACGCACACGCCGAACTGGGGCAACCCGACCAACTCCCACTGCTCTAACTGCCACGAGCCCTTGAGCGGCGAGCCCTGCTCCATCTGCCACAAGACGAATCCGAGCCACCAGGCCACCAAGCCAGGCGACCACACCGCGGCCTGGGGGGAACCCACCAACAGCCACTGTTCGAGCTGCCACGAACCTCTCAACAACCAAACCTGCGCGACCTGTCATCAGACCAACCCGAGCCATCAGACCAAGCCGGCCGGCCACGCCGCAGGCTGGGGCAACCCCACCAACAACCACTGCTCGAACTGTCACGAGCCGTTGAACGGCGAGTCCTGCTACACCTGCCATAAGACCAACCATCAGATCAAGCCAGGGGACCACACCTCTGCTTGGGGCAACCCCACCAATACCCATTGCTCGACCTGCCACGAGCCTTTGAGCGGCGAGTCCTGCTACACCTGCCACAAGACCAACCACCAGAGCAAACCCGGGACCCATAACGCCTCCTGGGGCAGCCCCGCCAACAACCACTGCTCCAACTGCCACGAGCCTTTGAGCGGAGAATCCTGCTACACCTGCCACAGGACCAATCACCAGAGCAAGCCCGGCGACCACACCGCTGCCTGGGGCAACCCCACCAATACCCACTGTTCGACCTGCCACGAGCCCTTGAGCGGCGAGTCCTGCTACACCTGCCACAAGACCAATCCGAGCCACCAGTCCGTCAAGCCAGGGGACCACACCGCGGCTTGGGGAAGCCCCACCAACAACCACTGCGCGAGCTGCCATGAGCCGTTGAGCGGCCAGCCCTGCTACACCTGCCACAAGGCCAATGCCAGCCACGGGTCTGTCACCCCAGGGGACCATACCGCGGCTTGGGGCAACCCCACCAACAACCACTGCGCGAGTTGTCACGAGCCTTTGAGCGGAGAGCCCTGCTATACTTGCCACAAAACGAACACGAGCCACCAATCCGTCAAGCCAGGGGATCACACCGCGGCCTGGGGCAATCCCACGAACACCCATTGCTCGACCTGCCATGAGCCTCTGAGCGGCCAGCCCTGCTATACCTGCCACAAGACCAACCACCAGACAAAACCCGGCGACCACACCGCGGCTTGGGGCAACCCCACCAACAACCATTGTTCCAGCTGTCACGAACCCCTGAGCGGCGAGTCCTGCTACACCTGCCACAAGACCAATTCGAGCCACCAGTCCGTCAAGCCAGGCGACCATACCGCGGCTTGGGGAAGCCCCACCAACAACCACTGCGCGAGCTGTCACGAGCCTTTGAGCGGGGAATCCTGCTACACCTGCCACAAGACCAATTCGAGCCATCAGTCCGTCAAGCCAGGAGACCACACCGCGGCCTGGGGCAATCCCACCAACACCCACTGTTCGACCTGCCATGAGCCGTTGAGCGGAGAATCCTGCTACACCTGCCACAAGACCAATTCGAGCCACCAGTCCGTCAAGCCAGGGGACCACACCGCGGCCTGGGGCAACCCCACCAACAACCACTGCGCGAACTGCCATGAGCCCCTGAGCGGCGAGTCCTGCTATACCTGCCACAAGACCAACACCAGCCACGGGAGCGTCAAGCCAGGAGACCACACCCCGGCTTGGGGCAACCCCACCAACACCCATTGTTCCACCTGCCACGAGCCCTTGAGCGGCGAGTCCTGCTACACCTGCCACAAGACCAATTCGAGCCATCAGTCCGTCAAGCCAGGGGACCATACCGCGGCCTGGGGCAACCCCACCAACAATCACTGCGCGAGCTGTCACGAGCCCCTCAACGGCACGACCTGCTACACCTGCCACAAGACCAACACCAGCCACTCCACGGTCCAACCCGGAAGCCATACCCCGAGCTGGAACTCCAAGCCGGTCTACGGCCACTGCACCTCGTGCCACTTCCCGCTGTCCTCAGCCGCCTGCTACGTGTGCCACAAATCCGCGTCCCACTCGACCACTCCCGACCTCGGGAGCTGGTGCATGAGCTGCCACCCGAACACCTACCATGCCGGCGACGTGCACCCCGAGGTGGACAACTGCGGCCAGTGCCACGTGGGCACCTCCTTCTACAGCCCCTGACCGTGTAGGCCTCCGGACCCACCCGTAGGGCCTAGTCCCATTAGGGCTAATTGCTCTGTCGCCTTGGGAGCGACTCCCTTATACTTTTGAGGTAGGCGAACCATGAACACCAAGACACTCGGCGGTCTGAGGCTCTCCCTCCTCCTGACAGCGCTCGCTGCCCTACCCTCCGCCGGACCGGCACAGGATCTGACCGGCTCTGATTTCGAAGAGACTCGCGCGCCCCAGGAAAGGCCTTCCTGCCGCGGCGCCCGGTGCGCCCAAGGCCGGGGCAAAGCCGCTGCCCTCATCGCTGATGGCTACCGGGAACTGCGCGCTGGCCGGCCCGAGGAGGCTGTCGGCCCCCTGGAGCGGGCGACCCAGCTCGACCCCGATTCGGCCGAAGCGTTCTTCCGCCTCGGCGACGCCCGCCACGACCTGGCGCTCAGGCGCGGGACGGATGACAAGCTTGACGCGGCCGAAGCCAGGGCCGCGATCGTTGCCTTCGAAAAAGCGGCGGCCCTCGATCCCAAGCTGACCACCCTGGCCGAGCCCTTCTCCTTCTACGCGGCCTTGGAAGAGTGCCGCCAGGCCGTGGGGGACAATGAGAACGCCCTCAAGGCCAACATGCGGAGCATCGCGGTCTCCCGCGGCAATTTCATGCCCAGGCTCCAGCGCGCCGCGCTCCATTTCACCAGGCAGGAATGGAGCCTTTCCTCGGTGGCCCTGTACCGCGGGGTCCAGGCGGCCCGCAAGGTGAAGATGTACAACCAGCTCTCCCGCCTGGTCCGGCAGGCCCCCAGGTTCGCCGTGATCCTCGAATTGCCCCAGAACAAGATCATCCTCGACACCTACGACGCCCTGCAGGAAGGGGATATCTCGGAGGGGGAGGCGGAAGAGCAGATCCGCGACTATGTGGATTTCAGCGTGGCGGCCGATGAGGAAGACGAGGCTACGGAGCAGGTCGCGGTGGTCGAACCCAGGCAGGAACTCATCGCGGCCGCGGACAGCGACAATGGCGAGATGCGCGACTCCCTCAACGACCCTTCCCTGGAGCGGCGCGCGCCTTCACCGGAGCCTCCGGCCGGGACCGCGCGGACGCACCTTAAGTCGGGCGACGAAGCCTACGCCGCGGGACGCCTGCGCGAGGCCGTCCTCTCCTACGAGACGGCCCTGTCCCTGGACCTCATGCGCCACGAGATTCCGCTCCACGAAGAAGCCCTGATATTCGAGCGCGTCGGGTCCGCGTACCGCAGACTCGGCAAATTCAAGGAGTCGCTCGGGGCGCTCAAGAAGGCTTTGGATTCGCCGAACAAGAGGGCCTCGGCCTACTACGAGCTCTCGCTCTACTGCGCCCAGACCATGGACCTCGACCGGTCCCTCTCCTTCCTCGAAAAAGCCATCAGGACGGCTCCCACCGGTGCCGAACGCACGAAGCTCGCCAGGGACGCCCGCCGGAACGATGAACTCGCGCCCCTCAGGAAGGGCCGGGCCGCGCACTTCTCCGGCCTCATGCGGCTCGCGGCCCGCGGCACCTAAGCCCGCCGCGGCTCAGAACCTCCAGTTGTTCCTGACCTCCACGCGGTACATCCGGTCCCCGGAGTCCGAAGTCTCCGTAACGCTCGGCGACAACGCGATGTCGAAGCTCTTCCTCGGCGCGAACTTGAAGCTCCCGAAGTAGGTCCTGCTGCTCGTGGTCTTGCGGCCGTAGAAGGTCTCGGTGACGTCCTCGTTGAGGCTCGTGCCCGCGGAGAACTCGAACCTTTCGCTGGGCCTGTACCCGAGCGTGCCCGTGAAGGAGAAGTTATCGGAGCGCTCGCCGATGTTCTTGACCCCGAACAGGGAGAAGTTCGTCCCCTTCCAGGGAAAGTCCCAGCCCGAGAGCCCCAGCGAGACCCGCTGCCTCTTCCTCGGGAAATAGGCGTCGCCGCCTGTGGTCAGGTTCAGGCGCTCGCCGAGCGTCTTGGAGACCTCCAGGCTCGCCCTGTCGTAGCGCTCGTAGTGCGCGAAGGTGCGCGCGTAGGGGGAGACGGTGATGATCGCGGCGGGGTCCACCACGAAGAGGTGCTTGTAGTAGGAGGGGGAGACGGTCACGCCCCACGCGGTCTTCTGGAATTGGGCGTTGAAGAAGGCGTTCTTGGGAGTGCCGTTGAGCAAAGACGCCCTGCCCCGGAGGGTGACGATGGACCCCCAGCGCCGGAAGACCGCGACCTCGACGTCGTCGTCCGCCTTGAACCCTCCGGAATGGAGGACCCTCAGGATGCCGGCCCGGATATGGGCGTTATAGCCCTTCATGAGCTTCACGAACCCGCCCTGGAACAGGTGCCCCACCGCCTCCCTGCCCTGCTTGACCGGATTGCCCAGCAGGACCCCGGCCTGGAGCCACCGGAGCTTCTGCCATTCCACGTTGACTCCGTCGAAGTTGACCGTGGCTTCGGCCCCGTAATAGTACTGGCGGCCCAGGCGGGTGGAGAAGCCGTATGGAAGCTTCTCCACGGCGAGATTGGCCGTGTAGATCTTGAGGAAGTTCTCCTGGAACTTGGCGCCCTTTCCCTCCGCGCGCACGTCGTTCCTCAGGCTGAGGTCCGCGGAGAGCTTGTCCCAGAAGATGTCCCGGACCCCCATCTGGAAGGAGGTGGAGATCCTCTTCTCCTCGAGAGAGCCCCAGTTGTCCTGGGTGTAGCGGTTGGTCAGCCTTCCCTGGGCCTCGGGCTTGACCACCGCGGCATGGGCCGCAGCCAGGGGCCCCAGGAACAGGAGCAGAGCGAGCCATGTTCCAGTCCGGCCCGTTCCGCTGTGGTGTCCCATGGTCTCGCGCCCTGTCGGCAGGGCGGACGAGGGATGATTATAGCTAAGAGCCTATCCCAAAACTACAGGGCCCTTCGGAGGCCTTGGCAATCCTGCCGAAGAACTCCTATCCTATAGCGGACAGCACCCGGGTGCCCATGAAACTCCTGGATATCGTCGGTCTTCCCTGGTCCGCGGCCAAGCGCCTGCTCGGGCATGGGCTCAAGACCCTGGCCCGGGGCCGCTTCCCGGCCAACGGAGCCCTCCGCGCGGCCTTTGAAGCCTTCTCGACGGACCGTTCTCCAGCCAACAGGCGCGCCTTCTATGAAGCCCTGCTATCGAGCAAGCTCATCGTCGCGGCCAAGAGACCCGCCGGAGGCAGAGGCGTGGAGTTCGTGGAATTGGCCGTGGGCTCGGAGGGGGGCATCATCGCTTTCGCCCATCCTGACGGCCTGGACCAGGCCGTGCCTGAGTGGTCCCAGGCCGCTGCCGTGGAAGGAAGGGTCCTGTTCAGGATGGCGCTGAAGAAAAAGCGCGACTTCGTCCTGCTGGACCTGTTCGGCACCAGGCTGGTCTTCAAGGGTCCGGACATCGGCCGACTCGCGGCCGGCGGGGCTCCGGCTTCGGACCCGGCCCCGGCCAAGCTCTCCGGACCAGGGCAGACCAAGTGGAGCCGTCGCGATCCCGCGCCGAGCTCCCGCCTGCTCTCCGTCCTCGGAGAAGAGGCGGCCCGCCTCGGGGTCTCCGGGTGCTATCTCCTGGGAGCGCGCCTCGACGACGGGGCTGAGCGCGCAGCGCTCGTCTTCAAGGTCCACGACGAGGCAGGGCTCGCGTCCATCCGCCGCTACATGGAGTCCGTGGACCTCCGCCTCAAGCCCGAGGATTGGGGGGGCCCGGTCCACGTCGTGGCCATGACCGGTCCCGAGATCGAACCCCTGCGTCCCCTGGCCGTGGTGGTCAGGAGCTGAGGCCATGCGTCCACGCGTCAACATCGACCCCAAGCTGGTCGAGGAGATCGTCGCTGAGTTGAAGGAGGCCTTCGGCCCTGCGGAAACGAAGCCTGAGCATCCACCGGAACCAGCGCCTCCGCCTAAACACGCCGCGCCCAAAACGCCCACCATCCCGCCCAAGCACGCCGCTCCCAAGACGCCGACCGTCCCACCAAAGCATCCCGCGCCTAAAACGCCGACCATCCCGCCCAAACACGCCGCACCCAAAACACCGACCATCCCTCCAAAACACGCCGCGCCCAAAACGCCTACCATCCCCCCTAAACACGCCCTGCCAGCCGAGCCGGCCACGCCACTTAGGACCTATATCGTACCGGCCTTCCCTCCCGAGGTGCCTTTATCAGATGGAAGACCGGAGGACCTCCGGAAGATCGCGGTCTTCTACACGGCCCAGTTCGCGGTCCCGATCGGAGTCGTCGTGGGGTACCTGCAGGACATCGGCCGCAAGATCGGGAACAACCCCCTCATGATCGCCAAGGTCCTGGTCGAAAGAGTGATCGCTTCCACCAACCCGAGGATCGCGGCCGGCAAGGCCAAGACAGCCAAGGCCGCGGCCGTGATCGCGATCCTCCATGACCTGCCCGCGGAGACCATCAAGATATGGGACGTCGCCATGGCCTCGGAGAGATTGAATTTCCATCTCCTGACTCCGGAGCAGGCCGCTGACCGGTCGGTCCTGATCGACATCATGAGCGGGCTCCTGCTCCTCGATCCGAACACCCGAGACGACGACTACAAGTGGGACGGGCAGGGAGACAAGAGCGGCATCCGCCGCAACATACGCTAGGAGCCGGACCTCGTTCCTAGGGCCGGCCCGCGGGCTTCACCTGGCCCGTGGCAGGGTCCACGGAAAGCCCGGCGGACCCGGAAGGGACGCGCAGGAGCGTCCAATCCCCGGAAGCCGGAACAGCCCAGGCGCGGTCATCCTCCTTGCGGCCGTTGACCAGGCGCTCGATCACGAACCGGTGGAACACGCGCTGGCCCGCGTAGGAGATCTTCGACCGGTAGGGCACGACCTCGTCGGCAGAAGCCATGACGCCGATGGAGAATGTCCCGTCCCGGAACACGGCGCTGGCCCTGCGATAGGGGTTGAGCCTCAGGAAGAAGCGCTCCGGGCCGTCGTAGAAGATCAGCATGTGGTGCTCGGTGGAGTTCTCCACGCTCACCACGGAAAGGCCGTCCAGGCCCGAGGGCCCCAGGGCGATGCCGCCAGCCTGCGACTCGGACGCCTTTTGGAAGAAGGCCAGGCCCTGCGTGATCGCCGCCTCCCGAGCCGCGACGCCTGCGGATTCCGAGGAGAACGCGTCCGCGATGAGCGAAAGGATGAAGACGCTCTTGTTGGCCGAAGAGGCCTGGTACTCCTGCGCGGCGGATCGGAGGCTCGACAGGAGCTCCGCGTGGAACGGGTCTCCAGGAGCCGGAGGTCCCAGCTCGGAGATGAGGAACGCGGACACATCGGTCAGGCGGTTCAGGTCCTTCTTGCCGATGGCCAGGCGCAGGAGACGCCGCACGGCCGCGTCCGCCTGGGCCCGGAACATGG
Source organism: Elusimicrobiota bacterium (assembly GCA_016234805.1). Lineage (GTDB taxonomy): Bacteria > Elusimicrobiota > Elusimicrobia > UBA1565 > UBA9628 > JACQWX01. The sequence goes on from JACRNU010000026.1 coordinate 31,638, forward strand.
CGTCCGGCCGCCGGCGCAGGCAGGACCGCAGCATGGGCAGCCCCTTGTCCGGGTTCTTGGGCGCCTCGTCCAAAGCCCAATCAAAGACCAGGCCTTCCCGCTTGGCTGCCAGGAGGCGGCACTCGAGCAGGGGGGATTCCGCCCCCTTCAAGCGCATGACCAGGGAAGAGAGCTCGTTGGACTGCTCCACGCCTGGGCGGAAGCTCTTCTGAACACGGCCGGCGGTCTCCGGGTCCACCCCGGTCCACAGGTCCGGCGGGTCAGCGAAGGCCCTGCGGCGCCAGGAATCCTCGGCCTTCTCGCCCGCCTGCCGGAGCATGGCATCAGCTTCCGGGAAGCGCTTGTCTGCGGCCGCGATATCCGCCTGCTTCTCGAGCAGAGCCGCGAGCCGGCTGGCCGCCTCCGCGGCCTTGGGGCCATCAGCCCTTTCGAGGAAGGAAAGGGCTGAGATGAAGAACTCCCTGCTGATGTGTCCCGCTGCCTCGGCTTCGGCCGCCAGACCCAGCCAACACTCGTCTTTGCCGCTCCGGATGACAGCGCGGTCCTTGTCCGACAGGTCGCGGGCCTCCCAGGCAGCGTCGAAGCGCGCCAGGGCCGCGGAGTACTTGGCCGAAGCCAGGAGCCGTTTTCCCGAGGCCAGGAGCTCAGGCGCGGGCGTTCCCTGGAGCGCGCTCCGCAAGTCGTCTCCCCAAGGATCGAGTGAAGCCGCCTCTATGAACAGAGCCTCCGCCTCCTCCGCCCGCCCGGCCGCGCCAGCGGCGCTCCGCCGGGACAGCAGGAATGCGCGGTAATGCTTCAAGAGCTCGTAGCCGCGGATGTCGCTCCGGCTCAAAGGCTTCCCCAAGACCATGGCCATGAGGCGGCGGCTGGCCTCGAGGTTGCCCGCTTCCACCTCGCGCTGGGCCCAGGAGCGCAGATCCCAGGCCCCGATCTCCCTGAGCCCCTCGTCCGCCACGGAGGAGAACTCCTTCCAAAGCGCTTCGCCGGAATCGAGCGAGCCGGCTTTGGCAGTCCCGCGGAACGCCTCCAGGAGCAGGCGCGGCAGGACCTGGAGCGCCGCGTCCTTCTCCGCTGGGTCCTGACTGGAGGAGACGATCTGCCGGACCTGGGCCAAAGCTTCGTCCGTCTTCCCGGAGCGGCCGGCTTCCTCGACCTTGCCCAGGCGCGGATAGCGAGTGCCCGGGGTCTCCACGACCGGCTCGCGGTAGGAGGAGGCTTCCTCGATCGCGGCCTTCCGGGTCGAGTCGACCTGCCACCAGACGAAGGCCCCTCCGAGCAGGAAGATCGCTCCCAGGATCTTGAACCGTGTCTTGATCTCGTCGAAGTCCATCTCAGCGCTCGCGCACCGTGATCCAGCCGCGGGCCATTCCAGCCCATCTTACCAAATGGAAATGGGGACAGGATTACTTGGGAAGGGAGAAGGTCTCGGGGTAGGCGATGATGAGGACCGTGACCGGGCCGTCCTGGGAGTTCACGGAGACCGCGCCGTTGAGGCTCTGGACCACCACGTCGCTGGCCGAGCTCAAGGCCAGGACGCCGAGCTCGCGGTTGGGCGCGGGCCGGAGCTCCTTGACCTTGAGGGCGTCGGAGGAGGTGATGCACTTGCCGTAGGCGTTGATGAAGTCGGCGCTGGACTCGATCTTGCGGAGCACCGTGGTCAGCATGCAGGAGTCCAAGGCTTCCTGGGCCGCGCTCTTGCGGGAGGCCGCCTCATCGCTGGCCCGGCGCACGCGCACCGGGTGGCCGAGGAGCTCGAAGTTGCGCTGGCGCAGGGAGTAGCTCAGGTCGCGCATGCCCTCGGAGGTGATGGACGCGTCGCCCGTGCGGAGCACGATGCCCATGACCGGCCCTTCCGAGTCCGTGGCCTCGCGCACGACCCCGGTCTCGGCCTTGATGTTCATGCCGGAGCGGCGGGACACGCCGTCCACGCAGGGCTGGAGGACTTTCACGGCCTCGACCAGGGAGAACTGCCTGAAGTACTTGCGGTCGAGCAGGCCGCACTCCGGGGTCTCGGCCAGGGCGTCCTTGGCCTCATAAAGGGAAACGGTCCCGGTGACGAGCTTCGCGAACGCCATGTCGTTCTGGAAGAGGCCTTCGAGGCCCGCGGCCGCGGCAGGGGCGGCGAGGAGAGTGGACGCGAGGACGGCGGAGATCAGCTTCTTCATAACCATATCATACCCCGAGGGCCCATCCCGGGCGTAGGACTCCAGTCAACGGGGGCTATTGATTCAGGTCAACCCGGATTCCCGGCCCTCGTCGGAGAGGGGAGACGACCGGAGCAGTAGGTGGGCCTTTCGGCCCCAGGAAAGCGCCTCGCTAAGGGACCAGGATGCCCGCGATGGTCGCGGTCATGAAGGAAGCCAGGGACCCGCCGATGAGGGCGCGGATGCCGAGTCTCGCTAGGTCCTGCTTGCGGCCCGGAGCGATGGCTCCGATGCCGCCGATCTGGATGCCGATGGAGAGGAAGTTGGAGAACCCGCACAGGGCGTAGGTCGCGATAACGTAGGACCTGTACTGGATCGCGTTGACGCCATGGGACTGCACGTACTGCCCCAGATGGGAGTAGGCCACGAACTCGTTCAAGACCGTCTTCTCGCCCATAAGCTGGCCGATGAAGACGCAGTCGCTCCAGGGCACGCCCATGACCCATGCCAGAGGCGAGAAGGCCCAGCCCAGGATCTGCTCAAGCCCGATGTCGGGACGGCCGAACCACCCGAGAACGAGGTGCAGGCCTCCGTTGGCCATGGCGATGAGGGCCATGAAGGCGATGAGCATGGTGCCCACGTTGAGCGCGAGTTGGAGCCCCACCGAGGCTCCGTTGGACGCGGCCTCGATGACGTTGATGCTCGGGTCCTCGTACTCGAGCTTGACCGTGCCCATGGTCTTGGGCTTGCCCGTCTCAGGGACCATGATCTTGGCCATGACGAGCGCGGCAGGCGCGGACATGACGCTCGCGGCCAGCAGGTGCCCGGCGATGTCCGGGAAATAGGGCTTGAGCATGCCGACGTAGGCGGCCATGACGCCTCCCGCGACCGTGGCCATGCCGCCAACCATGACGCACATGAGCTCGGACTCGGTCATGTCCTCGACATAGGGACGGATGAGGAGGGGGGCCTCGGTCTGGCCCACGAAGATGTTGGCCGAGGCCGAGAGCGACTCCGCTCCCGAGGTGCCGCAGGTCGCGGCCATGATCTTGGCGAAGAGGAGCACGACCTTCTGCATGACCCCCATGTAGTAGAGGACGGACATGAGCGAGGAGAAGAAGATGATGGTGGTGAGCACCTGGAAAGCGAAGAAGAAGCCCATGGTGCCCTGCTGGCCGTAGGGGATGGCAAGGGCGCCGAAGACGAACTTGCCTCCCTCGGTCTGGAAGGAGAGGACCGCGGTGATGACGTCGTTCATGAAGGAGAAGAACCAGCGGCCCGGAGGGGTCCTGAGCACGAGCAGCGCGAAGATGAGCTGAAGCGCCGAGCCCCAGAAGATGGTGCGCCAGTTGACGGCCTTCTTCTGACGGCACAGCAGCCAGCCGACCGCGACCATGAGGACCGTGCCGAAGATGCTTACGACCTGTTGGACGTTCATCGCCAGATTGTACACAAAATGCGCCCGGGGTGGAACGTTTGGTATCATCTCGACATGCGCCAATGCATCCTCCTCGTGGAACTGGTGCCCGACGCGGCCATGCGCAGCAAGCGGGCGATCGCCTATCCCTTCCTGATGGGACTCAGCCGCGCCATCGGGTGGCGGGCCCATTGGCGCGCGGTCGGGGTGCGCTGGGCCCCCGCCCTCCTGTACTCCCTGCCGCCTCAGGACCTGGAAACCCTGCTCCGGGAGGTCAAGCGCCTCGCGCCCCGGGTCGTGATCGTCAACGAGCGCCTGTCCAGGAAGCAGTGGGCCGCCGTCGCGGCCGCCGCTCCCGGCGGCCGGCTCGTCTACTGGGACCTGGGCGAAAGCCTCTTCCAACTCGGCGAAACATTCATCCGGCTCGTCCCGGAGGCGCGCTGTGACGCGCTGGAAGACCCCTGCCTACTCGATACGATCGAGCCGGACTATTCCCGCAGGATGCTCAACAAGGCTCCCTGGGCCGCGGAGCAGATCATCGAGATCGTGGCCGGCTCGCGGTGCGCCTACCATGCTCCCCTCGACCGCAACCCTTTCTACCGCCGGCTCCGGAGCCGACCGGCGGTCATGGGCTGCTCCTTCTGCATGCGGGACGACCCACGGAGCGCGCTGTGGAACGTCCGGGACACGGTGGCCTTCGCGGTCAGGCAGATCGCGGCCCTATGCCGCCGGCGGCCCACGCCCGGCGTCGAGAAGCACCTCAGCCTCTGCGGCTTCGAGCTCTGGAGGCGCTTGCCGGAGCTGGTCCGCTCCCTGGCCCGGCAAGGGGTCCGCGGGGTGGAGCTCAACCTCATGCCGCGGCTCGACGAGGTGCTCAAGGCGCGCGGAGCCATCGGACGCTGCCTGCCGCTGATGGCCAAGAGAGGCATGACGCTGCGCATCAACGGTCTGGGCGTGGAGAATTTCTCGCCGGACGAGAACCTGCGCCTGAACAAGGGTCTCACGGCGGAGCAGGTCCATGAGGCGACCGCCTTCCTGATCAAGACCAACCGCCGCTGGCCCGAGCATTTCCGCCTGCCGTACGGAGGATTGGGCATGATCCTCTTCACCCCCTGGACCAGGCTGGAGGACCTGCGGGTCAACCTCGACCACATCGAGCGCTGCCCCCTGATCGACCGCCCCTTCGCGCTCAGCCGGAGATTGATGCTCTTCCGGGACCGTCCCATCACGCTCCTCGCCCAACGGGACGGCCTTCTGGCCAAGGCGGGCGAGAGCATCTTCTACAACGCCGGGTGCAAAGTCGCCCTCGATCAGGACGAGCTCCCTTGGCGCTTCGCCCACCCGGAGATCGGGATCCTGTGGCAGCTCGCCCGCAGGCTGTCCTCCGACCGCTACAACCTTCCGGAGGACGATCCCGCCAGGCGGCTGGCCGAGGCGTTCATCCGGGAGTCCCCGCCCGGGCCGTTCGACCCACTGCCGCTCTTCCGCGAAGCCATCGGCCTGGTCGAGCGCCAGCCGGGCCTCAAGTCAGCGGTCGCGCTGCTCGGCATGCTCCGGCGCGACCGAGCGCTATCGCAGGGTCATGGTTGAGGGCCCTTTCTCCGAGGTCGAGTCCCTGCTTTCGGCCGGACGCATCCCGGAGGCGGTCAGGGCGCTCAAGAGTTCCTCCGTCTCGGCGCCGGCGTGGGAGGCGTTCCTCTGGCTGGGGCGCATCGAGGAGAATCGCGGCAGGACGAAGGAAGCCGAGGCCGCTTTCCTCAAGGCCCTGGCCGCGGGCCCGCGAGCCTCGGCCCCTGAGATCGAGTTCGCCCGGTTCCTCGAGCGGCAGGGCAGGCACGAAGCGGCGTTGACCCGGCTCCTGGCCGCCTTGGCCCGGGACAAGACCTCCTGCGAGATCCCTCTGGCCCTGGGGCGGCTCTACGCCAAGATGGGGCGCCTGGATGAAGCCCGGAAAAGCCTGCGCCAAGCCGCGCAAGCCGGCGCGGCATCCCCGCTCTCGACGGTCGCCTCATCACTCGCCTGTGTCCTGCAGGCCCGCGGACACCTCAAGGCGGGACGCTTCAAGGCCGCGTCTCTCGCCCTGCGCAAGGCTGGAGCCCGCACGCCCATGGAAGCGGCTGCCGCGGAGATGGAGTTCGCCCGGCTGCTCGAGGACCGCGACCTGCTGCAAGAGTCCCGGGCACGCCTCACACGCGCCCGAAAGCTGGGGGGGCCTTCCAACGAGATCCAGTGCGCCTTGAGCCGGGTGTACGCCAAGATGGGCCGCATGGCCGCGGCCAAGGCGAGCTGGCGCAGGGGCGCGCGGTCCGGCCAGGGATCCGCCACCCCGCTCGGCCAAGCCCGCCTTCCGGTCCTTCAGGTCCGGTCCCTCATCAAGGCCGGCCGCTTCCCAGCCGCGGCAAAGGCCCTGAGGGGGATCAGCGGCCCAGCGCTCGAGGAGATCCTGCACGAGTGGCCCGAGATCTTCTCGGGCCTGCTCTGCGGGGGCGACTATCGCGCGGCCTTCCGCTTCGCCGAAGCCATGCTCAAGAAGTCCGTGAGGATGTCCTACTCCAACGTCTTCCTTTGGCCGTGGTGGCGCAAGGTCTCCTCCCGCAACTCGCCCCGGAAGATGGCGTTCTGCGCCAAGGAACTCGAGCTCGTCCGGAAGGCTTCGGCCGGCGGGGGGTTCCAGGGCTGGTTCGCGTATTGCCGCGGCGTGCTCCTGCACAGCCTGGGCCGGAACGCGGAGGCCATGGCCGCGTACGAGGTGGTCAAGAGCCTGCGGCCGGCGCGGTACTCCATCCTGCATCATCCCTTTGTGATGAACCGCCTGCTGGCGCGCGATTTCAAGGGGACGATCGCGGCGTGCCGGGCCCGCCTGGCCCTGGTGCCGGATTACTGGTGGTTCCAATGCCGGCTGGCCGAGGCGCTCATGGGCTGGGGCGACATCCCGGGAGGGCTCAAGGAGTTCGAACTCGCCGAGGCCGCCAAGGACCCTCACGCGCGCCAATCGATCATCACTTGGCACGGAGAAGCCCTTCTATGGGCGGGCGAGTACCGGCGCGCCCTGTCCAAGTTCGACGAAGCCGTGGCCCTCGGGGCCGAGGTCTGGGTCCATTGCTGGCGCGGAGCAGCCCACCTGAAGCTCGGGGAACTCAAGAAGGCTCTGCCGGACCTCGACCAAGCCATCAAGAGGGACCCCCAGGATCTCGAGGCGTACCTCTGGCGGGGGGAAGCCTACAGGCTCATGGGGCGCCCTGCCCGGGCCCTGCGGGACCTCGATCGGGCCATCGCCCTGGATCCGAAATTCGTCTGGGGGCACTTCAATCGGGCGTTGGCAAGACACGCCATGGGAGACACGAAGGCCGTGGCCGAGGATTTCGCGAAGATCCCGGAAGAAGTCATCGCCGCCATCCGCGGCAGCCGCAAGACCGGGACCCCGGGACCGCGGGAGATGCGCAGGGTCCTGGAGGCCGGGCTGGAGCGGGCCAAAGGCATCCGCCGTCCGGAGACCTACCTCAACTCCATCTGGATGGGACGTCCGTAAAGACTCAGGGCTTCCGCGTCGAGAGCCATATCTTGTTGTGGCTGCCCTTGCCCTTCCTGCCCCGGGTGTGCACCTCTTCCACGGAGAACCCGGCCTTGCGCAGGCGCGCGACGTAGGAGCGGTCCGCCTGGCAGGACCACTGGGCCAGGATGCCGCGGTCGCGCAGGGCCGCGGCCGCGGCCTCCAGGCCGAGGTCCGAGTAGAGCCAGTCATTGGCCTTCGAGGTGAATCCCCGGGGACCATTGTCCACGTCCAGCAGCACGGCGTCGAAGGCCCGGCGACGGGCCTTGAGCGTGTCCGCCACATCCTCCACCCTGAGCTCGACGCGGCCGTCCCGGAGAGGGTGCTCGGCCAGATGGCCGAGTGAGTCGCGGTTCCACCGGACCACGGCGGGCACCAACTCGGCCACGACCAGCCTGGCGCCGGGTCCCAGCCGACGCAACGCGGCGGCCAGGGTGAATCCCATGCCGAGGCCTCCCACAAGCAGGACGGGCTTCTCGAGCAAAGGCAGCCTCGCGCAGGTCAGGTCGGCCAGTTCGTCCTCCGACCCGTGGGCGAGGCTGTTCATGAGCTCGCCCCCGTTGGCCCGCATGGAGAATTCCGCCCCGCGCTGGTAGAGCTGCAGCTCTCCGGTGTCGCCGGGGATAGCCGCGGTGTCGAGCAATCGCCAGGGGATCATGGTCCCGCCGCGGAATTGCTGAAGCTCGAGACCCGGGCCAGCTCCGCCGCGGCCCGCTCCTCCTCGACGCGGTCCCCCATGGCCCGGGCTGCCTCGACCTGCCGGCTCAGGGCATAGGGATGCATGCGGTCCAGGGAAGACGCTGTCTTGAGCTCGGCGAGAGCCTGCGGCAGGAGGGAGCGGTCGAAGGTCAGCCCGCCGAAGAGGAGCATCGTGCCGGTCATTTCCCTGGCCTGGGGATTGCCCGGATGCCGCGCCGCGGCCCTGCGAGCGATCCCCAGCGCGGTCTCGGCAAAGGCGCGGGCCTCGTCTTTCGGCGCGGCCTGGGCCGCCTGAACGAGGGCCGAGCACAGCCCGATCTCGTGGTTCAGGCGGCCAGGCGCCAAGGACGCGGCCCGTGAAGCCGAAACCACGGCTTCGCGCACACGGCCTAGCGCGAGGGAGCGCTTGGAGGACGCGAGCGCGCCATCCGCTGCCGCGAGAAGGCAGAACGCGGCCAGCGCGGCCAGGGACGCGGCCGAAAATGCGAACCGGCGGACAGGGCCGGCGGCCTCTGCCCTGGGACCGCACGAGCCCGCGAGCCACGCGGCCAGCAGGCACCCTTCGAACGGCACCGGGTTGAACTTCGAAGCCACGAAGAACGCGGCCAGGCCGCCTGCCGCGGCCGCGGCCCGATCGCGGCACGCGCCGGACAGGCCCTTCGAAGCCTCGAACGCGAGGGCCGCCTGAAGCCAGAGGTAGATCAGCAGGCCCCCGAAGCCGAGGGTCGCGGCCGCCTGGAACAGGTCGTTATGCGCGCTGGACTGCAGGGTCTTGAAGTCGCGCGTGAACTCGACGAACTCCTCGGTCCGGAACTTCCGCAGCGCGAGCATGTAATTGTCAGGGCCGAAGCCGGTCGCGGGCCGCTCCATCACGCCCGCCGCCGCCGCCTTCCACAACGCGGGGCGCATGGAGTCCGAACTGCGGCGGTTCATGGTGATGACGCCCCCGGCCGCAGCCAAGAGGACCGCGAGGACCGCGGCCCAGCGACGCTCGCGCTGCCCGATCCGGCCCGATGCCGCGAGCCAAAGGCCTCCCCCCGCAGCCGCGGCAAGCCACGCCCCTCGCGACTGGGTCAGCAGGATCGCGCAGACCAGCCCCGCGGCCGCGGCCCCTGAGGCTCGGCTGGCCTGGGCCTTCCACCGCCAGAGGCAGACCGGCAGCAGGGCAGCCCCGATCGTGCCGAAGAACGAAGGGTGTCCGCTCAGACCCAGGACCCGGCCGCTCATCAGCCCCCAGGGAGGCTTCACCCACCCCGCGGCCTGGATCGCGGCGCATGCCGCGGCCAAGCCGGCCGCGAAGACCAGGGCTGAAAGCCCGTCCTCAGCCGCGGCATCGTCGACCGAGGCTCCGAGCCAATAGGCGAGGGCATAGAAGACGAGTTCCAGGACGCCATAGTAGGGCTGCCGGGCCTCGCCCCAGAAAGACTGGAAGGGGTCGACTGAAAATACCGTGGACGCCGCGGCACAACCCAGAAGGGCCAGGATGGGAGCGGAGAGCGCCGCTTTCCGGGCCCGCGGCACGGACATCCAGGCCGCGGCCAGTCCCGCCGCGGCCACGACCGATTTCGGGGTGAAGGTGGGGTTCAAGAGTCCGGGCCAGAGCGCCAGGACCCCTCCGGCCAGAGCGATCCTCTGGCCCCAGAGCAGGCCCGCCGGCAAAGCCGCCGGAACAGGCTGCGACGGGTCGCGGGGGAAGACTCCGGGGTTCTTGGTTTTTCGAGCGGCCATGGACGACTAGGACCGGAAGATATTGTCCACCTTCAAGAGTTCCTGGCGGGTTTCGGAGAGGATGTAGAGGCCGTCGTGGCGCAGGCCCAGCGTGCCCGAGACCTTGGACAACAGCCTGACGAGCCTGCCCTCGAGATAGACGTACACCGCGTCTTCGGTCGAGAGGAAGAGGGCGCGGCGGCCGGAGTCGTACGCCATGGACCGCACCCCGGGCCTCGTGGGCAGGTAGAGCACGGGCACGACCCTCTTCCCGAATTCAACCTTATAAACGCCGCCAAAGGCGGCGAAGAAGAACCCGTCATCGGTCCCGGCCACGGCCCCGATCTCGCCCGGGAAGGTGAACAGCTTGGAGTAGGAGCCGCCCTTGGCGACCATGTAGACCGCCCAGGTCCTCGTGGAGACCGCGGGCCCGAAGAGGATGAGGCGGTCCGCCGCGATCCTCTCCACCCGCATCTTCGCGGACGGCAGTCTGACCCGGTCCTGCACCGCTCCGCCCGAGACATAGCCCAGCCTGTCCCCGCGAACGGTCACGACCAACCCATCCGGCGTGGCGGCGAAAGAGGTCACGCCGGGGTCCGGGGCGGTCAGCAGCGGACGGTTGGCCCGGACCTCGACGATGTTGCCGCCCCATCCGACATAGAGGCCGCCGATGGAATCGCTCGCGAGCGAGGGCCTGGAAGCGACGACCCCGGGGGTCCCTGAGCGGACCACGGACGAGACCAAGGGCTTGCCCAGTTTTTCCAGAGCCTGGGACTCCGGCACAGCGTCCGCGCCGCCGCTCATCAGGACCTTGGCCGCGATGACCAGGATCACGACCGCGGGGATGGCCATGAGCGGGACGGCCAGGGCGATCAGCGGCTTCTTGAGTCGCTCGTCCATCAGGGCTCCAACCCCCAGGACCGGGCCAGGAATGACGGATCGTCCGAGCCGGGCTCCGGCTCCAACCCCGTGCCCCCGATCACGCCGGGAGCCTGGGCCACCGAGACCACGGGCCCCTCGAGGGCGCCCTCGGGGCCGGACCAATACAGGGACATGGGCACGATCCCTCCGGCGCCCAGGAGGTCCATCCTCTTGTCCACCGCTCCTGACTCGAAAGCCGCGTAAGGGATGAGGCGGTGGCCGGAGCGCTTCCCGCCCTTGCTCAGCAGGCCCGTGACGCTGTCCATGATCCGGTCCCAGAAGCCGCGCTTCATGCTGATCCTCTTCGGCAGGCCCAGGTTGAACGGGTCGTGCTCGAGGGGACAGAGGCTGAACCTATATTCCGGCTGGACCTCCCAGACGATCCCGCCCCCGACCATGGAGCCCGGCCGGGACGGCGGGATGACGATGTCGCTGATCCTGCGGGGAGCGAAGAACTCCGCGCTGGCGTCCATGTCCTTGAACAGCGAGGCCTCGACCATGAACTCGCTGGGGACGAGGTTCTCGTAGACCGGGGGAGGGGGGAGCGGCGGCGCCGGCGCGGGAGGAGCGGCTTCGACCGCGGCTTTCTTGGCCAGGGCCGCGGCATCGGCCGCGGCGCGGGCCTTGGCCTCTTCCGCCAGTCTCGCCAGGGTCTTCTTCTGCTCCTCTTCCTCCTTCTTCCTCTTCGCCGCCTCAGCCGCGAGCTCGGCCTTGGATTTCACGGCAGCCTTGGGCACTTTCTGGATGATCACGGGCTTGCTCATCTGCCGAAAGCCCGACTTGATGGACTGGACGTGGCTCTGTCCGGGGCCGCCTCCGTAGTTCATCACGCCGCCGGTCTGCGTCGCGCCTCCCTGCCCCGCGTCGCCCTCGCCGCCCGCTCCAGGAATGGCTCCTGGATCAGCCCCGCCCGCTGCTCCTGGTCCGCCGGCGGCACCGGCTCCTGGAGCGCCCGGGACTCCTCCCTGGCCAGGGGCCGGCTGGCCGAACCCTGGCCCTCCGCCCTGCATGGTGGTCTGCGGCTTAGGGGCGGTCAGGGCGTCCTTGGGGATGGTGTTCAACTGGCCGCAGACGCTGGCCATCATGGGCATGGCCGCGGTCTTGGGGTCGCTGCACATCTGCTGGACCTGCTGCATCGACGCCCCGGGGTCGGCCTGTTGGCCTGACGCGGGGCAGGAAAGAGCCGCCATGACGGCGGCCAGGAAGAGCGCTCCTGAAAAAGACTCCTTCATGCCGGGGCCGTCCATAAAACAAGTGTATATTTTTGACACCGGACAGTGCGAGAGGTTCAGCCGGCCCTCCGTCATGGGGACACCGCCCAGTCCGGGGACTGCGTTCCGGTCTCGCCGGAAGGATCCTCGCCCGTGGCCAGCACCGCGCGGGCCCGCTCGATCTGAGGGGCCTCGCCGATGAGGATGAGCTCGTCTCCGGCGCGGAGCTCGGTCTCGGGACCCGGGGACGGGACTGGCAGCCCGGACCGGTTGATCTGGAGCACGCTCGAGCCGGTGCGCGCCCGGAGGTCGATGCCGCCGATGGTCTTGCCCACGGCCCAGGACCCGGAGGCCAGAGGAAAGGCCCGCAGGTGGACCTTCTCCGGCGTCAGGGCAGCGGCGAAGTGGGCCAGGGCCTGGGCCGCGGCCTCGGGCTCGGCATCCGCCTTGGCCAGGCTGTCGCGCAGAAGGAGCTGGAGCCTGGAGTAGAACTGGTTCATGCGCTGCCAGAAGAGCACCCCCACCACGAGCATGAACGCGAGCGGCAATATCGTGTACGGCCAGGGGGAGAGCAGGCGCCAGCTCAGGGCCAGGTACCACGCCGCGATGGCGGCCGATGCCAGGTTCAAGAAGACCTTCGTGCGCATGGGCTTGGCCTCGTGCGGGGAGGTCCCGGCTTCGTCGCGAGTGGAGAGCGCCTCGATGAGGATCATGGTGACTGCCTGGGTCTTGCGCAGCATGGCGTTGAGGAAGGGCAGGGACACGAAAGCCGCCAGGGTCCAGACGAGCCCAGGGTAGGCGGGGCCCCAGGAGACCCTCTCCTCGAAGGTGCGGGCCGCCAGCAGGAGCGCGCTGATCCCGAGGAAGTTCAGCCCGATCTGGGTCGCGGAAGGCCGGATGAGCATCCAGGGCCGGCTCGAGCGGCCGGCCGCCTCCAGCCGGAGGATGAAGCGCCGGTAGCGGCGCAGCGACCGGTCGACCGGGCCCGGGATGAGCGTCCCGGCCCAACCGGCCGCGCCGTGTGTCCGGGGCAGGAGCACCGAGGACGCCAGGGTCGTGGTCAGGCACAGGGTGACTGCCAGGGGGTAGATGGCCGGGCTCGCCAGCCCCTGGCTCAGCGCGACCTGGGCGAGGATGAAGGAGAACTCCCCGATGGGGAGCGACGCGAAGCTGGCGTCTGCCGCCGCGGTCGGAGCCTCGCCCACCGCGGTCAGAGCCGCGAAGTTGGCCAGGATCCTGGCCGCGATCGTGAAGACCGCCAGGCCCAGGGCAAGCTGCCAATGGCCCAGGAGCCAGGCCGGGTCGATGAGCATGCCCACGGACACGAAGAAGACCCCTCCGAAGAGGTCCTTGAAAGGCTCGACGGTCTCGTGGAGCCCCTGGGGTGCGGTCCGCCGAGCGAGGCGATGGCCCCGGCAAGGAAGGCCCCGAGGGCCGCGGAGAACCCGAGCTTCTCCGTGAGCAGCGAGACCGCGAAGCAGATTCCGACGATCCCGAGGGTACGCACCTCCTCCGAGCCGCCGTGCTCGACCGCGTCGAGTACCCGCGGGAGCATGAGGAGCCCGGCGATGAGGATGACGCTGACCATGAGCCCGAAGCGCGCCAGAGTCTCGACGAGGCTGGCGAACTGGGCGTTGCCCACGCCGGCGATCGAGGAGAAGAAGGCGACCAGCATCACCGCGATCATGTCCTCGGCGATGAGCTTGCCGGCCAGGAGTTCCTCCCAGCCCGTGCGGCGCCGGGCCCGCTCGAGAAGCGTTCGGGCCACGATGGCCGTGCTCGCGAGCGCGATGATCCCGCCGAACGCGATGCGGTCCATGCCCTTCCACCCGAGCAGGAAACCCATGCCAACCCCGGCCGCCATCATGAAGGCGAACCCCATGCCGGCGCAGAGCCACGCGCGCGCTCCCACGCGCACGAGGCGCTTGAGGTTGAACTCCACGCCCAGGGCGAAGAGGAGGAAGATGATGCCGATGCCGGCCAGGGCCTCGATACTGCCCAGGTCGCGGATGAGGAGCACGGGACAGGTGCGCGGCCCGATGAGCAGGCCCGCGGCGAGGTAGCCCAGCACGGGGGGCTGCCCGAGTTTTCGGAAGAGCAGGAGCACCGCGGCCGCGGTGGACAGGACGACCGTCAGGTCCTGCAGGAAAAAGCCGGCGTTCATCGGAGGGTGCGACAATTATATACTAATCGCATGGAACGCGGCTGGAGCATCGCCTCCATCGCCCTCTCCCTGCTCGTGCTGGCGGGCAGGCTTGAAGCCGAGCCTCAGCGGGAAGCGGACGTCTTCCTGCCCGAAGACTGGATCGTCACGGCCGAACCCACGCACCCGACCCACTGGGGCGTCCGCTGGTATTACGACACCATGATGCTGCCCTACCGCGCCATCCAGAGGGCCAAGCACGCGCTGGAGACCAGGTATGCCGGCAATTGGCGCCTCGGAGGCGAGAACGGAGGCGCGGCCGGGATCGCCCTCAGGTTCTTCGTCGGGACCGTTCCCGATTTTGGACTCTTCATGGGCGGACAGAACCTGCACCACGCAGCCGGCCACGACGCTGCGGCGCGGGAGTTCGACCTCTCTTTCGGAGACCGGAAGTCCGTCCCGTCGCGCTTCAGCCAGGTGCTCCCGAACTACCTCGGCGGCCGGCTGCTCCGCACCGCGGAGCGCCAACCCGACGGCCGCGGCGCCGACTCCTACAGCCGCGCCATGGCCCTGCCCATGGAAGCCGAACTCACCTTCGCCTACGAGCAGGGCAGGGAGCTCCTGGCCGCGAGGTCCGTCAACGCGACCGCGGCCCAAC